>CACMOZ010000001.1 GCA_902615435.1 uncultured Pelagibacteraceae bacterium
TTGGCTTATTAGTGAGGGAGAGTGCGCTCCTGTAGATAAATCAGCAAAAAGAGTTTGAATATCCCTTGCTCTAACTTCTTTATCATTTATGAAATATTTTGAACCTTTATCTTTTTCAATTTTTCTTTTAATTAATATTTCATCAAATTCTTTGAATTGGGAAGGTCCTTCTTTATTTTTATTATCAAGCAAAAGTGTGACTTCAGAAATATTCTTAGAAGGTTTATTCGAAGTTCCTGAAAAGATAACATCTTCCATACCTGAACCTCTCATACTTTTGGCAGAACTTTCTCCCATACACCAGCGTAGAGCTTCAACAATATTTGATTTTCCACAACCATTAGGACCAACAACTCCAGTTAACCCGCTCTCAATTAAAAATGTTGTTTTTTCTGAGAAAGATTTAAAACCAGTAATATCAAGTTGCTTAAATTTCATTTATAAATTTTTCTCAATAATTTTCTTAAAATTTTTATAATCTACTTTTCCTGAGTATTTTTTTCCATTTACGATAATTGTTGGAGTAGAATTAATTTTATATTTTTTTTGAGCCTCTATTCTTTCATTAAGAATTTCGTCTTGAGTGTTATTATTTTTCAAACATTTATTCATTTTATCTTCTGTCAAATCGAAATTTAATCCTACCTTTTTTATTAAAATATTAATTTTATTTATATCAGATCCAATAGCCCAATTTTTTTGTTTAAGGTAAATTTCCCCTAATAGTTCGAATCTTTTATCATTATTATTTTGACATCTTACAACTATTTCTGCATTGAGCGCTGCGAGATCTAATGGGAAAGCATGATGCTCAAATTTCACTAAACCTTTGTCTATGTAGTCTTTTTTTAAATTATTAAAAATATTTGTATGAAAAGTTGCACAATGGGGACATGTTAATGATGAAAAAACTTTTACGGTAACCTTGGCATTTTCATCTCCCATACTTAATATTTTACTTTCTAATTTTGAAGTAAAGATTAATAAAATTATAAAAAATGTTTTTAAGAATTTATTTATTTCTTTCATTGTAAGCTTTCAAAAAACAATTTAAAGAATTTTTTAGTTCATTGTTTTTTATTTTTTTCATTTTTTTCTCAATTGTCGAAAAGTTCTTAATTTTAGGAAAAACTTTATTTGACATTATTTTATCTTGCACAATTTTTAAATTGATCTGACTAATGCATTTGTAACCAAAAAAACAATTTACTTTATCAATAATTTCTTTTTTTTCATACTCAATTTCCATTTCTTTTCCATGAATTACATTTAATATCAAAATACCTTCTCGCATTTCTTTGTTCATTTTTACTTTTATAGGATAACAAGCATCAGAGACTTTTTTAGGCATCATTTTTGTCCAATTATCAACTATGTTAGAATAATTATAACCACCTTTTTTAAGATATTTTTTTAAAGTTTTTGGTATTGAGCTTGAAAAAGGCCTTAGGCCTTGTATGAACATCTGGGTTTTATTATTATTTTTAAAATGCATATAAACAAAACTTTATCAAAAAAAATTCTTGGTTGGTATGATAATAGCAAACGTGATCTTCCATGGCGTGTTAGCAAAAAATCACCTAAAAAGCTATATTACAGACTTTTGAGTGAATTTATGTTGCAACAAACACAAGTAAAAACAGTCATCCCTTATTTTAAAAAATTTACTAAAAAATATAAGACGCTCAAGTCTCTATCTAAAGCAAATGAAACTCAAACTCTAAAAATGTGGGAAGGTTTGGGTTACTACAGAAGGGTTAGAAATTTGTTAGCGTCAGCTAAAATATTAGTAAAAAAATACAATTCTAAGTTACCAAATACATTTAAAGAAATAAAAAAATTACCAGGAGTTGGAGATTATACTGCTAACGCGTTAATGGGTTTTATTCATAATTATCCAACAATAGCTTTAGACGGTAATGTAAAAAGAGTATTCGCAAGATATCTAAATAAAAAAGAGTCCAAGATAAATTTTGAAAAGTTTATTGTTTCTAATAAAAAAAATCTTTTCATTACAAATAGAAACTCTGATTTTGTTGAGGCTATTATGGAATTTGGAGCTTTAGTTTGCAAACCAAAAGACCCAAAATGTAGTCAATGTTGTTTGAATAAAAGTTGTAGGTATTTAAAATCGTCGAATAAGATAGAAATTAACAAAAGAAAAAAAATAAAAGTTATGAACTACAACATTTTTTGTTATTTAAGTAAAAAAAAACAAATAGCTTTGACGAAAGAGAATGAAATAAAATTTCTCAAAAATTTTAATTTACCATTAATCAAAGAGATGAAAAATCATTCTGTAAATAAAGATTGGAAATTTTTGAAAAATTACAAAAATTCCATTTCAAACTTAAATCTTAACATTAATTTATATTATAAATTTTCAAGCAGGATTCCGAAATCATATAATTGGTACTCTTTAAATAATAATAAAGAGTTCATTCCTAGTTTTACTAAAAGAATACTTAATCAAGTTTCATCTTTATTTTAATGAAAAAGAAAATTGCAATAATTGGCGCTGGTATAGCAGGACTATCTTTAGCAAATTTAATTAAAAAATATACAGACCACGAATTTATGGTTTATGAAAGAGAAGAAAGCTTGTCTCTTGAAGAAGGCTACGGTATTCAATTAGCAACTAATAGTATAAAAATTTTAAATCAAATAAGTTTTGATAAAATTGACAACAAAAAAATTTTTCAACCAAAAACTATAGATTTTTACAATTTACAAAATGAAAAAATATGTGATTTAAATTTATCTAAGTTTAATAGCCCTGAAGCAAAATACACAACGTTACAAAGATCTACTTTAATTGAATTTTTGAAAGAGGATATTTATACACAGCACATAAGATTTGGAAAAAAAATTAAAGAAGTTTCTGAACTTAAAGACAAAGTTCTTATCAAATTTAATGATAATACAAATGATCTAGTAGATTTCGTTGTAGCTGCTGATGGAATATTTTCAAACACCAGATCTTTTTTTGAAATGAAAAAAATTGAACCAAGATTTAAAAAGGCTATTGCAGCAAGAGTGATATTAAACTCAAAATCTGAATTAGATATAAATGTAGAAAATATAAGTTTAATGCTTGGAAGCAACAGTCATATTGTCCTTTATCCAATAAATAAAAAAAAAGAACTTAATATGGTTTGTATAATGAGATGTAAAAAATATGAGCCTGATAATGTCAAACAGTTAGTTCAAGAAATAGTTTTAAAACAAAACCCAAAATTAAAAAATATATTTGAGAATGAAATAAAAACATGGCCTTTATATTTTACTCCAAAAATTATTCCTTCATCCAATAAAAAGGTATTTTATATTGGAGATGCCTTTAATGGTTTTTTGCCGACACTCGCACAAGGTGCTGGGCAGTCAATAGAAAGTGCTTTTGAAATATTTAATTTATTAAAAAATGATAAGCTTGATAAAGAAAATAATTATTTTGAAATTAGATCAAAAAGGGCAAGAATTATTAGAAGTAGATCAAATTTTAATTTCTATGTGTTTCATTTTTCAAGCAAAATTATGCAAAATATAAGAAATCTATTTTTGAAGCTTTTGGTAAAACGTAAATTTTTTGTTAAAACATACTTAGGTAAAGTTTATAAGAATTAAACTTTTGTTTCAGTAATGAATTTTTGCCGTAAACTATCAATTACAACAGTAGATCCATTTATATTACAATGCCAATAAGTCCATCCATTATAGCTTTCAGCACCCATTATTCTTGCTGCCACTTTATGAATAGAACCTTCTGACTCTTTATATTTAATACTTCCGTCAGCCATAATTTTAGCGTTAATTTTTTTTTTCGGATCAAATAGGGTAGTACCCGGCTTTAATATTCCTAGTTCAACAAGAGAACCAAAAGGTATTCTTGGTTTAGATTTATTATTTTCAATAGTATCTAAATAATTATCCTCTATAGCTTTTGTTTTATTTACTCTTTCACTAGCAGCTTTAAAATACTTTTTATCTCTTTCTATACCAAAATATTTTCTACCTAATTTTTTAGCAACTACTGCTGTTGTTCCAGTTCCTAAAAAGGGATCAAAGATGGCATCACCTTTGTTTGTAGTAGCTAAAATAATTCTATGTAAAAGAGCCTCTGGTTTTTGTGTAGAATGAATTTTTTTTCCGTTTTTCTTAAGTCTTTCTTTTCCGTTACAAATAGGCAATTTCCAGTCAGATCTCATCTGTAAGTCATCATTTAAGCATTTCAATGATTGATAATTAAATGTGTATTTTGATTTCTTATTTTTTGAGGCCCAGATAAGAGTTTCATGTGCATTAGTAAATCGTGTACCTCTAAAATTTGGCATAGGATTATTTTTTCTCCAAATAACATCATTTAGTAGCCAGTAATCTAAATTCTGTAAGTGATAACCTAGACGAAAAATATTATGATAGGATCCTATTACCCAAATACTTCCATTATCTTTTAGAATTCTTTTACACTCATTAAGCCAAGTAATGCAGAATTTATCGTAATGTTTGAAACTACTAAATTGATCCCAATTATCATTTACACCATTCACTTTGCTTGCATCAGGGCGAGTTAATTTTTCACCAATTTGCATATTGTAAGGAGGATCAGCAAAAACTAAATCAAAAGACTTATCAGGAATTTTTTTTATTTCCTTTAAACAATCTCCATTAACGATTTGATCAGAAAATTTTAACATTTTTAGATTCAACTCTAAATTGAATCCAGGGTCAAACGTTTTTGATGAAAAAATAAGTCTTCTTGTGTTTTAGATTCTTAGTTAGACAATATCTTGTGTACGGGTTTAAAACCTTTTCGATGATGAGCGGTAATACCAAATTTTTTTAAACCTTCTAAATGAGCCTTAGTTCCATAACCAAAATTACTTTCCCAAGCATAGTCTGAAAATTCTTCTGAAAGTTTAATCATGAGGTTATCTCTATAAACTTTTGCAATAATTGAAGCCGCGCTTATCACTTTTATTTTTTCATCACCATTAACAATTGTTTTGTAATTTTTTAATCCACTTGGTGCAAAATTTCCATCTATCAATGTCAAATCTGGTTTAACAGTTAGTTGTTCTAAGGCTCTTTTCATCGATAACAATGAAGCTTGCAGAATATTTAAATTTAAAATTTCATCTACGGTTGCTAAACCTATGGCATAAAAAGAATGAGATTTTATATGATCAGAAATTTCTTGTCTTTTTTTAAAATTAATTTTTTTGGAGTCTTTAAGAAGGTCCAGATTAATTCCCTTTTTTAGTATTACAGCTGCAGAAACTACTGGACCTGCAAGACATCCTCTACCAACTTCGTCAATTCCAGCAGTAATAATTTTTTTTTTCAATCTAATTATATTTTTTTATCTCTTATCATTTTTAAGTCTATCCAAGCCATTTTCTTTTGAGCAGGTTGTCTCATTAAAAAAGCAGGATGAAATGTAACAATTACAGAGGTTTTACAATTACCGAATTTTTTTTCTATCCATTTACCTCTCATTTTAGATATTACAACGTCGCTCCCAATTAATGCATTCATAGCTGTACTTCCAAGTAAAACTAAGATTTTTGGACTTATAATCTCTATGTGCTTTGTAATAAAAGGCAGATATCTTCTAATTTCTTCATCTGTCGGTCTTCTATTTTCAGGAGGCCGGTAATTTACAATATTTGAAATATATACTTTTTTTCTATCTAATTCGATTGCAGCAAGCATTTTATCAAGTAATGCTCCAGCACGACCTACAAATGGCATGCCTTCTTTATCTTCATTGGCACCAGGAGCTTCTCCAATCAACATGATTTTTGATTTTGGATTACCATCACCAAAAACCATGTTTGTTGCATGATATTTGAGACTACAATTTTTGATATTGTTAATAGTTTTTTTAAGTTTCTCTAAATTATCAGTTTTATCAGCAGATATTTCATAACTGTCCTTTTTATACCTATTGATTGCCTCATTATTGTAAATTAAATTGTAATTTATAAAGTTATAATATTGAATTAACTTTACTGGATTTGGGAAATTTTTTTTTACCATTTGTTTATATGAAATTTTTAATTTTTTATATCAAGTCTATAGTATCAATATTATTTGTCATTATTTTTTTGTCCACATCACAAGCTAATTCTTTGGATAAGTTTAACAAGTCCGAACGTGTTTCTGACTATTTTTCAGGAATATTATTACTTAATGAAAATCAATACGAAAAATCTTTTAATTTTTTAAAAAGACTAAATGGATTAGAAAAAAGTCATATAAACTACTCTTCTAAGTACTTATATTCATTAGTAAATTCTGGAAATTTAAAAAAAGCTTTTGAATATTCAAAGATTCTTGAGAAACAAAAAATAGATAGTTTTGAGAGCCAACTTATTATGGGAATTTTTTATCTTAAAAATTCTCAAATAGATTTAGCTCAAAAATATTTTCTCAAAGCCAAGACAAGAAATTCAAGATTTATTTTAAATAATTTTCTTTCAAGCTCAATTTATACTTGGACAGTGCTTGATAATTATAATTTAGATCAGGTCACTTTTGAGTTAAAAAAACTCGACGAAAGATTTGATAATTTAATAAAAATACAAAATGTTCTTTTAAATTGTTACTTTAATAGCTCGGCTACAAATAATTTATTTAAAGAATTAACTTCAAATAAAAATACAGATTTTTCGAGATACAATTATTTTCATGCTTCCTTTGTAGCTAACTCTGGAAATATGGATAAAGCAAAAGAGATTATAAATTCTGCTTTAACATCGAGCCCAAGAAACTTATTGCTTAATCAATTTAAGTTGGATTTAGATCAAAATAACGATTTATCAATATTTAATTGTAAAATTAAGGAACATGTTATTGCAGAAATTTTGTACATAGCTTCAAATGCATTATCCTCACAATCAATTTATCCTCTTTCAGATTTCTATTTAAATTTAGCAAAGAATTTAAATAAAAATTTTCATTTTTATGATGCTTTGCTAGCAGAAAATTCTTATAATGTGAATAATTTTGAAAATGCAAAAAAAATTTATAATGACTTAAGCAAGAAAGGAAGAGCATTTTTATGGTATTCTTCAAAGCAACTAGCAAGAATTTATATTCAGGAAGAAAACAAAGAGTATGCAACAAAGGTTTTAGACAATGCATATAAAAACTTAGTCAGTAAAGATGTTTATGAAACTTTTGATTATGCTGAATTTTTAAAAAATAATGAAAAATTTAAAGAGTCTATTATTTACTATAACGAAGTAATAAATGCAGTAAACAAAAATCATCCATTATATAAAGAGTCAACCGATGGAAGGGGAGTAGCTTATGAGAGAATTGGCGATTGGGAAAAAGCCGAGAGAGACTTGCTTGCCTCATTAGAAGCTGACCCTGATCAGGCGTATGTTCTTAACTATTTAGCTTATTCTTGGATTGAACAAGGAGTTAAAATTGAAAAATCGTTAGACATGTTAGAAAAGGCAAATAAATTAAGATCTAACGATCCTTACATAACTGACTCCTTGGGTTGGGCATTATTTAAACTAAAAAGATACAAGGAGTCCAAAGATTTTCTTCAATTAGCGGTTAAACTTTTGCCTGGAGACCCAATAGTAAACGATCATTATGGAGACGTGTTATGGAAAAATGGCAACGAAATCCAAGCAAGATATTATTGGAATTATGTTTTAGGCCTTGAAAAAACAGAGGAAGAACTTAAAAAAAATATCGAAGAAAAATTAATTAGAGGACTATAATTTATGGTCTTAAGTTCATATGCTAAAATTAATTTAACCCTTAAAGTAAATTTCAGAGGCAGCAATAATTTACACGAAATACAATCTTACTTTTGTCTAATAAATTTAGCAGATGAAATTAAAATAAAAAGAATTAAAAATAAAAAAGACAAAATTTCTTTTAATGGTCCTTTTGCAAAATTTGTAAATAAATCAAATAATTCTATAAATAAACTTCTAAAGCTACTAAGAGAATTAGAATTAATTTCTAATTACTACTCAGTAACAATTAAAAAAAATATTCCAGTTTTCGGGGGTTTAGGAGGCGGAACTGGAAATACTGCATTTATTTTTAAACATCTTTTGAAAAAAAAAATTAACAAATCTCTAATAAACATTGTATGCGATAAAATTGGGTCTGATTTTAAACTTTTCTTTTATAAACAAGGTTTTTTAAAAAATTTAAGATCAATAATTAATCTTAAAAAAAAGCAAAATATGTTTTTTGTATTAATTCAACCACACGTAAAATGTTCAACGAAATTAATTTACTCAAGAGTTAAAAATTATTCTAACAAGAAACCATTCGAAAAAAGCAGGATAAATTCCAGACTTAAGTTTATTAGCTATCTATCTAAAAGTAATAATGAATTACAATCAATTGTTGAAAAAAAATATCCCATTATCAAAGAATTATTAAAAGATATAAAAAATGAAAAAGGATGCTATTTTTCACGAATGACAGGATCTGGGTCAGTTTGTTACGGTTTATTTAATAATGAAATTAAAGCAAAAAAGGCCTTAAATAATTTAAAAATAAAATATCCTAAATTCTGGTCTTCATTTGCTAAAACTATTTAATTTTTGTGATATATGATATATCAAACCTTTTAAATATTGGGGCATAGCCAAGCGGTAAGGCAGCGGTTTTTGATACCGCCATCCTAGGTTCGAATCCTAGTGCCCCAGCCATAATTATGTTTGATATAAGTTTCAACTTTATTGATAAAATTATAAAAAACTTTTTTCCATTTTATAAAAATAAAAAATTAAAATTTGTTTTTAATAAACTTCAGGAAGGTTATTCATCAGACACAGTAACTGCAAGATTTGTTGGAGGTTGTGTCAGAAAATATCTGACTAACAACAAAATCGATGATATCGATATTGCAACAATTTTAAGTGCTAAAGAGATTAAAGAAAGATTTAAAAATACAAACTTTAAAGTCATTGAAACCGGCATTGAACACGGAACAGTAACTCTTATTTGTGAAAATTTAAGACTTGAAATAACAACTCTAAGAAAAGATGTTGAAACAGATGGCAGACATGCTGAAGTAGAATACATCAATGATTGGCAACTTGATTCAGAAAGAAGAGATTTTACCATAAACGCTATTTACCTCGATATTGACGGAAACATATTTGATCCTCAAATGGGAATGATTGACTTAAAAAATAATAATGTAAAGTTTATTGGTGATCCTCAAAAAAGAATTGAAGAAGATTACTTACGCATCATTCGCTTTATTCGATTTAAAATTATGTATGACGGCAAAGTTGAAACAACAACAAATAATGCAATTAAACAAAATTTAGATGGTATTAAAAAAATTTCTAAAGAAAGAATTTTAATTGAATTATTTAAAATTTTAGATTTAAAAAATTTTATTAATTTAAATGAACGTGTTTATATAAAGGAAATTTTTACCCTTATTTTTCCAGAATTTTATATTAAGCGGATAGATCGATTAGCGAAAATTTATGATCATTTACAAATTAATCGTGAACTTTTATTAACTATTTTACTTATCGATGAAAAAAATAATCATGAATATTTTGCACATAAGTATAATGTTTCTAATAATATAAAAGACCAACTAAATTTATTTTCTAAAAACTTTAAACATTTCAAAGAAAATAAAAATTTTTTTAATAAAGATCTTGAAAAGAATATTTATTTAAATGATAAAAATCATATAATTAACTTAAATATTCTTAATTTTATAACAAATACAAAACTTAAATATAAAGATTTTTCTGAGACTTTAAGTAAAATACTTAATTCTAAAATTCATAGCTTTCCCTATGATGGAAAATATTTGAAGGAAAATGGTATGGAACAAGGTTCATTAATTGGCCAAGCCTTAAATGAAATCGAGGAGGAATGGATATTAAATAATTTTAAGATAAGTAATGAAAGAGTCAAAGAAATTATTCGATCGTATTCAAATTAAATATATTCAACATCTAATATCTCAAAATTTTTCTCACCTGCAGGCGTACTTACAATCACCATCTCACCTTTATCTTTTCCAATCAAAGCTTTACCAATCGGGCTTTTAAAAAATATAAGATGTTTTTTAATATCCGCTTCATCTTGACCAACTAATTTATAAGTAATTTTTTTATCTGTCTCAAGATCTTGGAGTTTAACAGTAGCACCAAAAATTACCTTTCCATTATTTTCAATTTTGGTTACATCAATAACATTTGCCCTTGCAATTAAATCATTAATAGCAATTACTCTACTTTCTATTAAAGCTTGTTGTTCTTTTGCAGCATGATACTCAGCATTTTCTTTTAAATCTCCATGAGATCTAGCTTCAGCTATTGCCTCAACAACTTTTGGTCTCTGAACATTCTTTAGATCTTCTAGTTCTACTTTTAAATTTTGAAGACCATTTACTGTAATAGGTTCTTTATCCATAATTATTTCCATTTAGCCTCTGGCGGCAAAGACATCAATATAGACTCTATATTTCCACCAGAATTTAAACCAAATTTTGTGCCTCTATCATACAACAAATTAAATTCTACATATCTTCCTCGTTTAAACAATTGTTTTTCTTTATCTTTATGTGAGTATTTAATTTTTTTTTTTCTATTTATTATTTTATTTGAAATATCAATAAAAGCTAATCCAAGATCTCTAACAAATTTAAAATTTTTAATCCAATCTTTGGTTTCATAATCGAAAAAAATTCCACCAATTCCTCTTGGCTCTTTTCTATGAGGAAGATAAAAATATTTATCACACCAGTTTTTATATTTTTTATAATTTTTTTTATTTTGAATGCAAACTTTTTTAAGTTCATTGTGAAAAATCCTTCTTTCTACTTTGTCATTATGACTAGGTGTTGCATCGACTCCACCACCAAACCACTCTTTAGAAGTAACAATAAATCTCGTATTAAAATGAACTGCTGGTATTTTTGGATTTTTCATGTGAGCAACAACTGAAATTCCAGAGGCCCAATATTTACCCTTTTTTTTAGCACCTAAAATTTGTGATCTAAATCTTTTTGGGAAGATACCAGAGACAGTAGATTTATTTACTCCGACTTTATCAAAAATCTCTCCACCAGTTAAAAGGTATGAAGTTCCGCCACCTTCTTTGATACTTTTCTTATACCAATCTCTTTTAATGAATTTCAGTTTATTATTTTCTAAACGCTCAAAGGATTTACATATTTGAATTTGCAAGTATGTAAACCAGCTTTCGGCCATTTTTTTTCTATAGTCAGATGAAATCATTATTTTAATAAGTTGTTCTGTCTTAGAGCCTCAGCTGAAATGATAGCTACGCTCATTGCAACATTAAGCGATCTAGTTTTTTTATTTATTGGAACTTTAACTTTATTTTTAATAGTCTTATGAAGACTTTCCGGTACCCCGGCACTTTCTCTACCAAATAAAAGAATATCATTTTTTTTAAAAATAAATTTATGATAGTTTTTTTTAGCCTTAGTTGTCATAAGAATGATCCTTTTTTTTTTATTCTTAGTTAAAAATTTATCATAATCCTCATACCTCAATATTTTACTTAATCCAAAATAATCCATCGCGACTCTTTTAAATTTAGAGTCATTTAAATTAAAACCACAAGGCTCAATAATATGAATTTTTAGATTTAAGCAGGCTCCCAATCTTATTATAGCTGCAGTATTTTGAGGTATATCGGGTTTATATAGAGCTATGTGCATTATTATTGCTTAATTTATGTGTCATTCTGACCCTAGAGTATTTAAAAACATAGTTTAAATAAATATATACATTATAAACACATACATAAATGAGCAAAGAAGAAAAGAAAATAAATCGAAGAGATTTTTTATTTACAGCTAGCTATACTATTGGAGCGGTAGGGGTCGGCGCAGTAATTTGGCCAATGATAGATCAAATGAATCCTGATAAAGCTCAACAAGCTTTAGCAACTACAGAAGTTGACATTAGTAGTATAGAACCTGGCAAATCTATTACTGTTTTATGGAGAGGAAAACCAGTATTTATAAAAAAAAGAACTTTAGAGGAAATAGCTGAGGCCAGGGCGGTAAAATTGGACGATTTGCCTGATCCTCAAAAAGATGAGGATAGAGTAAAAGACGGAAAAGATGAATGGTTAGTCATGTTAGGAGTTTGTACACACCTTGGATGCGTACCTTTAAAAGATAAAGGAGACTTCAATGGCTGGTTTTGTCCTTGCCATGGTTCACATTACGATGTATCAGGCAGGATAAGAAAAGGACCAGCTCCAACAAATATGGAAATACCAAAGTTTGAATTTGTTGATAGCAATACTATTAAAATTGGATAAATAATTATGAGTGATCACGAATACGTACCAAAATCTAAAGCAGGAAAATGGTTTAATGACCGTTTACCCTTGCTTACGCTTGGAGCACATCTAACAGATTACCCAACTCCCAAAAATTTAAATTATTGGTGGACCTTTGGCGGAATTTTAACTTTTTGCTTGATCACTCAAATAGTTACAGGAATTGTTTTAGCAATGCATTATGTCGCCCACGCTGATTTAGCTTTTGCAAGTGTGGAACACATAATGAGAGATGTAAATTATGGTTGGTTAATAAGATATATACATAGCAATGGTGCATCTATGTTTTTCCTAGCAGTTTACATACACATTTTTAGATCTTTGTTTTATGGATCTTATAAGTCACCAAGAGAAGTAATTTGGATAATTGGTCTTATGATTTATTTATTAATGATGGCAGCAGCTTTCATGGGTTACGTTTTGCCTTGGGGTCAAATGAGCTTCTGGGGTGCTACTGTGATAACTAATTTATTTAGCGCGATACCATTAGTTGGGGAAAGTATTACAACTTGGTTATGGGGAGCATACTCTGTAGATAATCCAACGCTAAACAGATTCTTTAGTTTACATTATTTAATACCGTTTTTAATTTTGGGATTAGTAGTTTTACACATTTGGGCTTTACATGTTCCAGGAAATAATAACCCTGTAGGAATTGATATAAAAAAACCGTCTAAAGATACAGTGCCATTCCATCCTTATATAACAATTAAAGATGCTTTCGCGCTTTTAGTATTTATGATCATATTTGCTGGATTTGTATTTTTCACTCCTAATGTTTTGGGTCACTCAGACAATTATATACCTGCCAATCCTTTAGTTACACCTGCTCATATCGTGCCCGAATGGTATTTGTTACCATTTTACGCAATTTTGAGATCAGTACCTGATAAATTAGGTGGGGTAATTTTAATGTTCAGCGCAATTTTTATTTTATTTGTCTTACCTTGGTTAGATACATCAAAAGTTAGATCGGCTGTTTTTAGACCCATTTATAGACAGTTCTTTTGGATATTAGTAATAGACGTACTAATGCTTGGTTATGTAGGTGCGATGCCAGCTGAAGGAATTTACTTAATATTAGCTAGAGTGGGAACTGTTTATTACTTCTTACATTTTATAGTAGTTATGCCTGTCGTCGGTTATTTGGAAAAAACAGATCCGGTTCCTATGAGCATCTCCGAGCCAGTATTAACCGGAGGAGCAGAAGCATCTTTAGCTAGGAAGGTTAATGATAAAGTTTAATATAAAACTACTCGTTTTATCTTTCTTGTTACTTATCTCACTTAGACCACTACAAAGCGCTGAAATGGTTGATCCAATTAAAGTGAATTGGAGTTTTAAAGGTTTAACAGGAACTTTTGATAGAGCATCACTACAAAGAGGTTTTCAAGTTTATAAAGAAGTCTGTGCTTCTTGTCACTCAATGCAATACCTTAGCTATAGAAATCTAGGAGAACCCGGCGGACCTGAGTTTTCAGAACAAGAGGTAAAAGCTATCGCTGCTAGTTTTGAAATAGAAGATGGTCCAGATTCTCAGGGAGAAATGTTTACTCGACCAGGAAAACCTTCAGATAAATTTAAAAACCCATACCCTAATGTTCAGGCAGCAACAGCTGCAAATGGTGGAGCATACCCTCCTGATATGTCAGTTTTAGTTAAAGCAAGAAAAGGAGGAGCTAATTACATTTATTCAGTTCTTGTCGGCTACGAAGATCCTCCTCCAGGTGTAACTCTTGATGACGGTGTTTACTATAATAAATATATGGCCGGCAATAAGATTAAAATGCCAAACAATTTAATGGATGGTTTAGTTGAATATGCAGATGGTACCCAGTCTACTGTTGATCAGATGGCTAAAGATGTAACAACTTTTTTAGCTTGGGCTGCCGAACCTGAACTTGAAGAAAGACATAGAACGGGTGTAAAAGTAATTATTTATTTAATTCTTTTAACTACCTTAGTTTATTTAAGTATGAAAAAAATATGGTCACGGATTGACACGGAAGTATAAGACGTCTCCATCTTTAACTATATAATCTTTACCTTCAATTCTAAGCTTTCCGTTTTCTTTACATTTTTCCGCACTGCCAAACTTTATAAAATCTTCACAAGTAATTGCCTCTGCTCGAATAAAGTTTTTTTCAAAATCGGTATGAATTACACTCGCTGCTTTTGGAGCAAGCGTATTTTTTTCTACTGTCCAAGCTCTACTTTCTTCTGGTCCTGATGTAAAAAATGTATCAAGATTCAAAAGTTCGTACCCCTCTTTAATTAATTGATTAAGACCAGTTTTATTTAATCCAATCTCTTTCATAAAAGTTTCTCTTTCATCATTATCTAACCCCATAATTTGATCCTCAATATCAGCGCAAATAGTAATAATTTTTTCATTTGAATATTTTTTTTTTACATTCTCAGTAAAATTATTTCCACTAGCCAAACTATCTTCATCAACATTACATACTATGATTTTTGGTTTAATACTTAATAACCCTAATGAGGACAAAAGCTTTTTTTCATATTCGTCGTTTGACAATATTTCTTTGCCATCATTTAAATGATTTAATTTTTCTTCAAGTATTTTAATCTCCTTTTCTTGCATTAATTTTTTTTTACCTTTTTCAAGTTTTTTTTGAATAACATCTAAATCAGATAATATTATTTCTGTTTTGATAGTCTCAAGGTCTTCTACTGGATTAATTTTAGAATTTACGTGAGTGATTTTATCAGACTCAAAGCATCTTACTAAGTGAATGATGGCATCCACTTCCCTTATATGAGAAAGAAATTTATTTCCTAAACCTTCACCTTTTGA
The DNA here is from genome assembly GCA_902615435.1 of uncultured Pelagibacteraceae bacterium. Taxonomy (GTDB): domain Bacteria; phylum Pseudomonadota; class Alphaproteobacteria; order Pelagibacterales; family Pelagibacteraceae; genus Pelagilacustribacter. The sequence goes on from CACMOZ010000001.1 coordinate 15,158, forward strand.
TGCTCCCTTGACTAATCCAGCGATATCCACAAAAGTTATATTGGTATATATTTTTTTCTTTGAATTAGATAGTTTTGTTAACTTATCTAATCTTTCATCAATGACATCAACAATTCCAATATTTGGATCGATAGTACAGAATGGAAAATTAGCTGCCTCCGCATTTTTTGATGCAGTTAACGCATTAAATAAAGTAGACTTGCCAACATTTGGAAGTCCTACAATTCCACATTTAAACCCCATTTAGGTCTTGATTTACTTTACTTGAAAAAAGATCAATTTTTTTATCAATCAATGTTGGTAATTGTTTTACAATATTTTCTGTAATTTCATTAATTTTCTCCTCTTCGTCCTCTTTAAAATCTTCTAAAACATGATTGTTAACTTTTTTCTTTTGTTTAGGATGTCCTATTCCTATACGAACCCTCGAATAATCTTTGCCTATAAATTTATCAATAGACTCTATTCCATTGTGTCCAGCACTACTTCCTCCAAATTTTGCTTTTATCTTTCCAAAGTCAATATCCATATCATCATGAAAAACAAAAACATCTTTTGCTTCAATTTTAAAATAATCAATCAGTTCTTTAATTGCTGTTCCTGAATTATTCATAAAAGTTAATGGTTTAATTGCGTATATTTTTTTTTCTTCAATATTTCCGGTTGTAAGTAGGCCTTTGAATTTAGGTTTTTGTTTTGACAACTTAAAGTGGGCATTGATAGCGTCAATTATTTTAAAACCTATATTGTGTCTAGTGTTAGTATAATTGGACCCAGGATTTCCTAATCCGACGAGTAAAAGCATATTAATTATTTCTTTTCAGCAGGTTTTTTTTCAGCAGGTTTTTTATCTTCGGTTTTTTTATCAGCACCTTCTTTTGCTTTTTCATCTTTTTTAGCACTTTCTCCATCTTTGGCTGCCGCTTCTGCGCCTTCTGCAGGAACTTCTCCTTCAGCGCCCTCTGTAGTAGTTTCTCCCTCTGCTGGTTTTTCTGGTTCCTTAATGACCGTTGGAGAAGCCACTGTAGCAATAACAAAATCTCGATCAGTAATTGTTGGAATTACATTATCATCCAATTTTACAGAAGAAATTTTAATACTTGTTCCAATATCTGTGCCTGTTAAATCAACAATAATTTCATTTGGTATATTTTCTGCTGGACATTTTAATTCAACTTTTCTTCTTACAATATTTAACACTCCACCTCTCTTTAGGCCTGGAGAGTCTGGATGATTTATAAATTTTACAGGTATCTCTAAAATAATTTTTTTGCCAGTTACAATTCTCATAAAATCAATGTGAATAGGCTCTTCAGATACTACATTGAAAGCTACTTCTCTTGGAATTACTTTTTCTTTTTTACCATTAATATCTAGTTCCAAAACCTTAGATAAAAAAGTATCTGAATTAATTAAATTTTTAATATCTTTTTTTTCTATAGATATATTTAGATTTGCGTCTTTACCGCCATATAATATGGCAGGGATAAATCCTTTAGATCTCAGTTTATTATTAGCACCTGAGGAAGTTTTCTCTCTTTTTATTGCCTTTAAATTGCTCATAATTTTATTGAAGAGCGTATATAACCCATGATCTTAATCAAAACAAGTATTAATTAAATAAATCGGATACCGAATTTGAATTAGCAATCCTTTTTATTGCTTCTGACATTAATGAAGATATAGATAAAACCTCGATTTTACTATTATTATTAATTTTTTTACTATTATCTATGGTGTCAGTTACTACAAGTTTCTTAATTTTTGAATTTTTTATTTTTTTTGCCGCATCTCCGCTTAAGACACCATGAGAAATAAATACATAAACTTCATTTGCCCCACTTTTTATTAAAGCATTAACAGCATTAATTATTGTGCCTCCGCTATCAATTATATCGTCAACAATTATACATGTTTTATTTTTAACATTTCCTAAAATATTCATAACTTCAGATTTACCAGGAGCGGGTCTTCTCTTGTCTATAATTGCGAGATCAGCTTTTATTCTGTTGGCTAGATCTCTAGTTCTTGCTACACCACCAACGTCTGGAGAAACACATATAAGTTTTTTACCACCCAACTTTTTCTTAATATATTTTGCAAATAATGGGGCCGTATATAAATTATCTACTGGCATATCAAAGAAGCCTTGAATTTGACCAGCATGTAAATCTACAGTAACAACTCTTGTTGCGCCTGCATTAGTTATTAAATTTGCCATCACCTTGGCTGAAATAGAAGTTCTTGGCGCTACCTTACGATCTTGTCTTGCATATCCAAAGTATGGAATTACAGCTGTTATGGTTTTAGCTGAAGATCTTTTTAGCGCATCAATTACTAAAAGTAATTCCATTAAATTATCGTTTGCTGGATTGGAAGTAGATTGAATTACAAATACACTATTGCCCCTAATATTTTCATTTATTTCAATATAAATTTCCCCATCAGCAAATCTTCTGATGTTAGTATTGATTAATTTTAGCTTTAAGTTTTTAGCAATATTTTTACTTAGTTTTAAATTGCTTGTTCCAGATAAAATTTTCATGAAATGTAATTATTTATACCTTATTTCTATATCTTTTCAAATTAATAAAGTTTGGGCATACAAATAGTAGAAATACATCTACCATAATCTTTTTCACTTAATTTTGTCGATCTTCTATAGCTAAAAAAATTGTTTTTTTGGGAAAAAGTATCTTTATCAACTTGGTCAACTTTTATTTTATATTTGAGGAGCTTATCAGTCACAAATTTTCTTAAATTAAAAAGCTTCTTTTTATCATTTTTATTTCTAAAATATTTTTTATTTTTGCTTGATAAATTAATAAATTTTTTAAAGAAATCTATATCAACTTCATAACTTTTTTGGCTTATACATGGACCCACACTTGCATAAATAAGATTATTTGAATTCATTTTTTTTATTTTTTTAATAGTATTATTAATTATTCCCAAATATGCACCCTTCCAACCTGCATGAACACAACCTATAATTTGATTTTTGACATCATAAATAATAACTGGAACACAATCAGCCGTAACTACTCCTAGCGCTATTCCTTTCATTCTAGTCACCATTGCATCAGCTTTGATTTTTGTTTTATAATTATTTTTTTTTATTTCTACTACTTTGTTACTGTGTGTTTGGTGCATTAACATAAGTTTATTTTTTGAGACCCCCATTTCTTTTGAGACAAAAATTAAATTTTTATTTATATTTTTTTTGTTATCTCTTGACCCTTTTCCACAATTTAGACTTGCGTAAATACCTCTAGAGAATCCCTTTTTCCTCGAAAAAAAACAATGGTTTATATTTTTAAATTTTTTAAAATTTTTTGAATAGAACATTATTTGAAACCAGAAAAATTATTCTTATTAAATTTATATGCTAAAATTACTTTAAATAACTCACCCATCGAACTGGGGCTCAATAGTCTTTTAATTCTTAAATAAAGGTCAGACTGTTCAGCAAATTTCATTTTTTTTGTAACAATTTTAGCTCTTTCTACAATACCCATATTTTTTAAAAAATCTTTCTGTGTGATTACATTGCTAACTTTTAAACTGTTTTTTAAAAAAAATTCATTAAGTAAATCAAAATTTACATGTGAGGTAATATCTGCTTTTCCCAGGTTATCTAATAAACTATTTTTTTTATGTCTCATCACTGACTGTAAAGTATTCCGATTATTAGATTTTAAATATCCATAATCTATTATTAATATACACCCAGTTAACTTTGAAATTTTTTTAGTCATTTTTTTTAATTCTTGAAAACCCAATTTAGGTAACTCAATAAAATGTAGTTTTTTTAATGATTTGTAAGATTTTAAAATTTTGATGTCATTTTTTAAGGCTTTATAAAAAACTTCTTTAACTTTATAATTTTTATCAAGTTTATAGTTTTTTTCCAAAATAGAGTTTTTTTTTCTTTTAAACTGTTTAATTGGAAGAGCATCAAAAAATTCATTACCAAAAAATATTACTGGTCCTTTTTTTATTGTATTAAAATTCTTTATCCAACTTACTTTTTTATCTGAAATATTTTTTTTCTGTATTTTTTTTAAATAATCACTTTCTTCGTATAAAAAAATTTTTTTAATCGAATTAAATTCTGGAAATTGTTTAAATGATTTAAGTAGAACTTTTGTCAGACTACCATCTCCAGGACCAAGCTCAACAATATTAAAGTTTTTTGGTTTACCAAACAATTCCCAGGTAGAGATTAGCCAAATAGCAATCATTTCAGAAAACAAAAAAGAAATTTTTGGAGATGTAATAAAATCACCGTTGGCTCCAAATGGAAGTTTAGATGTGTAGTATCCAAAATTTTTATCGTATAAAACGTTTTTAAAAAATTCATCAACTGGTAGAATTTTTGATTTCTTAAAAAACTTTATATTAGATTTCATTTTTTCTTAAAATTCTTAAAATTACTAAACCACTTAAAACCATAAGAAAACTAAGTGCGGTACCCATACTAATCGAGTTAAACAAGTAGCCTATTTGAGCGTCCGGTTCTCTAAAGGTTTCTGAAATGATTCTAAAAACACCGTAAAAAATTAAAAATAAACAAGAACTTGAACCGATTTTGTATTTTCTTTTATATATTAAAATATTTAGAATAAAAAATAAAACCACTCCTTCCAACATTGCTTCATATAATTGAGAAGGGTGTCTTGGTAATTTATCAACCAAAGGAAAAGTCACACTCCATGAAATATTTGTAACCTTACCAATAAGCTCACTATTTATAAAATTTGCTATACGTCCTAAAAAAATTCCTATGGGAGCAACACAAGCTACAATATCTAGCATAAGAAATGTTGAGATTCCTTTTTTTTTTGAAAATAAGTAAGTGCCAATTATTATTCCTAATAATGCACCGTGAAATGACATCCCACCTTCCCAGACCTTAAAAATGTCTGATGGGTTAGAAATATAATATTTAAAATTGTAAAAAATTACATAACCAAGTCTCCCACCTATAACTATAGAGAAAATCACATAACTTATAAAATCATCAAAATCATCTATTTTAAATTTTATGCTATTCGTTTTTAAGATGTGCCTAATGATTTTTTTTCCAAACCACCATCCAATTACAATTCCAATAATATATGCCAGAGAATACCATCTAATAGAAATGAACCCAAAATCTATTAAAACAGGGTCTAAATTATGGGTATACATAGTTTCTTATATCATATTTGAAATTAGTATTACCATCAAATATGGTATGGTATGAAAAATTCAGAAAAAATTTTAAAATCACTATCCAGCTTAATTGAAAATGGCATTCTTACTTCCAAGGATATCAAAAAAGAAATATCTACAGATCTAAAATTTACAAGAGATAAAATAATAAACAAACTTGATATTGTTTCTAGAGAAGAATTTGAGGTTTTAAAAAAAATTGTTCAGAAGCAAAATACAATTATAAATAAACTTATTAAAAACAAAAAGATTAAAAAGGCAAAGAAATCCTAACCAATAATCCGTTATATTTACTTTTATTCAGTTGTATATTCCCTCCATGTGAATTTATTACATCCTCTACAATAGCTAAGCCTAAACCAACACCAGATTGATTTAGACTTCTACTTTTATCTAACCTAAAAAATGGCTTAAAAACATTTTTATATTGATCCTCTGGAATACCTGGACCGTCGTCTTCAATTGTTACTAAAGCTCTTTTGTTTCCTTTTTGAATATGCACATAAACTTTATTTCCATAAGTTAAACCGTTTTGAATTATATTTTCAAAAGACCTTTTCAAGGCTATTGGTCTACCTTTCAATTCTATTTTTTCATCATTATTCTCAAATATAAATTTGTCGTTATTCAAATCACTTTTTATGGAATTAATAAGATTGTTAATATCTATCGTAGTGGTATTCTCTAGTGTTTGATTTTTAGCAAAATGTAAATAATCGTTAAGCATTTTCTCCATTTCATCAATATCCTTTGTCATTTTTTCGGAAATATCTTTTTGTTTTAACATTGCAAGCTGTAATTTTAATCTAGTAAGAGGCGTTCTTAAATCGTGGCTAATACCAGACAACATTTCGGCTCTCTGATTTAAATGCCGATTTATTCTTTTTGCCATACGATCAAACTCAAAAGCAGCTTTTCTAATTTCTTGGGATCCAGAAGCTCTAAAATCATTTACATAATCTCCTTTTCCAAATCTTTCAGCTGCTTTTGCTAATTTAACGAGTGGTTTAGTTTGATTTTTTAAAAATATCAAAGCTATTATTATTAAGAGTAAAGAAGGTAGTGTTGTCCATAAAACAAATAATCTTACTGAAGAATTTGAAACCATTTCTTTTGGTACTAAAAATTCAATTACATCTTTGCCCGATCTAATTCTTATTTCAACTGCATTTTTAAATTTAGATGTATTAAACCAATAATTACCATTCCCAAAAACAGACTTTAATTCCCGTCTTAAAGATCTATCCATAGGACTGAACTTTCTTTCTCCACTATCATTTGGAAAAATCTCTTGGTTAATGCCAATTTCAAAATTAAAATTATTTTTATAACTATCAGTAAAAAAATCTAAATTTTTTTTATCGTTTTGATAAACTTCCTCAATAGTTTTAAGTTGGCTAACCAATGATCTAGTAATATTTTTATTTGCTTTAATCCAAACACTATCATAAAAAACTATTGTTACAATTATTTGTAATAAGATTGTTGGAGCAGCAACAATAATTAAAGCTCTGTAAAATAATCTTTTTGGTAAAAGATATTTTATAAAATTATTCAATCCAGAGAACATAACCTGAGCCCCTTATAGTTTGAAGATATTTTGGATTTTTAGGATTTACCTCTAATTTTTGTCTTAGTCGTGTTATCATAACATCAATTGAACGTTCTTGGCTAATACCTGAAATTTTTCCAATTTCCTCTCTAGAATAAGTTGTTCCTGGATTTGCAAGCATTTCAATTAAAACTTTTTTTTCAGAATTATTAATCTTCTTCAATTTGTTATTTAAATTTACTGTCATTTTATTAAGATCTATCTTTGCAGCACCAACAGTATGTAAAGATTTCATATCAATTCTATTACTTTTATTAATTATATTTTTTATTCTTAACAATAATTCTTTTGGCTCAAAAGGTTTTCCTAGATAATCATCAGCCCCAAGTTCCAATCCTTTTATTCTATTTTCAACTTCTCCTTTTGCTGTTAATAAAATGATAGGGATTTTAATTTGTTTTTTTATTTCTTTTGTTAAGTCATAACCACTTTGACCTGGCATCATCACATCCAGAATAATAATATCAAATTTGAAAAATTCTATTCTCTCTTTAGCTTGATCTGCATTTTCTGCTGTTGAAACAATATAATTATTTTCAGAAAGGTAATCTTTTAAAAGATCACGAATTCTATCATCATCATCAACTATGAGTATATGTTTTTTATTATTTTCCATCTACTATCTTTTTTAAAACATCTCTGAATTTAATAACAGAGTCTGAGCTTGAATTTTTTAAAGCATTAAATATTCTTTTTTTTTGAGCACTATAAACGGTTTCGAAAAAAGTCTTTCCCTCTTTATCTAAATATAAATTTTTTTTTCTTGTATCTGTTTCATCTTGAATTTGTTTAATCATTTTAGACTTAATTAAATCTCTTAGAACTCTGTTTAAACTTTGTTTTGTTACCTTAAGTCTAAAAATTAATTCTCCTAAATTAATGCCAGGATTTCTCTCTATTAAATTTAAAGCGCGTAAATGAGCTGGCCCAAAAAATTTTTTTGACAAAACATCTTTTGGATCAGAAAATGTTTCTCGGTAGGCATAATAAAGCAATTGAATAAACTCTTTGATTTGTTCATCTTTAAGATAAAGTAAATCTTTCATAATGGTAAGTTATATTGACTTATCCTTATAATGAATATACTTTTTTATAAATAAAAAATCTATATATTTACTATAAATGGAAAGCATACCTTACGACAAACGGTCTGGAAAAATTTGGTTTAATGGAAAAACTGTAGATTGGGCAGATGCAAACATCCACATACTTAATCATGGACTTCATTACGCGAGCTGTGTTTTTGAAGGCGAAAGAGTTTACGATGGAGAAATATTTAAACTAGAAGAACATACTGAGAGACTATTTTACTCTGCAAAAAGAATGGGAATTAAAGTTCCATATTCCCAAGATGAAATAAATGATGCTTGTAAAAATATTGTTAACATTCAAAAAGTTCAGAATGGATATGTAAGACCTTTAATTTGGAGAGGGAGTGAAATGATGGCTATCTCTGCTCAAAAAAATAAGATTCATGTTGCAATTGCAACATGGGAGTGGGGTTCATATTTTGATCCTAAACTAAAATTAAACGGAATAAAATTAAACATATCAAGTTGGAGAAGACCTGCACCAAACACAATTCCCTGGGATACTAAAGCAGCAGGATTGTATATGATATGCACTTTATCTAAACATGAAGCAGAAGCAAAAGGATTTACAGATTCTTTAATGTTAGACCACGAAGGTAACATAGCTGAAGCTACAGGAGCTAATATTTTTTTCAAAAATAAATCAGGAGAATTACATACTCCAATACCGGACTCCTTCTTAGATGGAATAACTAGACGAGAAGTTATTAAAATTGCAAAATCTAAAGGTGTGAAAATTATTGAAAGAAAAATTAAGCCTGAGGAAATGCAAGAATTTGTAGGTTGTTTTTTAACAGGAACAGCTGCCGAGGTTACGCCAGTGTCTCAAATATCTGAATATAATTTCAAAGTTTGTGAGTTAATTACTGATTTAAATGAGTCATACCAAGCAGTTGTTAGAAAAAAATCAGCAGCTTAATCTTTACTATCCTCATTAATCGCATGATCTATACCTTTTCTTAAATAGTCATATCCAGTGTAAAGTGTCAAAAAAGCTGAAAGCCATAAAAGAATAATTCCTATAGTTTGTGCATTATAATCTTGAAAATTAATTATCTTATTCCCACTTTCACCAGTAAGCAGTATTGCTATAGAAACCATTTGAATAAAAGTTTTTAATTTAGATAAACTTGTTACCTGCATTGTAATTTGCCCTTTAGCTAAAAATTCTCTTAAGCCTGAAATTAAAATCTCTCTTGTAAGTATTATAATTGCAGCTATCACTTCATAATTTTTTATAGTTCCGTTCATTACTAAAAGGATCAGAGCAGCTGCAACGAGAATTTTATCAGCAATAGGGTCAAGTAGTTCACCTAACTTTGACTCTTCTCTGAATATTCTGGCTAATAAACCATCAAGATAATCTGTAAAACTAGCTAAAGCGAATAGAAAAAATGGAATTAAATCTCCGAAAAACCCTGGGATAAAAAAGGTTAAAACAAAAATTGGAACAATAATTATACGTCCAATTGTTAAAATATTTGGTATTTTTAGTTTCATGCTCTTTTATTCGTGAAAGTAATTATATATTTTATTTGCTATGCTGTCTTCTATTCCCTCAATAGCTTTTAGGTCTTCAAGACTTGCTGACTCCACAGCTCTTGCAGAACCAAAATGGTTTAATAAAGCTCTCTTTCTTTGTTTCCCAATACCTTTTATCTGGTCTAAAAGAGATTTACTCAAATTCTTCTTTCTTTTTGCTCTATGAGTGCTTATTGCAAACCTATGAGCCTCATCTCTTAGTCTTTGAATAAAAAATAGTAGAGGGTCACTTTTGTTCAAGATAAACTCTTTATTTTCATGGTAAATTTTTTCTTCACCAGCATTTCTTTTTTTACCTTTTGCTACAGCTAAAATTGGCAGATCGTGTAAGCCAAGTTCATTCAAAACTTCTCTACTTGCTGAATATTGACCTTTACCTCCATCAATCAAAATTAAATTTGGAAGCGATAAAGATCCTGATTTTTCTTTAACTGCTTTAGAGAATCTTCTAAACAGAACCTCTTTCATCATTCCATAATCGTCATTTTTAACTTTTTCATCTCTTATGTTAAATTTTCTATATCTTTTTTTTACAAAACCCTCATTACTAAAGCATATTAGAGCTCCAATAGAATCAGTTCCCTGAATGTGACTGTTATCGTAAACTTCTATGAGGTCTATACTGCTATTTAGTTTAAATTTAGTAGCAAGAGACTCAATTAAATTGTTATTTGTATCAGACTGAATGAGTTTTTGTTTTAAAGCTTGTTTTGCATTTTTTTCAGCAAGTTTTGAAATAGATGTTTCATTTTTTGCTTTAGCCTTTTTAATTATTATTTCTTTATTTTCTTTAGTAGAAAAAGTTTTTTCAAGAAGCTTTTTTTCTTTTACTTCTATATTTGTAAGGATTAGAGCAGGGATAGCTTTATTTTCATAAAATTGAGGTAAAAAAGATGACATGATTTCTTCAATTGAGTCATCCGTGTCATGTTTTGGGTAAAATGCTTGGTTACCCCAGTTTTGTTTAGATCTAAAAAAGAAAACTTGAATACAGGTTTTTCCAGTTTCTTTATAGATACTAATAACATCTGCTTCATTTAAATTTGTTTGGTTTATTTTTTGTGAAGTCTGTATCTGAGTTAAAGCTTTGATTCTATCTCTCGCAATAGCTGCTTTTTCATAATCAAGCTCTTTACTGGCTTCCTCCATCTCTTTAGATAAGTTTTTTTGAATCCTTCTTGATTTACCTGAAATAAAATCTATTGCATCATTCACTGTAGACAAATAATCTTTTTCTTGAATATGACCAACACAAGGGCCGGAGCATCTTTTTATTTGATAAAGAATGCATGGACGGTCTCTGTTTTTGAAAACTGTATCATCACATACTCTTAATTGAAAAATCTTTTGTAGAATTTTTATTGTCCAATTGGCTGAACCTATTGATGCAAATGGACCAAAGTAATAACCTGTTTTTGATTTTTTTCCTCTTAACTTAGTTAGTTGCGGCCATTTATCTTTATTACCAATATATATATATGGAAAAGATTTATCGTCTCTTAATAGAATATTGTATCGAGGCTTATGTTTTTTAATTAAATTTGCTTCAAGTAATAAAGCCTCACTTTCATTACTTGTAGTAGTCGTTTCCAGGTTATGAGTGAGAGATAACATTCTTTCTGTCCTTATTGGCAAGTTAGAGTCTGTGACGTAACTTTTTAATCTATTTGGTATATTTTTTGCTTTACCAATATAAAGAATTTCTCCTGTAGAGCTTAACATTTTATATACCCCAGGATTTTTGGGAATTAATGGTATTTTATCTTTAATTACTTTTTTTCCTAGCTCTAAACTGTTAATCATAATTTAGTCTTTGATACTTCAATACCAACTGATTTTGTTTTTTTTAGGATATCTAGTTTTTCTAATTTTATAACTATTTTTTTAACAAGTTTGTTTTTAAATATTATATTAAAAATATTTTCTGCTAAATCTTCGAGCAGTTTGTGGTGTTTTGAATCTGTGAGTTTTGTGATTTCCATTACAACCTCTTCATAATTTAAAATTGTATTTAAATCCTTACTATTTGCAGATACATAAGGATCTGTCAAAATTTCAATATTAAATTTTACCCTTTGCTTCTTTTTTTTCTCAAAATTATGTATTCCAACTAAAATCTTCAAAGTTAGATCTTTGATGATTACTTTTCTTTTGTATTTATATTTTTCTTTTTTTTTAAATTTAATTACTTTCATTCTTTCGCATTAATTATATCAGGTGTTTGCCATGCCAGTCTTTGCCCGCTATCAATATTAATTATTTCCCCAGTTATACTTTTACTTTCAATAAGAAATTTTACTCCATTACAGATATTTTCTAAATCTACTTTTTTTCTCAATATTATTGACTTCCACTGTTTTTTAAAATGTCTCTCAGATTGTCTTTTATTTTTTAAAGTAGGTCCGGGTGAGATACCATTCACTCTAATGTTGGGAGCCAATTTCATAGCTGAGGTTTTTGTTAAAATTGCTAAAGATGATTTACTTAAAGTATATGAGAAAAAAAAGGGAGTTAGCTTTTCGACTCTTTGATCAATAATATTAACAATGCATCCCTCTTTATTTTTCATTAACTTACTGAAATTTTGAGTTAAAATTGCAGGCGCTTTTAAGTTAATATTAATATGCTTTGAAAATGATTTTTCAGAGAAATTTTCAAGATTATCGTTTTCAAAAATAGAAGCATTATTAATTAGACAATCTAAACCTTTCATCTTTGAATACGCATTCTTAATTAAACTGTTTGTTTGCTTAAAATTATTTAAATCTGCTTTTAATAAATAAGTTTCGGCACCAAGACTTTCTAGTTCTTTTTTTAATTTTAAAGCACTGTTTTTAGATCTATTGAAATGAATAACAATTTTTGTATCAAAATTTATAAGGCTTTTTGCAATTGCAGCACCTATTCTTGTGGCTCCACCAGTAATAATTATTTTTTTGGCTTCCATTTTTTTATTGCTTTTTTAGGTTTTGTGCCTGGCATACCCATAGTTGATCTCCCTTTTGGGTAAACCTTACTTTTTAAATTATATTGAGAAATTTTAGGATTTAAAGTTATTTCAAGTTCAGTTGCTTCCAGTTTTCTCATTTCATCTCTCAATTTTGCTGCTTCCTCAAACTCCAGGTTAGAAGCAGCTTCTTTCATTTTTCTATTCAATGCTTTTAGATGTTTTTTTAAGTTTCCACCTACGTTTGAACCCTCGCTAATTTTTATGTAATCTTTTTCGTAAACAGACTCTAAAATATCGCTTATTTCTTTTTTTACAGACTCTGCAGTTATTCCATTTTTTTTATTATATTCTAATTGTTTATTTCTTCTTCTCTCTGTTTCCTTAATGGCTTTATCAATACTTTTTGTGACTTTATCGGCATATAAAATTACTTTACCATCTATATTTCGAGCTGCCCTTCCAATAGTTTGTATTAAAGAAGTTTCTGATCTTAAAAAACCCTCTTTATCCGCATCTAATATAGCCACCAATGCACACTCAGGAATATCTAGTCCTTCTCTCAATAAGTTAATACCGACAAGAATATCAAATACTCCCATTCTTAAATCTCTAATAATTTCAATTCTTTCAAGAGTATCGATATCGGAGTGCATATATCTTACTTTAAGACCATTTTCATGTAAATATTCAGTAAGATCTTCTGCCATCTTTTTAGTAAGTGTTGTTGCAAGAACTCTGTAACCTTTTTTTACAATTTCTTTTGCTTCATGCATAAGATCGTCAACCTGAGTTTTGGCTGGTCTTATTTCTACCGTAGGATCTATTAAACCTGTTGGTCTAATGATTTGGTCAATGTGTTTATTGTTAGTTTGTTTCAGTTCCCATGGACCCGGAGTAGCAGATACGAACACAGTTTGTGTTCTCATTAAATCCCACTCTTCAAACTTTAAAGGTCTATTATCCATACAGGACGGCAGTCTAAACCCATACTCGGCCAATGTACTTTTCCTTGTGCGGTCTCCTTTATACATTCCATTCAATTGAGGAACAGTTACATGACTTTCATCTACAAATATAATCGCGTTATCTGGAAAATATTCAAATAGAGTAGGTGGAGGTTCTCCAGCTTTTCTACCAGACAAAAATCTTGAATAATTTTCAATGCCTGCACAAGTTCCAGTCGCTTCAATCATTTCTAAATCAAATTTAGTTCTTTCTCTTAATCGCTGCTCTTCTAAAAGCTTATTATTTTCTCTGTGTTTTTTTAATGTTTCAGCTAATTCAGATTTTATTTGTCTTATAGCTTGTTCGATAGTTGGTTTAGGAGTTATGTAGTGGCTATTAGCGTAAATTTTAATAATAGAGTAATCGTTAGTTTTATCACCAGTAAGTGGATCAAACTCTTCAATTTTTTCTAATTTATTAAAATTTAAACTTATTCTCCAGGCTCTATCCTCTAAATGAGATGGAAAGATTTCTAAATTTTCTCCTCTTACCCTAAAAGTTCCTCTAAAAAAATTTTGATCATTTCTTTTGTACTGTAAATTTATAAAAGCTCTAATTAAATCATCTCGTTCATATTCATAATTTTTTTTTAAAGTAATTGTCATTTTTGAGTAGGCCTCTACTGAACCTAAACCATAAATACATGAGACACTTGCTACAATAATTACATCATCTCTTTCTAGTAACGATCTAGTTGCGGAATGCCTCATACGATCTATTTGTTCATTTATTGAAGCCTCTTTTTCTATATAAGTATCTGATCTGGGCACGTAAGCTTCTGGAGTGTAATAATCATAATATGAAACAAAATATTCAACAGCGTTGTCTGGAAAAAAACTTTTGAACTCACCGTATAATTGAGCAGCTAAAGTCTTATTTGGCGCTAGAATAAGAGCTGGCCTATTAGCCTTTTCGATAACTTTTGCCATTGTAAAAGTTTTACCCGATCCAGTAACCCCCAAAAGCACTTGTTCTTGTTTGTTATCTTTTAAGTTTTTTAGTATTTGCTTTATAGCCTCCGGTTGGTCCCCGCTAGGTTGAAAATCACTTTTGATTTTAAAGTTAATACCTCCCTCTAACTTCTTAATTTTTTTAGAGTTATTAACCTCTAGGTCAGCTAATTTTTCTTGATAAGTATTTTGCATTATATGTTAATAGTATTTATAAATTATTATAAATTTCAATGAGCATAGTTTCCAATACATTAAAACGTATAAAACCGTCGCCTACAATAGCTGTTACCTCAAAAGCTAGGGAAATGAGGGCAGCTGGGAGAGATGTTATAGGTCTTGGGGCAGGAGAACCAGATTTTGATACTCCAGAGAATATTAAAGAGGCAGCAATCCAAGCAATTAAAAAAGGAGACACTAAGTACACTGCCGTAGACGGAACCCCCGCATTAAAAAAAGCTATTCAAGAAAAATTTCAGAGAGAAAATAATTTAAGTTACAATTTAGATCAAATCAGCGTTGGAACTGGAGGTAAACAAGTTCTCTACAATGCTTTTATGGCTACGATTAATAAGGGTGACGAGGTAATTATACCAGCTCCTTACTGGGTTTCTTATCCAGATATTATTTTATTAGCTGGTGGAAAACCAAAAATTATCAAGTGTGAGGAAAAAGAAAATTTTAAGCTTACGCCAAAAAAACTTCAAAAAGCTCTTTCAAAAAAAACAAAATGGATAATATTGAATTCTCCCTCTAACCCAACTGGTGCTGCATACACAAAGAAAGAGATAGAGGATTTAGCAGAAATTTTGAAAAAATATAAAAAGGTTTATATTTTAAGTGATGATATTTACGAACATATAACTTATGATAATTTCAATTTTTTTACCATTGCTCAAATTCCTCACTTGAAGGATAGAACACTTACTATGAACGGTGTTAGCAAATCTTATTCAATGACTGGATGGAGAATTGGTTATGCCGCTGGCCCTAAAGAAATAATTAAAGCAATGGCAAAAATCCAATCACAATCAACAAGCAACCCTACTTCAATAAGCCAAGCTGCTGCAGTAGAGGCGCTTAATGGCACACAAGATTTTATAAAAGAAAGAGCAGACTCTTTTAAACAAAGAAGAAACTTTGTTGTCGAAAGCTTAAACAATATAAAAGGAATAAATTGTCTTAACCCTGAGGGAGCATTTTACGTTTTTCCTAATTGTAAAAAATTAATAGGAAAAAAAACTAAAATTAAAGACGATACAGATTTCGTAGAAAAACTTTTAGAAAAATCTGAGGTTGCTGTTGTACCTGGATCTGCATTTGGTTTACAGGGTCACTTTAGAATTTCCTATGCTACTTCAATGGAAAACTTAGAAAAAGCTATCTCAAGAATTAAAAAATTTTGTGAGAGCTTATAAATAATAAATTATTGATTTTCTTATTTTAAGTTTTTAATTTTTCCACCATCAATCGATAAATTTTTGAAATTTGAATTTCTATTTCTTATTAATTTTAAAACAAGTTTTGAAATTTCATCTGGTTTGTTCGGCCTCTTAATCTTATCGGCTTTACATCTTTCTTTAAGTAGTCTGTTTACACTTTTTCTAAAAATCTTAGAATCTGTTTCTAATAATTTTTGCAATCTTCCAGTCAGGGTCATTCCCGGATGAATAATTGAAACAGAAACTTTATCAATTTTACCCTGCATAGCTAAGGCTTTTGAAAAATTATTTAAAGCAGAGTTTACTGCCCCACCAATCATAAAAGTATGAGAAGGGTTTCTGGCTGCACCACCGCCAATGTTAATTACTTTACCTTTATTTTTTTTAAGAACTGGCCATAAAGCTCTACTTAATCTTACAGCTGCTTTAAATTTTAAATTAAAACCATCATCCCAAATATTATCTTTTAAATTTAAAAACTTCCCTCCTTTAGTCGCACCAGCAACATTAATTAAATAATTTAGTCTTTTTATTTTTTTTCCAATATCATTACACGCAGATAAAGATCTTAAATCCTTAGCAATGATGAAAGAATTTTTCGGGTGCCTTAAATTATTTTTAATACTTTTTAATTTCTTTTTTGATCTTGATACTAAAATGACTTTAATTTTGTTGTTATTTAGTTCGTAAGCAATAGCTGCACCTATTCCTTGACTTGCTCCAGTTATCAAAGCTGTTTTTATCATGATACCTTAATTTTAATATTCCCTAAATTTTCATAATTAACAACTATTTTATCATTCATCTTTATAACGTAAGGTTGAGTTAAAGAACCACAAAGGAGATAATCTCCTTTATTAAAAATCATATTTTTTTCTTTAAACTCATCTATAAAAGCTTTTAATGAAACTTTAGGATCTATTCTTTTTGAACCAGTAAAAAAAGGTTCAGTTAATTGGTCATTTATTTTTAAGGTAATTTTGACATTGTTTATTTCAACATTTTTCCAATTTTTAATTTCATTACCTATGATTATTTTCCCCCCGTTTCCATGATCAGAGATACCCAAATACATTTGAGTTAATTTACTAAACTTTTCTTTTGAACTTTGTACATATCGAGATGAAGTAATATCTATGGCTGTAAATAGGCTTAAGTTATGGAGTTCACTATTTAAATTATCATCAATTTTATAGTCTTTATTAAATTTAAAAGCATATTCACACTCAAGATTTGATGCAGGAATATCATCAAATTTTATTTCGCAATCAGGTTCTAAAATTGTTTCTTCAAATATTTTTCCAGGAACTGGACCGTCAAAGCCTTCTTCTTTTTGCACCTCCTTAGCAACTGCTCCTATTTTCCATCCAACTGTTTTTTTATTTAACTTTTTATAAAAAATGTTCAGGGCTTTATAAGCTTCGTCACGTGTTTTAGGTATTTCATTATTATTAAATTTATTTAGGTCTACTAACTTCTTGTTCAACCAAGCATCTGCTAAATCGCTTCCTAACTTATTCATATAATAATTATATATAATATTTAGATTTAATTTGATTATCTAATTTTTATAGTATTAATACAATATGGAATTAACAATTAAAAAAGCGCAATTTGCTAAAACTTCTTTAGAACAAATTTCAGAGGCTTTAAAAAAAGGGTTACAAAAAAATTACAAATTAGTTGAAATATCAATTGTTGATTGTCCAAACTTAAAACAATGGGATTGTCCAGCTGAAGGGTTAAGCGGTAATCAAAAAATAATTGATGTAGGTGGTGAACCTTACATGCATGATAAAAAATTGATTGGTGCTGAGTTTGACTATGAAGAAATAGCAAAAAAAATTGGTTCAGAAAAATCTTATGCGCTCGGTGCTGGTTCTGGCGCTATGTCATGCCTTGGTGGCCATTGCGGTGAATTGGTAATCAATGAAAACCTCATAACAAATGAGTCTAGATCAATCATTGCACAAGTGGATGAAAATCAAAAATGCAAATCATCAAAATACACTGCTCGTAAACATGGAGGGTTAGGAAATATTTATTATTCAGATGGAAAGCCGGGGAAGGTTATTAAGATTAAAATTAAGGGCAGGTTAGGCAAACAAGGTTCATTACCTCAAGCAATGAGAACTGCCTTAAAAGAAAATTTATCAACTGAAAATGACAATCACTTTGCTGTTGCAGGTGTTTTTAGAATATTAAACGGTAAAATTAAATCTCATGTTCAGCCAGACTACGATACAATAAAACATGAATACTACGATCCTAAACAAATGAAATGTGTAAAAGATTTTTTAAAATTTTATGAACCAATCGGACCTCATTTTCAGTGCTATTCGATACTTTGGACTGGAGATCCAACAGGAGGAAAGCTAAACTTAAGAGAGTCAGGAGAACATACTCATTTTCATTCTTACAAAGGAACACAAGATGCTGGTCACTATCATTTTGATGTCACTCCTGAAGAAATTGAATATGAATGTTACTTCAATATTCCTGAAGAAGTTCATAGAGTAAATAATATATACAAAGAACTAGCCTCTAAATAATCATAAGAAATCATTGATATGAATAAATATTTTAATTAAAATTTAAAATATTTATGGTGGCTAGCTCTAATAAAAGACTAAAAAAGATAACTAAATTATCTGAAATTTCTCTAAAGGATTTTACTGATAAAGCACAAAATGAAGTTTTGAATTGGTTTTCTATGACCCCAGCACATTGGGTCATGCTTCATAGGGTTATGATTTCTTTTTTTAAAGGTGAGACGGTAACTAAAAATCAGCTCATAAGGTTTGTTGAAAAATCTTATATGACTTCAAATGCCTATATCGATGCAGCTGTAAAAAAAAATTACTTTAAAACTATTAGAAACACAAATGATAAAAGATCTATATTTATTTTACCGACAGAATTGACTGTTAAAGAGTTTGAAAAATATGTTGCTAAAAGAGCTTGGCTTTACAAGGATATTAATTTGAAATGAAAAATATTTATACATGGGCTGCTCAACCAGCTCAAAGAAATATCACAGTTGGAGAAATTATTGCCGCAAAGGGGAAAAAAGTTTTAACTCAAGTTACAGCCAACAATGCTTTAGAGGCAAAAGCTGCAGAAGAAGCAGGTTTTGATATGATTATTGGAAGTGCGTATAATGTAAAAAAAGTTAGAGAGGGATCTAAAAAACTTTTTTATACAGCCGCTTTAGAATTACATAATTATCAAACAGCTGAAGACGTTTTACGTGGTGCTTTTACTGCATTGGAGAACGGAGCTGACGCGGTAATGACTGCTAGAAGTATGGATGTTGTTTCAATGCTAGCAAAAGAAGATGTTCCAGTGATGGGTCATCTAGGCTTGGTCCCAAGAAAATCAACTTGGATTGGAGGATTAAGAGCAGTTGGAAAAACTGCTGAAGAAGCATACGAATTATATAAAAGATTTAAAAGATTGGAAGAAGCAGGTGCTTTCTCTGCCGAATGTGAAGTTATTCCAGAAAATGTAATGGGTGAAATATCGAAAAGAACAAAAATTTCTACTGTTTCTTTAGGATCAGGAAAAAAAGCTGATGTAATGTACTTATTTATGAATGATATTTGCGGTGAACAAGAAAAATCTCCACGCCACGCTAAAGCTTATATAAATCTAAAAAAAATGAGAGAAGATATTGAAATTGAAAGAGTTAAAGCGCTTAAAGCATTTATTAAAGATAGTTTAGAGGGGAAATTTCCTGGACCTGAAAATTCAGTAAATGTTAGTGAAGAAATTCTAGAAAATTTTAAGAAGAAACTTTAATCCTTTTTAATAGGTATAGTTGGGTGTCTAGTAGTGGATGTAACTATATTTACTCCTAATTTTGCTTCCCTTAATATAATATAAAGACCTGCTCCAATAATTAAAATACTACCGATATAAACATTGATTGTTGGTATATCTTTAAATATTAAATAACCCAAAATTCCCCCAGCTAATATTTGAATGTACTGTGCAGATGCAAAAATTGATGACGGCAAATGTCTCGCTGAGTTAATTACAAATATAATTCCTATCCCTCTTAAAATGCCAGATCCTAAATTAGTTACTAAATCATTTAAAGGCATGGGTTTATAGAAATAAACAGCTATTAATGACGAAAATAATATCATCAATAATTTACCGTAGATTAAAAACGAGTATAACGTTTCTTGGTGCCCATATTTTCTCACAATTAAATAACTTGCTGTAGGAAATAAAGGCATAAGAATAGCTATTATCCCTATTTTGGTAAACTCACTACCTAAAGGGTCAATTGCGATAATCGCACCAATAAATCCTACACCAGTAGCAAAATATCTTCGCCAGCTTACTTTTTCATTTAAAAAGATTGCTCCACCAATAGTCAACAATAAAGGAATAGTAAAGATTATACTATAAAGAGTAGTTAGTGGAAGAAAGAAAGTAGAATATATAAAGCAACTCATTGCTAAAAACATAGTTAAAGTCCTAAAGAAATGAACAGTGAAGTTAGCTTTTCTTATTTTATGCCACGCATTTTTCCATTGAGTATAGATGACCACAGTAATCAATGCAGCAATAGATGCAAATAAAACAATTTGAGTTGCGTGATATCTTGTAATTAAATCTTTATTAACCGTATCTTGGCAGACAAACAAAAAATACCCAAGTAAAGCGAGGGCGAAGTCTTTGTAATAGACTCCTTTAGTAACTGATTGCATTAATTAAGAAGATATAATATTTGTTAAATCTCTTCTGTTTCCTTTAAAAGTTGGTAATGGATATTTATAAGACCATTTTCTTGGAATGCATTTTACTTTAGCTTCTTCCCATAAAGCAATCCACTGTTTGTAATTTTGTACTTTGATTTTGTTTTTGCTTTTACTTTTGACAATAAAACTAGGTAATGGATCTCTTCCAGAAGGCTGGCCTGCTTTATTATATCTTAAGTCCATACTTATTCTAAAATTTTTAGATTTATTTGGAAGCGAACAATGGAGTAGATATTTATTTAATAATATTATATCTCCAACATCTGCTTCAAGAGCAATTGATGGCAATTTATCAATCATCTCTTTACCTTTTATTTCTACCTGCCCTTTGCTGCCTGTAACATGATTAACTAATCCGTATTTATGACTTTCTTTTACAGCAAGCATACAGCCGTTTTCAATTCTTGTTCTAGTAAAAGGTATCCAACAAGTTACTAATTCAGTACCTTTCTGTCCTTTTTTATTCATTACGCCAGCATCTTGATGCCATGGAGTTCTGCCAACTAATCCATCATGAAGATTTTTACTTAAAATTCTTTTTTCAGGTTGTTTTATTCTTGAATTCTGACAAGGATTAGAAGCTATCTCGGGTCCTAGAATTTTTTCAATCTTATCTAAAATCTTTTTATTTTTAATTAAATTCCATATTGATTGACTTGCAAAAAAATCACTATTAGCATTTATATTGTTCTGAGGAAGTCTTATGTTAAAATATTGATCTAGTTCAGGAATTCTTAACCCTACTAAGTAAGAATATTTTCTTTTAAAATTATATTTTAAAACTTTAACTTTATCTTTCTTTGGTACAAATCTATGAACAAGTCTGTCCATAATAAATGCCATATCATTTAAAACTGGTTCTAAATCTTCTTTATAATCTAATACGCCTTTGAGTCTTATAAAACCTTGTTTCTCAAAAACTTTTTTTATGTTCTGGCTCATTGAATCAAGTTGAAAATTAATATTACCAAATCGATATTAAACTGCAAGTGCCTTTCTCATTTCTTCATCGTCCATTTTTTTACCCAAATATGCCTCGATCACAGCGTTGTCATCTTTAACTTGAGCTGGAGTGCCCTCTGCAATTTTCTGGCCGTGGTCAAAAACAGTTACTGAATTACAAGTATCCATTACGACTTTTAAAATATGCTCTATAATAATAAGAGTAAGGCCATACTTTTCTTTCAGCTGCATGATTATTTTCATTAAATTATCAACATTGACCGGCGATAATCCAGCTGCTGGTTCATCTAACATTAATAATTTAGGTTTCATAGCAATAGCTCTAGCTAGAACTAAAAGTCTTCTCTGGCCTCCAGAAAGTTCACTTGCATTCAGCTCTGCATAATCAGCTAAACCAACAAATGATAGCAATTCCATCATTTCTTCTTTAATTGCTCTTTCTTGATCCCAGATTTTTTTTCTTCCTATGACTGCATCGAAAAACTTATAAGGAACTCTAGTATGATACCCCGACATAACATTATTTATAACTGTCATATCTTGATAAAGTCTAAGTAATTGGAACGTTCTTGATAAACCATAACTAGCAATCTCATGTGGAGGAGTAAAAGTAATATCATGACCATCAAATTCAATATAACTGCCAGGATCACTATCATAGATGCCAGAAACCAAATTGAAAAATGTACTTTTTCCTGATCCATTAGGACCAATTATTCCTCTGATTTCATTTTTAGGAAGCTCAAAATCAACTTTATTCATGGCTTTAAGACCACCAAAAGATTTTGAGAGTTGTTTAGTTTTTAAAAGCATTATGTTTTTTCTGTTCCAGTTTTCTTTTTAAATCTCTTTTCTAAAAAATATCTGTCAATAAAACCCCCTAAACCCTTTGGCATAAATAAAATCGTTAATACAATTGTTAAACCAAATATTAAAAGCTGATATTTATATAATGGTCTAGTTAAGTCATAAACAATTGTAATTACTATAGCGCCAATAATTCCACCCCAAATATGACCGAGACCTCCTAGGACAACCATGGCCAAGAAGGTTACCATTTCTATAACTGTGTAATTATTAGGATGAATGTACCCTGGAGGCATGTGAGCATAAACTGCACCTGCAGCACCAGCGAACATAGCGCTCAGAATAAAAGCTAAGATTTTATATTTTTTTACATTAATTCCAGCGGCTGCAGCACAAATTGGATCCTCTCTTATAGACATAAAAGCTCTTCCAACTCCAGATCTTAAAATACTAAATGAAAAATAAACTGCAATAATCATTACAGTCATCGAAATAAAATAATATCTATCAGGTGAGTCAAAATTAAATCCCATTAAAGATGGAGTGGGGATATCAGAAATTCCAAATGTTGATCTGAAAAAATTTCCATTCTCAATAAATAATCTTATTGCTTCACCTCCGCCCAGTGTAGCTAAGGCTAAATAAGGCCCTTCCAATCTAAAGGAAGGAATTCCCATTGCTACGCCAAAAAACGCTGTAACTATTATTGCGATGGGTAAAGTTACCCAAAAGCCAAGGCCTAAATATAAGAATAATGTACCTGCAGTATATGAGCCTACCGCAAACAGACCAACATGCCCTACTGTAACTTGACCACAGTAGCCCTTAACAATATTAAGTCCTGCAGCAACAACAATGTTTACAAATATTAATGTTGCAAGGTGGGACTGGTAAACATCTGTGAATACAACTGACGGAACAAAAGCTAAAATTACGAAAGCAATAATAAAAGCTATGAATGGATAATCTCGTATAATTGATTTAAATTTTTCCATTAGCCAACTTCTCGCATTAAATAATCTGAGTCATGTGATGAAGTAAGCATTCGTTTATTTGTACTTTTAATTTTTGGTAAGTAACTCACGTTTTTATATCTCCAAACTACTGGCTTACTTAAAGCGTAACTTCCATAAATAAAAAATCTTTTTCTGCCATTTGTTTCTTTAAATAATGAAACACCGTGATAAGAATTTGGAGTGGACTGAAAAAAAATCACACTGCCTTTAGAAGGTGTAAATTCTGTCACTTTTGCTAATTCAGAAATACCTGGAAATCTTTTAAAACTTTTTCTGTATTTCATATCAGCTTTCTTTTTAAAGATTGATAAAGCTCCTCCATTTTTTTTTGGTATATCGTTTAGATAAATTAAAAAATTATATAGTCGAGTAACATCATCTCTATGTGGTCTTAATCTATAGCCACCTCTAGAAACTGAAAAATCAATATCTAAATTAACATTTGGATTTTTGTAAGTTTTACCCAACATTTTAATTAATTCTTTAGAGTTCATAAGTTTTTTATTAGTAAATTTTTCTCTTGAAAATCTATTAGGAAGATATGCGTTTAACCAACCATAATCTTTAAAAGTTTTTTTAAATTTTTTTTCAACCTTTTTATAAAAGGATTGACTATTAAACTGTTTGTAAAGATTGTTTGAAAGTTTTGAATTTTTTAAATAATTTTTAAAATTTTTAGAGCCTTTATTTATTCTATTTCTGCCACCCATAATCATATCATCAAAAGATTTGGCATTTTTAATCTCATTAATTAATCTCTCGCAATCCTTTGCAGATATTGCCCCTTTCCCAATCATGACCGGAAAGTTACTTTTTACCTTCTTCAATTTGTTAACGTTTATCATATTGTGTTTTGTTAAAAAAATGAGCGGTAGATAAACTACCGCTCATAAATTTTAGTTTTTATAAACCAGCGCTAGCATTGAATGTTACAGTACCAGCAACTTTTGTTTTAAAGTTTTTACCACCTTTTGTGTATTCGATCATAACAGGTGTTCTGTTACCATCTCTACACTCAGGAGTTCCTGATTTACAGAAATTGATTGGACCAGATGCTAACCCTCTGAAATCAGTAGTAGCCGCAATCGCGTCTCTTACTTTATTTCTGTCAGCAGCTAGATCTCCAGTGAATTTAACTTTTTTAAGAGCTATCTCTAGAATATCTAGTAAGTCCATCATTTGTGAAAAGTCGTGACCAGGTACAACACCATATTTGTCTTTAACCATCTTCACAAATTTCTTAGCTACAGGTCTTTTATCAGATGCAGCAAATGCAGCAGCATACGTTACACCTTTAGCAGCAGAACCAGCATTTATTGGTATCTCTACTTTAGAACCAATAGAAGCTGTTACTCTGTGAACAGATTTTGGTATTCCAACTTCATACGATTGTACAAGTCCTCGAACTGTTTCATCCAATAGAGCTGAAATTACAAGAACTTCTGGATTAGTAGCTTTAGCTTTAGTTAAGTAACTTCTAAAGTCAGTTTCTTTTTCTCCAGATTGAACCATATAAGTTGGCTCAACGTTGTAGTTCTCTCTCATGTAATCAGCTAAAGATAATGCAAAATCTTTACCAGCAGCATCAGGACCATAGATATAAGCTATCTTAGTACCTTGATTTTCTGCAGTAAATTTACCTTGTACGATTTTGTAAAATCTTGATGATACAGGCACTCTAAAAATGTATTCACTCCCTTTTTTAGTAATGTCAGCATTTGTTGAGTGAGGTATGATTTGCGGAACTCCAGCTTTAGCTGAAACAGGTACCATAGGTAATGTTACAGAACTACAGCTAGATCCAATTATAACGTGAACTTTATCTTGGTAAGCAAGCTTAGTTGCATTTGCTACACCTTTCTCAGATTTACACTCATCGTTATAAAGTGTTAAGTCGATTTTTTGACCGTTGATAGTGCCTTCTTTATTCCACTTTGCAACAGTATCAGTAATTAACTCACCATGTTTGTAACCCACATCAGAAAGCATTCTGAATGAAACACCAATTTTGATTGTTTCTGCTTGAGCTATTGATGTAGCTATCAAACCAAAGGTAAAGACAATAACTGAAAAAACATTTTTAAGTTTATTCATATATCCCCCATTAATTAATTAATTGTTGATTAGGCTATAAAATTAAAGTTATAATGTCTATGAAAAATAGATATAATTTTTATACATAACAATTCAGGAGGGGGAATTGCTTAAGATAGATCAGCTTGTTTCAGGCTATGGTACAGTTCAAATTTTAAATGGTGCCAACATGAAAGTTGATGATCAATCTATAGTTGCATTATTAGGTGGTAACGGTACAGGAAAATCCACAATCTTAAAAGCTACATCAGGATTAATTAGAGCTTGGAAAGGATCAATAGAATTTGATGGAGAGCAAATCCATAATTTACCTCCACATGAAATAGTTGGCCGAGGTCTTGTTCAAGTTACACAAGGTAAAGATGTTTTTCCTGCAATGTCAGTAATAGAAAATTTAAGACTAGGTGGCTTCATTCTTAAAACTAAAAAACAATTAAACGATAATTTAGAAAAGGTTTTTAATTATTTTCCAAGATTAAATGAGAGAAAAGATCAATTAGCAGCAACACTTTCGGGTGGAGAGTTACAAATGCTTTGTATTGGAAGAGGATTAATGTCTAACCCTAAAATGATAATGTTAGACGAGCCAAGCGCTGCCTTGGCGCCGCAAATTGTTTTAGATATTTTTAAGAACATAAATAGAATTAGAAAAGATGGTTTAACAGTTTTAATAGTAGAGCAAAATGTAAGAATGGCTCTTCTTTTGGCAGATTATGGATATGTAATAAAAGACGGTGTGATTAATGTTGAGGGCGATAGTAAAAAACTTATGTACGATGAAAGCGTTAAGGAATCTTATTTAGGAGGAACAAAAGCTAATGTTCAATAAGCTTAGAATTGGAAAAAAGGGTGAAAATATAATTTTTAGTGTTTTTGTTCTTATTTATATTGCTTGGTGCGTTAATAGTCCTGACATGAACATTGAATCGTTAAAATCAGTTTTAACTATTGGTTTATCTGTAGGTATAATTTATGGCCTTGTAGCTTTAGGTATTTCATTAATTTACACAGGTTTAGATGTTGTAAACTTTTCTCACGGAGAATTTTTTATGATCGGTGCGTTTGCTGGTTTAACAATGTTTAACGTTTTAGGAGATCAAGATTGGATTTTTAATGTTTTTCCTGATGCTTATGGCTGGATAATATATGTGGTTTGTTTATTTACAGCTTTTGTTTCAATGGGTCTATTTGGTGTTTTTATTGAGAGAGTATTTTTAAGACCATTAACAAAAAAAGGTGGCGGTTATACCGTTGCTGGTATGGGAATAATCATTTGCGGATTTGGTTTATCAGTGGTTTTGATTAACGTAGCTTATTTAATTTGGAATCCTGTTGCAAAACCTTTTCCAGCGGAATTAGGTTTGCCAATGGAAATTGGAGGATTATTTTTGCCTATCACTTACATTTGGATGATTATTGTGGGTCTTGGAGTGGCTGCAGGTCTTTGGTTCTTTTTAAATAAAACTAAAATGGGACTAGGAATTCGTGCTGTAGCATTTTCTAAAGATGTCTCAAACTTAGTAGGAATAAATGTTCCTTTATATATTTCAATAATTTTTGGAATAGCATGTGCAATTGCTGGTATTGGAGGGACACTTGTTGGTCCAACTTATCAAGTTGTGGTTTTCATGGGTTACATTATTCTAATGAAGGCTTTTGCAGCAGCAGTTGTTGGTGGATTTGGAAATCTTCCAGGCGCCATCTTAGGCGGATTTACTGTTGGTCTATTTGAAACAGCTTCATCTTTTTATATTTCTGGAAGCCATAAAGATCTATATGCATTTTTATTAATGATAGTTGTTTTAATGATTAAACCAACTGGTTTCTTTGGAACTCAAGTCAAAATGAAAGCTTAATGATAAATAAAGATACAAAAGTTGCTGTATTAGGCGCTGGAGCAATGGGCTGTCTATTTGGAGGTTTATTAGCTGAAAAGGGTTTAAACGTAACTCTTATAGATGTTTGGCAAGAACATGTAGATGAAATTAATAAAAAAGGGTTAAAAATGATGGGTTATGGTGGAGATCGAACAATTAAAATTAAAGCTACTACTGAACCTAAAACATTAGATAAAGTTGATGCAATTATAGTGATGTGCAAAGCAACAGCTTTAAAAACAGCTTTGACAAATTCAAAAAATATCATTGGCGACAAGACAATGTTAATGTCTTTTCAAAACGGTATTGGTCATGAGGAAATCATGCAAGAAATTGCTGGTGTAGATAAAGTTTTAGGGGGGTCTACTACTCAAGCAGCGAGTGTTCAAGGTCCAGGAATTATTCAAAATCATGCAAGTCTTCCATCTTGGATTGGTGAATATAATGGTGGAGCAACTGAAAGAGTTAAAGATTTAGCTGAAACTTTTACCGCTTTTGGATTAGAAACAAGAACTGAAGAAAATATTAAAAAAAGAAAATGGATGAAGTTATTTGCACTTACTGCAATAGGTCCTCTATCAGCTATATTTGATCTACATCATACAGATTTATATATCAGCAATAAAAATCAAAACATGTCTAGAAAATTAGGAAAAGATATAATTCTTGAAACTAGAAATGTAGCTAAAGCAGATGGTGTCGATGTAACAGAAGATGAGTGTTTAGAAATGTTCAATAGAATTGTCGACTCTAGGCAAACAAATAAATCTTCCATGGCGTTTGATGTTCTTAAAAAGAGAGCCTCGGAAATTGATTTTATTAGTGGCGCTGTGTCTAGGATAGGAAAAAAACACGGGGTAAAAACCCCATTAAACGATTTAATGTATAGTATTATCAAAATCAAAGAGGGTATGTACGTATAAGAGTTGTGTCTAAAGAAATCATTTGGCATCCATCTAAAAATCAAGTTCAAAATTCAAAACTAACTAAATTTATTAAATACTGTAAAACGAAAGATTATGATGAATTAGAAAAGAAAAGTTTTTCGGATCCAGGATGGCTTTGGGACAAAGTAATTAAATTTAGTGATTTAAAATTTTATAAACCATATACAAAAATATTAGATGAATCCGAGGGAACTCCTTGGACTAAGTGGTGTGTAGGAGGGAAAACTAATATTGTTCTTAATTGTATAGATCGACATAAGAATCAAGAATTTTTTAAAAAGACTTTTATTTTTGCTGAAAGGGAAGATGGGAAAGAAAGCTCAATTACTTATGAGGAATTTGATAAGCAAATATCAAAGGTTGGGAATACTTTAAAGACTAATGGTTTTAAAAAAGGTGATGTGATTGCGTTATATATGCCTCAATTTATAGAAACTTACGTTGCTTACTTTGCTATTTTAAAAGTTGGGTGTGTGGTACTACCATTATTTTCTGGATATGGATCAAAGGCAGTCATTGAAAGAATGAGCATAGCAAAAGCAAAAGGAATTTTTACTGTTGAAAAGACATTTAGAAAAGCAAAAGAGATAAGAATGTTTGATCAAATTAAAGATGATTTAGATCAAGTAATTTCTTTAGAAAAAATATTTTTACTAGGAAAAGAAAAAGGAAAGAAAATTTTTAACTGGGAAAATTTTCAAAATGTTTCCGATAATTTAAAAACAGAGGAAACAAATTCAGAAGATCCTGCAATTATTCATTTTACATCAGGCACAACAGGAAAACCCAAAGGATGTGTTTATACTCATATTGGTTTAGTTACCAAGATGTCTTTTGATGAGGGAGTTTTAGCAGACTTTAAACAAACTGATGTTCATTTGTGTATGGCTGACATGGGATGGATGGTGGGTTCTAAGTCTGCAACAATAGCTTCCGTACATGGAGCGCAAATGGTAATTGCAGAAGGTGTACCTGATTTTCCTGATGAAGTTCGTTTCTGGAAACTTATTGAAAAATACAAGGTTTCCTGGACAGAACTTTCTCCTGCTCTCATTAGAGCGCAAATGATTAAAGATGAAAATCTTTTTAAAAATTTAGATTTAAGCTCGTTAAGGATGATTTGTACTGGTGGAGAACCTTGGACAGAAAAACCTTGGAAATGGTTATTTAAAGTCATCGGTAAATCTAAAGTTCCTATTATGAATTCAGCTGGAGGGACCGAGGTTTCTGGTTCTATTTTACATTGTTGTTTACATCGTCCTTTTAAAGTTGGATCTTTTAATGCTCCCATTCCCGGAATGAGTGCGGACATCTTAAATTTAGATGGAAAAAAAGTATCTACAAATGAAATGGGTGAATTGGTCATGAGAAAATCATCAATTGGATTAACAAAGAGTTTATGGAATGACGATAAACGTTACATCGATAATTACTGGAGTATAATTAAAGATTATTGGGTGCATGGCGATCTTGCAAGTAGAGATCCTGATGGTCATTGGTATTTACATGGGAGATCTGATGATACTATTAAAGTTTCAGGAAAAAGAATAGGTCCTACTGAACTTGAAAGTGTTATAGTGAAAAGCGGAAAAGTAAAAGAGGTTGCTGCTGTTGGAATACCTGACGAAAATAAAGGATCAAAAATCATTTTATCTATAGTTCCTGCAGAAAATAATGATCAAAAAGAAAGTTTTTTTGAAGATTTAGTTATAAAAGATTTAGGAAAATCATTTAAGCCTGATAGGGTAATTTTTGTAAAAGATTTACCTAAAACAAGAAATATGAAAATTATGAGAAGAGTTATAAAATCATGTTTAGCAAACCAAGATCCAGGTGATTTAACAACACTATTAAATCCAGAGTCAGTAGATGAAATTAGATCACATGCAATTTAAAGATATATTATATGAAGTAAAAGGTGATTACGCTCATGTCACTATAAATAGACCTAAGGTGTTAAATGCTTTTACACCAGTAACTCTTCAAGAACTTAAGGAAGCTCTCGATGCCGCAGAAAAAGATAAAGAGGTTGGAGTAATAGTTTTATCAGGCAGTGGAGGTAGAGCATTTTGCTCAGGTGGAGATATGAACTGGGAAAGCTCAAAAGAATTTCAAGATCATGAATACGAATTTCACATTCACTTAACTAAGTGTAGTAAACCTATAATTGCAAAAGTAGATGGTTACGCAATAGGCGGGGGGAATCACATGGCTTACTTTTGTGATTTAACTATAGCAAGTGAGAATTCAATTTTTGGTCAAAATGGACCAAGAGTTGGTTCACCAGCTGGAGGAGCAATCGTTGCACATTCAGCAAACATTCTTGGTCATAAACGAGCCAGAGAAATGTGGATGACATGTAAAAGATACTCAGCAACTGAAATGATGAATTGGGGATTAGTCAACTCAGTTGTCAAAAAAGAAAAATTAGATGAGGAAGTTAAAAAGTATGGTGATGAAATATTAAAAGCAGCTCCAACGTGTTTAAAAATTTTGAAAGCGAGTTTCAGAAAACAATTTGATGAGATTTTAAAGATTACGCAAAAAAGTATGGTGGAAGAGGTGTCCCCAGAGTATTTTAAAACAGGAGAGCAAGCAGAGGGTGCAAAAGCTTTCTTAGAAAAAAGAAAGCCTAATTTCAAAAAATTTAGGTAAATGAAAATAAAATCTATCAAAGCCATAACTTTGAGCATGCCTTTTAGTCATGGAGGAAAAAAAGTTATTTTCCATGGAAAGGAATGGAAGAGTTTAGAATTTAATTTAGTCAAAGTAGAAACTGATAAAGGAATTATTGGTTGGGGCGAAGCCTTTGGCTATACAAGCTGGAAGGCAGTAAAAATAGCAATTGAAGATATGGTTGCTCCTTTATTAGTTGGCAAGGATATGACTAATATACCCGAACTTATTTTAATCCTTCAAAAATCTCTTCATTTATTCGGTAGATATGGAATTACAATGTTCGCAATCTCTGGTGTTGAAATCGCACTATGGGATGCACTAGGCAAAGAAAAAAATAAACCAATTCATGAATTATTAGGAAAAAAAAATAAAGATCTCTTTAAAGCTTACTCAAGTTTATTTAGATATGGCGACCCAAAGATTGTAGAACAAAAATGCAAACAATCATTAGATGATGGTTATCAGGCAATAAAACTTCATGAAATAGAAAATAATTGTATTGAGGCTGGTAGAAAAGGAACTGGGAATCTACCTTTAATGTTAGACACTAATTGTCCTTGGACTTACGAAGAAACTTTGGCAAAAAAAAATTTCTTGCAGGAAATGAGGCTTACATGGTTAGAGGAACCAATTTATCCTCCTGAGGATTATCAGACGTTAGCCAAATTAAAAAAAGAGTTAGATATACCAATTGCCTGTGGTGAAAATGCTTGCACAGAATTTGAGTTTAAATCAATAATCGATCAAAATGCGGTAACATATGTTCAGCCTTCAGTGATAAAGGTTGGAGGAATTTATGAAATGTTTAAAATTATTCAACACGCAGAAAAAAATAACATTTTGGTAATGCCACATACAGCATATTTTGGACCTGGGTTTCTTGCGACGCTTCAATTAGCTTCATTGATGAAAAACGAAACTTATATTGAAAGATTTTATCTTGATATAGATCAAGAATTTTATCCAAATTTTAAAAGAGCATTAAATGGTAAATATAAACTACCCTCAGGTCCAGGTTTAGGTATAGATTTAGATTATAAAAAACTGAGCAAATATGAAATTTAGATCAGTATTATTTGTTCCCGGTCATGAGGAAAAAAAAATAAAAAAAGCATACACCTTAGATGCCGATTTAATCGTAATTGATCTGGAGTCGACAGTTCCTAATAATGAAAAAGATAATGCCAAGAAGATAATTCAAAATTGCAATGTAAATAAAAGCAATACTTACATTAGAATTAATTCAAATTCAGATTTAAATTTTGTTTGTGATGAAAAATTTATAGGTATTTTTCTTCCGTTTACTGAAAGCAAAAACCAATTGACCGAAATACATGAGGAACTTAAAAAAATTGAAAAGCTAAATACAGATATAATTCCAATTATAGAAAGTCAGAAAGGTTTAGATAATCTCAATGAAATATCAAATTTCAAAGAGAGAATAAAAAATATATCTTTTGGTTCTCATGATTTGGCTAAGTCAATAAATCTAAGAGTCTCTGCTGATGAAAAGGAGATACTTGAGTACAGGAAACTCATTGCAAAGTATTCAAAAAACCCTATAGATACCTCTTATCTTAATTTTAAAGATCTAGATGGTTTTAAAAAATCTTGCTTGCTTGTAAAAGATCTAGGTTACGCCGGTAAAGCTTGCATCCATCCTAATCAGATTGAGATAGCAAATAATATATTTAATGAAAAATAAAGTAAAAATAGCTGTAGTTGGAATTGGTCTAATGGGAAACCAGCATTTAAAAGCAATTCATTTAAGTAAAAAAGCTACCCTCCATTCAATTGTAGATATAAGTGACAAATCAAGAATACATGCCAAAAAATTTAAAGTTCCATTTTATAGATCGTCGACTGAATTACTTAATAACAACGAACCAGATGCCGTAATCGTAGCTACGCCCAATCAGTTTCACGAAAAACATACGATAAGTTTTTTGAATTCAAAAATACCTGTTTTATTAGAAAAACCAATTTCAGATAATATCTCAAAAGCAAAAAAAATTATTCAAAGCTCCAAAAAAAATAAAACTCATCTTCTTATTGGCTATCATAGAAGACATAACAGTATCGTAACTAAAGTAAAGAAACAGATTGATAGTGGAAGTCTTGGAAAAATTGTAGCTGCTAATGTTATGTGTTGGTTGTACAAGAATAAAGACTGGTACAAAGAAAAATGGCGTATTAAAAAAGGAGGAGGTCCTTTAGGAATTAATCTAGTCCATGATATTGATCTTATTTGTTACTTGCTAGGTCCCATAACTCATGTTCAAGCAACAACTTCAAACAAAATTAGAAAATATGAAGTTGAGGATACAGCAATAGTTAATTTTTCCTTTAGTTCAGGTTCGTTATGTACATTAAGTGTTTCAGATACAATTGTAGCTCCATATAGTTATGAACTCACAGCTGGAGAAAATCCAGCCTACCCTATAACAAATCAATCAGCATATTTTATTGGAGGGACAAAAGGCTCAATACAATTTCCAAACTTAAAACATTGGTACAACAAAGGTGAGAGAAGTTGGTGGAAACCGATTTATCATAAGGATTTTAATATTCGTTTGAGTAGATTTACTTTAATAAATCAAATTGATCATTTATGTGATGTTGTGTCTGGAAAAGCTAAACCAAAAGTTAGTGGTAATGATGGCTTGCAATCACTTAAAATATTTGATGCCATATTAAGAAGTACTAAAACTGGAAAAAAAATTAAAATAAAACAATGATTTGAGTAACCATTGATCTTTTTAGTCTTTAGCTGCTAAATATTTTTCTGCCTCAAGAGCAGACATACAACCCATGCCAGCTGCAGTTACCGCTTGCCTAAATATTTTATCTTTTACGTCACCAGCAGCAAACACACCAGGTATATTTGTTTCAGTTGAGTCTGGCTTAGTAATTAAGTATCCCTCTTTATCCATTTTTAATTGATCTTTGAACAAAGATGTTGCTGGATCATGACCTATAGCAATAAATAAACCGTCAACTTTAAGATCTTTAACTTTATTATCTTTTACATTTTTAATTTTTAATGCATTCACAGTTTTAGGCTCTTTTGTACCTAATACGTCTTCAACAACGCTGTCCCAAATAATTTCTATTTTTTTGTTTGCTTTTAATTTTGCTTGAAGCATTTTTTCTGCTCTTAATTCATTCCTTCTATGGATTAGATAAACTTTTGAAGCAAACTTAGTTAGAAACATTGCTTCTTCAACTGCAGCATTTCCACCACCTACTACAGCCACCTCTTTATCTTTAAAGAAGAATCCGTCACAAGTAGCACATGCTGAAACTCCAAAACCTCTAAATTCTTGCTCTGACTTTATATTTAACCAACGAGCTTGCGCTCCAGTAGATATTATAAAACTATCTGCAGTATAAATTTGACCACTGTCTCCAATAGCTTCAAAAGGTTTTTTAGATAAATCCACTTTATTTATGTGATCTTGTATCATTTCAGTGCCTACAGCTTCGGCTTGGCCCTTCATTTCATCCATCAACCATGGGCCTTGAATCACTTTGGAGTATCCAGGGTAATTTTCAACATCTGTAGTAGTAGTTAATTGTCCTCCAGGTTGTGATCCATGAACAAGTATTGGTTTAAGCATAGCTCTAGCCGCATAAATAGCTGCTGTATAGCCAGCCGGACCAGATCCAAGAATTAACACTTTTGTATGTTTAGATGATTTATTACTCATAATGTAAAGGTTATATAGTAACTAATGTTAGAATTAAAAGCACTTCTTTTAACGCAAGGTATGCACGGTATGGTTAGTCAAGTAGAAGGGTTAGCTAAAGCTTTGGGCCTAAGTTATAAACACCAAAAAATTGAATTAAAATCTTTTTGGAATTTTATTCCTCCAAAAATCAGCCCAATATCAGAAAATTTGGTAAAAAATAAATTCGTATGTGATTGTAAAGTTATTATATCCTGTGGAAGAAAAAGTGTAATTCCATCAATAGCTCTAAAAAAAAGATTAGGAAACCAAATTTTTAACATTCACATTCAAGACCCTAAAGTTTCTTTTGAAAACTTCGATCTCATAGTGAGCCCAGAGCATGACAATCTAAAAGGAGAAAATATAATTAACACCACAGGAGCTATTCATTATTTAAATAAAAAAGAAATAAATGATAATTCTCTATATTTAGGTATAGAAAAAGATAAGAAAAGAGAATTAGTTGCTTTTATCATTGGTGGACCAAACAAATATTACAAGTATTCTGAAAAACAAATTCATGAACTTTTTAACAAAGTTAAAACCTTATTTACCCCAGATAGATTTAAGATAATTGTAATTCCTTCATATAGAACATCTGAAAATATTTTAAAAGCAGCCTTTAACACATTCAATGTTGACCATCACGTTGTCAAATCAGTTGATAAAAAGGCTTATCTCTCAGCATTAGCAATTTCAAATTATTTAGTTGTAACATGCGACTCTACGTCTATGATCTCAGAGGCAGCTATGACTGGAAAACCTGTTTACATTGCGATGATGAAGTCCTCAAAGCCAAATGGAAGATTTAAAAAATTTTATTCACAATTGAGAGATTTAGGTATAACAAGAGAATTAGAAGACAGAGTTGAAAGTTGGAGTTACAATAAATTAAATGAGGTAAACAGAATTACACCGATTGTAAAAGCAAAGATGAAAAAAAATGGAATTATTTAAATCTTTAGAAAGCAAAACAAAATTATTTACAGACCCTTTTAAACACTTTGAAATCAATGAACCATTGACACAAAATGCAATTGATGAAATTTGCAGTGCTGAAATTGCAGATCCTAGAAAGCAAAATTTGAATTATGACGGCACTAGAGCTTTAGATGGAGGAGAGGGGACTTTTCGAGCTGGAATTCAAGATGGAGGTAAAGCAAAAAAACTTAGATGCTATGTTACTAAAGAAAACTCTAGTAAATTTCCTTATCTAACAAATTTTATTGAAGAACTAAGATCACCTGAAGTTTATAAAAAAATAGGTTCTTTAATTGAAAAAGATTTAAGTAATTCTTATGTGAGACTAGAGGTAATTTGTGACCGGGAGGGTTTTTGGCTGAAACCTCATTGTGATATAAAAGAGAAATTAATGTCCTCAATAGTTTTTGTTAATTTACATAACGAGTCAGAAAATTTAGGAACTGATT
This sequence comes from uncultured Pelagibacteraceae bacterium, assembly GCA_902615435.1. GTDB lineage: Bacteria > Pseudomonadota > Alphaproteobacteria > Pelagibacterales > Pelagibacteraceae > Pelagilacustribacter. The sequence continues at coordinate 51,283 of CACMOZ010000001.1, forward strand.
TTTATGATGCAAATTTAAATAAAGTCAAAACCGTTCCTTATAAACATAATTATGGATATTTCTTTACTAGTGGACCAAATACATGGCATGGAATGGAAAAAAAAGAGATTAAAAAAGAAAGAAGATGTATCCAAATAAATTACGTTACTTTTGAGACTGATTGGAAAGTAAAAAGTTAAATATCCTGTAATGATGTAACAGTAATATCTTTCAATTTTAGAGATTTTATTCCCTCCAAACAAACTTTAGCAGTAGACATATTAGTACAATATGGAACTTTATTGACCAAAGTAGCTCTTCTCAAAGCTACTGCATCGCTTAATTGTGCCTCACTATTTCCTCCTCCAGTATTAATTACCAAAGCTATTTTTTTAGCATTAAGAACATCTACAATATGTGGAGATCCTTGATTTACTTTGTTTATTTTTTTACACTTGATTCCATGCTGACTGATATAATCAGCAGTGCCTCCAGTTCCACAAAGTTTAAAGTTTAACTTAACCAATTGCTTAGCTAAATGTACCCCTTCTTCTTTATGACTATTTTTTAAAGAGATAAAAGCCAAGCCCTTTTTAGGAAGAGAATTTGAAGCTGCAATTTGACTTTTTGCAAAAGCCATACCAAAATTTTTATCAAAACCCATCACCTCACCTGTTGATTTCATTTCTGGACCAAGTAAAAGATCACTATTTGGAAATTTATTGAATGGAAATACTGCTTCTTTAACTGCAAACATATCTTTCGTTTTACTTTTTAAGTTGAACTTAGTTAATTGTTCACCAGCCATTACTCTTGAGGCTATCTTAGCAAGTGGTAAATTTTTTGCTTTTGAGACAAACGGAACAGTTCTACTAGCTCTTGGATTTACCTCTATTACATATATTTTGTCATTTTTAATTGCGTATTGAACATTCATGAAGCCTTTGACCTTAAGAGCTAGAGCTAATTTTTTTGTTTGACTTTCTATTTCTTTAATTAAAAAAGGTTTAATTGATACCGGCGGTAGACTACAAGCAGAGTCACCTGAGTGAATTCCAGCCTCTTCTATATGCTGCATAATACCAGCTACGAAAACATTTTTTCCATCTGAAATAGCATCCACATCAACTTCCATTGCATTATCAATGAACTTATCAATTAAGATCGGATTTTTTTCAGCAACTTTAAATGCCTCTTTTACAAAGCTTTTAAGCTGGCTTTTTTCATGAACTATTTCCATAGCTCTTCCTCCTAGTACATATGAAGGTCTTACCATTAAGGGCAATCCTATTTTATCGGCTATCTTAATTGCTTGAGTAAAGGTTTTTGCTATACCGCTTTCAGCTTGATTTAAATTTAACTTGTTTAAAAGATTTCTAAATCTGTCCCTATCTTCGGCAAGATCAATCGATGTATACTGTGTACCTAAAATCGGAAGTTTGTTTTCGTGTAAAAATTTTGCAAGTTTTATAGGTGTTTGACCCCCGAATTGAGTAATTACTCCTTTCACATTACCTTTTGATTTCTCTTTTTTTATAATGTTAAAAACATATTCATCAATTAAGGGTTCAAAATATAATCTATCACTCGTATCGTAATCTGTTGATACAGTTTCTGGATTACAATTGACCATAATTGTTTCATACTTAGCCTCTTTAAGAGCAAAACTAGCTTGGCAACAGCAATAATCAAACTCAATTCCTTGACCAATTCTATTTGGACCTCCACCCAGTATTATAATTTTATTTTTACTAGAAGGATCAGACTCACATTCTACATAAGATGAGAAATGTCTTTGATAAGTAGAATACATGTATGGTGTAAAAGATTTAAATTCTGCAGCACAAGTATCTACTTTTTTATAAACTGGTAAAACTTTTAACGCAGTTCTTTTTTTTCTAATTAATGACTCCGAGGTATTAGTAAGTTCCGATAATTTTTTATCAGAAAATCCTATTGATTTAATATAGTTGAATTCATTGAAAGTTTTTGGAAGACCTTTTTTCTTTATTTTGATTTCACTATCTACGATCTCTTTAATTTGACTTAAAAACCAAGGGTCTATCTTTGAAAGATTATGTATTTTATTTAAATCGGTTTTTTTTCTGAATGCTTCTGCAACGAGTAAAATTTTATTGGGAATATTTTCTTTTAGCTTCTTTTCTATTTTTTCTTTACTAAGATTAAATATTTGATCTAAACCCGAGAAACCAGTCTCCAAAGAAACCAAAGCTTTTTGCAAAGACTCTTTAAAGTTTCTGCCTATTGCCATAGCTTCACCTACAGATTTCATTGACGTTCCTAAAACTGCAGCTGAAGTTGAGAATTTTTCAAAGGTAAATCTTGGAATTTTTGTCACTACATAATCTATTGTTGGCTCAAAGGAGGCAGGAGTTACTTTTGTGATTTCATTTTTTAATTCATCTAAAGTATATCCAACCGCTAGCTTTGCAGCTACTTTTGCTATTGGAAACCCAGTTGCTTTAGAAGCTAAAGCAGATGACCTTGAAACTCTAGGGTTCATCTCAATAATTACCATCCTTCCATTTTTTGGATTGATCGCAAATTGAACATTAGATCCACCTGTTTCTACTCCAATTTTTCTTAAGCAAGCTATGGAAGCATTTCTCATTACTTGGTACTCTTTGTCGGTTAAAGTAAGTGCAGGTGCAATAGTAACGGAGTCACCAGTATGTATGCCCATAGGATCTACATTTTCTATTGAACAGATAATAATACAATTATCATTTTTATCTCTTACTACTTCCATCTCAAATTCCTTCCAACCTTCTAAACACTCTTCTACTAAAACTTGACTTACAGGGGACTCATGTAGTCCATTCTTTATTATTTTAAAAAACTCTCTCTTATTTCTAGCAATACCACCGCCTAACCCACCAAGAGTGAAAGCTGGTCTAATGATTGCAGGTAATCCAATCTGCTTTATTGCTTGGGTGGACTGATTAAAATTATTTACAATTTTTGATTTAGGAAGATCTAAACCGATTTCAATCATGTTTTTTCTAAACTTTTTTCTATCCTCAGCATTAGAAATTGCTTTTGAATTAGCACCTATTAGTTCAATTTTATATTTTTTTAGAATTCCTTTTTTTTCAGCTTCCATTGCTAAATTTAATGCAGTTTGACCTCCCATGGTTGGTAAAATTGCATCGGGTTTTTCTTTGATAAGAATTTTCTCTAGAATTTCTATCGTAATTGGCTCGATGTAAGTTTTATCTGCAATATTTGGATCAGTCATTATGGTTGCTGGATTAGAGTTAACTAAAATTACTTTGAATCCTTCATCTTTTAATGCTTTACATGCCTGAGTTCCTGAGTAATCAAATTCACAAGCCTGCCCAATGATGATTGGCCCCGCTCCAACAACTAAAATCTTTTTAATATCTTTTCTTTTTGGCATATTTTTTCATACTATTTATAAATTCTTTAAATAAATAAACACTGTCCTGTGGGCCTGGGTTGGACTCAGGATGGTATTGCACAGAATAAACAGGTTTATTTTTTAATTTTATTCCCTCAATACTGTTATCAAAAAGAGATTGATGAGTAATTTGTATGTTTTTTTTTAAACTACTTTTAACTATTTCAAACCCATGATTTTGACTTGTGATTTCTACGTTCCCGTTAATTAAATTTTTGACTGGATGATTTGCTCCTCTGTGGCCAATACTCATTTTTTTTGTTTTTGCACCCAATGCTAAGGCAAGAATTTGATGGCCTAGACAAATACCGAATATAGGCAAATTGTTTTTGATTAATTCTTTTATTATTGGTATTGCATATTTACCTGTTGCAGCTGGATCACCTGGTCCATTAGATAGAAAAATTCCGTTTGGTTTTAATTTCATTATATCAGAAGCTAATGTTTTGCATGAAACCACTGTAACTTTACAATTAAAATCTGAAAAATATCTTAAAATGTTTTTTTTTACACCATAATCTATTGCAACAACGTGTAAGTTTTTTTTATTATTTTTTACAAAACCATCTTCTTTTTTCCATGTTTTAAAACCTTTCCAAGTGTAATTTTTTTTCGTAGAAACTTTTTGGGCTAAATCTAAATTTTTAAGTCCGCTCCATTTTAGTGTTTGTCTTAGAAGTTTTTTAATATTTAGTTTATTTTTTTTTGAGAATGATATGGTTCCTTTAGGGGCTCCTTTATCTCTTATAAAATTTGTAAGATTTCTTGTATCGATGCCAGTAATACCCACAATTTTATTTTTCTTTAACCAATCATCTAGGTGTTTAAGCGCTCTGTAATTAGAAGGACTTGTTATCTCAGAGTTTATAATAACTCCCTTTGTCCAGATTTTATCAGACTCATGATCTTCCAAATTAGTCCCTACGTTTCCAATGTGTGGGAATGTGAAATTTATAATTTGTTCAGCGTAAGATGGGTCTGATATAATTTCTTGGTATCCAGTAATAGAGGTATTAAAGCATACTTCACCTGTAGCGGTGCCTTGATAACCTAATCCAAGGCCTCTAAAAAATTTACCGTTTTGAAGAATTAAAATAGCAGTGGAATCGATCTTATTAAGATTTTTAATTGAGTTTATATATTGAATAGAAGGTTTCAAATACAACTCATGAGTTAAAGTAAAATACTTATAAACATGATTTTGCGCAACATATGAAATAGTAATAAAATCGTCAAGAAAGTTCTTTTTATTTTAGATAAGAATTGTGATTAAAATAATTTTTAAACATGTCTCTAAAAAAGCAAATTGACGAAAAACTAAATCAAGCACTAAAAGCAAAGGACAAGAGCACGTACCCAACCCTTAGGCTTGTAGTGTCAGCCATAAAAGATGCTGAGATTGCCGCTAGAACCAAAGGTCAAAAGGAAATGGCCGATAGCGATATAATGGCAATTTTAAAAAAAATGATTAAACAGAGAAAAGAGTCATGTGAAGTATACAAAAATGCAGGTCGTAACGAGCTATTAGAAAACGAAACAAAAGAAATTGAAGTAATAAGTAATTTTTTGCCTAAACAACTAAGTGAAGAAGAGACTAAAAAGTTATGCCAGGAAGCAATAAAATCTTCTGGAGCATCTTCTATGAAAGACATGGGAAAAGTCATGGGAATATTAAAATCAAAAAACGCGGACACTCTTGATTTTTTAAAAGTCAGCTCAATTATTAAAGAACTCTTGAATTAAATGAAATATCCAAAAGAATATCTTGATGAAATAAAACTAAGATTAAAAGTTTCTCAAGTTGTAGGAAAAATAGTTAAATTAAAAAAAAGAGGAAAAGAATTTATTGGACTTTCACCTTTTAAAAATGAAAAAAGTCCTTCATTTACTGTTAATGATGAAAAAGAATTTTATCACTGTTTTAGCAGCGGTGAACATGGAAACATTTTTGATTTTTTAATGAAAACAAAATCTATTGGATTTGGAGAGGCCGTAAGATCTTTAGCTGCTGAAGCAGGAATGCAACCCTATAGGTTTTCAAATTTTGATCAAAAAAAAGATTTAAGATTTCAAACTTATAAAAGTATTTTTAAAGATTATTCATATTATTTTCACCAGCAATTATTTAATATAAATAATAAGGAAGCAAGAGAGTACCTTTTTAAAAGAGGTTTAGATAAAAAAATTATTGAAGAGTTTCAATTAGGATACGTTCCTTGGCAAAATAACTTCTATGAAGAACTATTAAAAAAATATTCTGAAGAAGAAATAAACTTAACAGGCCTATATTATAAAAATGATAAAACTGGCAAATTTATAGACAGGTTTAATTCAAGAATAATATTTCCTGTTAACAATATCACTGGTGACACAATTGCCTTTGGGGGAAGAATAATTCGGGAAAGTAAGTTAGCTAAGTATATTAATTCTCCAGAAACCGAATTTTACAAAAAGGGCAGTATAATTTTTAATTTAGATAAAGCAAAAGATTTACGATCAAATACAACCGATGTTTTAATTGTAGAGGGATATATGGATGTAGTAAGTGTATATGCTTCAGGAATAAAAAATGTTATTGCTAACTCAGGAACCGCACTCACTGAAAGACAAATAAGTTTAATTTGGAAATTTTTCAATAATCCAATTCTTTGTTTAGATGGCGATGAAAGCGGCCAAAAAGCAGCTTTGAGAATTGCAGAAAGATTATTTCCTTTGATAAATGAAAAAAATAAAATTTATTTTTCTATTATGCCCGATGGAAAAGACCCAGATGATTATATTAAAGAAAATGGAAAAAATGGATTATTAAATTTGTTAAAAGAAAAAGAAGTTATACAATCTTTTATTTGGAATTATCATATTAGTAAAATTGACCAAAATAATCCTTATGAAATTTCAAGATTTGAAAAAGAAATAAAAAAACTATCATATTCTATTTTAGATGAAACTTTAAAAAAATATGTGCTTGAAGACTTTCTTGAAAAAATAAAAAAACTTACACCAATACAAAGTTCAAAACAAAATTATAAATATTCACCATTTAAAAAAAAAAAAGATTTTCAAATTCTTAAGGAAACAAAAATTTTACATCAAAAAAGAAAAGATTTGTCTAAAATTCAAATAATAGAATTTTCAATTTTATTCATAATTTTAAATTATTTAGAAATAGCAAAAAAAAAAATTGAGGATTTATCGGAACTTAAATTTTTAGCTGAAAAAAATGAGAGTTTAAAAAATTTAGTTTTGAACTCACTCTTTGAAGGCAGTGATAAAGATCATATAAAGTCAAAAATAGAAATTGAATATGATAAAATTATTAATGAAATTAACGCGAATTCAAATATTCAAATAATAACAAAAAATAAAACCGACCAAGACATTATTGAATTACTTGATGAATTGATAATAGATCATACGGAACAAAGCAATTTAAGAAAGATAGAATCCTTGGAGCAAAAATTAATTAACAACCTCGATGAAAACTCTTATTCTGAACTTATTAAGCTCAAAAACCAACTAAATAGGGATTAAATAAAGTATAGATTTTTTAAACCTAGTCATTATATATATTCCACTAATCATTTATGGCTGAAAAACTCATAACAAAATCATTTGAGAGACTTCTAGATAAAGGAAAACATAGAGGTTTTATCACATATGAAGAGCTTGGAAAATCTTTAGGAAAAAGAAATAGTACTAACGAGAATATCGAGCGAGCATTCTTAATATTGGTTGACGAAAAAATAACTCTCGTAGAGAAGAAATCTCAATATCAATCAAATAAGAAAAAAGAGACAACAGCGCAGACAGAAGAAAAATCTTCAGATAAGAGTGACGATCCAATTAGAATGTATCTTAGAGAGATGGGTGGGGTTGAACTTCTTTCAAGAGAAGGGGAGATTGCAATTGCAAAAAGAATTGAAGCTGGAAAAGATGTAATGATTAATGCACTTACACAGAGCCCAATAGTAGGAAAAAAAATATTTGAGTGGAAAGAACAGATAGAGAATCAACAAATGTTAGTGAGAGATATTATAGATATTGACTCAACTTATGAAGATTTTGAAGCATTAGATGATAATGATGATTTAAAAATTAACAAAAAAAATAATCTAAAAAAAGAAAAAGATAAAATAGATGATCCTGAAAAAAAAGAAGAAAATGTTAACAATGAAGACGATGAATTCAACGTTTCACTTGCTAAGATGGAAGAAGAAATTAAACCTAAGATTATAAATATTTTAGACTCTCTAAACAAAAACTACTCAAAACTTCAGAAGTATCAGGTTGAAAAGCTTGAATGTTTATTAGCTTCAAAAGAACTTTCAGTTTCTAAAAATAAAAATTTCAAAAAGATCCAAGAAATCCTTGTTGATAATTTTAAAAACCTTCAACTAGCACCTCACATTGTGGAGGAATTAGTTCAAGCGCATTATAAAGAAAATAAAAAAATTGTGTCCTTAGAGGGAGTTCTGTTGAGATTAGCAATGGATAATAAGATTTCTCGAGAAGAATTTTTAAAGTATTATGTGGGAAATGAAATAAACCCTAAGTTTGAGACTTTTTTAAAAGAGAACGCTACCTGGAAAGCCTTTTTTAAAAAATATAAAAAAGATTTTACTGAGATAAAAGACAGATTAGTAGAATTTAGCAAAAAAATTGGTCTATCAGTTGGTGAATTTAAAAAATTAGTCAGCAGAATTCAAAAAGGTGAAAGAGAGTCAAGGATAGCCAAAAAAGAAATGGTAGAGGCTAATTTAAGATTAGTAATTTCAATAGCTAAAAAATATACAAATAGAGGTCTACAATTTTTAGATTTGATCCAAGAAGGTAACATTGGTTTAATGAAAGCAGTAGACAAGTTTGAATATAGAAGAGGTTACAAATTTTCAACTTATGCAACTTGGTGGATAAGACAAGCAATCACTAGGTCTATTGCGGACCAAGCAAGAACAATTAGGATACCAGTACATATGATTGAAACAATTAATAAAATAGTAAGAACTCAAAGACAAATTATGAGTGAATTTGGTAGAGAGCCAACTCCGGAGGAATTAGCAAAAAAACTAGCAATGCCACTTGAAAAAGTTAGAAAAGTTTTAAAAATTGCTAAAGAACCTGTTTCACTAGAAACACCAGTTGGTGATGAAGAAGATAGTAGTTTAGGTGATTTTATAGAGGATAAAAATGCATTACAACCATTAGATACAGCTATTCAATCAAACTTAAGCGAGTCAACAACAAAAATTTTAGCTTCTCTTACACCTCGAGAAGAAAGGGTTTTAAGAATGCGTTTTGGTATTGGAATGAATACAGATCATACTTTAGAGGAAGTTGGATTACAGTTTTCAGTAACAAGGGAGAGAATTAGGCAAATTGAGGCTAAAGCATTAAGAAAACTTAAACATCCAAGCAGGTCAAAACAACTAAAAAGTTTCCTTGAAAAGTAAAAACTTTTGATTTTAGTTTAAATTCTTTTTATAAAGAACTTGTGCTATATCGAAATCAATACTTTCATCGATATCAGTACTTTCTAATTTATCCAAAATAAAAAATTTAGGTTTTTTTCCGACGATATTTTTAAATTTAATCATTTTTTTTCTCGATATGATATTTATTCCAAAAGTAAGCTCGTAATAATTACTGGGAAGATCTTGGGAATTTGGCGCGTTAAAAGAATTATAATTAAGAGATTTATTTCCTTTCCACATAAATGTACTCAATCGGCTTACTGTGTTAAAACTATCATATTTATTTTTATATATTTTAAAATTTTTTAAAAATTTTTTGTAAGTAACATGTTTTATAATTGGAGATGTGCATGGACAATACATTAAATAATCACCTTTTATCGACAAGGCAAGATGTTGAAAGAAATCACTACCCGAACACTTTGAGCTAGCAAAATACTTCTTTCTATTATGAAAATGAATGCCATATTTTTTTGAGATATATTGAGCCTTTTTAGAGTCTGAGCTGACTACAATTTTATCAATCTCTTTAATCTTTTTCAATTGCTCTATTTTAATTTCAAGAAGTGATTTATTTTTAAAAAATTTTTTAAAATTTTTATTTTTAATTCTTTGAGAATTTTTCCTAATTGGAATAATAGCAACAATTTTTGATTTCATTATTTTCTTAAATTATGGATTCTCTTTTTAAGTTCTTTAATTCTTGTAAAATTGTCGTTTTTTATTCGGTTTTTTACTCTAAGGAATTTTTTTTGTTTAAATCTAATCCATTCTAATTCAAAATTAAATATATCAATTATCAATTTATCAAAATTATTTAAAACTTTATCATTTAATTTAATTTCAATATTACGAGTTTCAACTCTATCCAATAATTTCATATAAAATAGTCTTCTTGCAAATTTTAAAGATTGTGGAGTAAGTGATCCCCCCATTTTTGTGATAATTTTTTTTCTTTTTATTTTTTTTAGTAGGTTGAGTACTAAATTAAATATTCTCTTAGAGTCTACCTCTGACTTTTGTAAATTTAAAGATCCAGCTAAATCTGACCTTCCTATCACAATACCTTTGAGTTTTTTAAAATTCTTTGTTTTTATAATTTTATCAATATTTTTAAAAGCCTGAATACTTTCAAGATTTATATAAAGATTCTGTTTTTTATTTTTAGAAATTATTTGCATAAATTTTTTTAAAGCATATTCAGACTCAACCATTGGAGCTACAATTCCATTAACACCTAACTTTTCACAAAAATAGATATCGGTTTTAGCTTCGCACCCACCGACTTTTATATTTAATTGTAATCCTGCTCTCTTAGAAATTGATCTCATTAATTTCAATTCATCGAAACTTGCGCCTTCATCTTCAAGCGATTGTTTTACAGCAACAATATTTTGTTTTTTTAATTTTTTTAAATAATTGATTATTTTTTTCATTCAATTTTATTCAGAAAAGAATTTAGATTTTCTTTTTGGTGAAGAAACCTGTACTTTAGAATTCCAGAAATTATTTTGATTGTTACCTTTTTTTCGATTTTTAAGTTTGGCTCCTCCTTGGCCAGATGGAAAATCATAAACTATATAAAAATATTTTCTATCTTTAATACCTTTGTATTTTGTTACTGAATGGTATGACCATGGAACATTTAAAGTAAATAAACAAAAATTATTTTTAATCTTATACCTTTTATATGAAATCAAATCTTTTTTTGAGGGGAAAATATCATAGATTTTTTTATGTTTTCTTAATTTTAAAATTTTAATATCCCCTCCTTTATTACTTTGAGAGCTAGAGTAATATAAAACATGAATTAAGTGATCTCTTCTATCTAAGTGTGCACTTTTTAAATATCCTTTTTTCATTACAGAAAAAGTAGAGTGTTGGCTAAATTTAGATCGATGATATTTTTTTTTTACATTTTCCTTTATGGGTTTCTCAAATTTTTCAATAATATGGGGTTTTAAATCTTTAAAAAGCTTATTAAAGCTTCTAAAAATTTTATTTTTTTCTAACTTTTTGTACCTTTCTGAATTAGGTAATAAAGTTTTTTTTGTCCCAGACGAACTCTGAAAATAAATTTTTTTTTCAGTAATTTCTTTGAAACTAGGTAAAATTTCATTTAACTGCTTTAAATTCTTTTGTGGTATTAAATTTTTTACAACGAAATACGGGAAGGGTTTTAAATGTAAATCGCTTTTTTTAATTTGATTTAATGAATATTTTAGCATAATTCAAATTAACACTTTTAATGTATTAATCAATCACATACAAACTTCTTCTAGAATTCTAAATTTGAATTTGGCTTAAAAGCCTTGTATATATTTATTTAAACAAGGGCCTGTAGCTCAGTTGGTTAGAGCAGTACACTCATAATGTATTGGTCCCAGGTTCGAGTCCTGGCGGGCCCACCAATAAAATCAACACTTTTAGAAGATTTAGAAATTTTTAAAAACGTCCAGGTACACAATTTGTACACAGTGAAATATGTTATTAAAATTTTTGTTTAGCTTTTTCGCAATTATAAAAATATTGCATCAAATACTTTGAGTCATCATTTGTATTTCCCGCTGTATACGTCAGTCGACCATTATATCTATTTAAATTAATCGAAATATAGTTTGTATTTTTTGATATAACAAACGTATAGTTATCATCATCGACTTTACTTACAAATTTTTCACTTTTTACTAAATCTAAATTAGCCATTGGCATATCTGTTTTAAATCCATACTTATTATTTTTACCATTAGTAATGTTGAAATATATTATTTTAGGGTTGGTATCATCTTTTATAGTTTCCCCAAATTGCCCAGCGTCCCAATTTCTGTAATAGGTTTCAACATATTCACAAGTTAATTTTGTTTCTTTTGAGAAAGAAATTTCAAACCATAAAAAACTTAAAAGTGAGAAAGCTGCTATTTTTTTTAGAGTCATTTATCTGTAATAAATATGAATTGTAGAAACAACGGAAAATATTAAAAATGCAATTGGCGTTAGTAGGAAAAATATTTTTTTCTCTTCTGGGTGTTCTTTTCTTGTTTTTAATTCAGCACCAATAGTCCATATCCAAATAAAAGTAGAAAGCGGGAGTAAAAAAATAAATAAAAAATCAGCTTTTGAAAATTCAAACCAAACAGATACCCAGTATAAAGCTGGAATAATTGTCGAGGCACCACCTATTTGCTCTGCGTATTTATCAATAAAGTTTTTCATTTTTTTATTTATAAAATTCTTCTGGATTATTTTCAAATTCATTCAAAGCTAACTGAATTGACTCTTTTTCGGAATACCCTTTTTTTTGATATTTTTTGATTACAAATTTAAATCTTGCTTTTGCTACAGCATTTTTTGTTATCGGATGATTTGAGTCTACATATTTTGAGGCTTCCCCCATATCTTTCAAACTATCTGATGTTATTTGAATTGATGGAATTACAATTTTAAAAACAAACCAAATTGCAACTAATATTATTATGATTATTAAAATTTCCATAAATCTAATTTTGTTTTTCTGTAGTTACAAAACCGTTTTCTTTCATAAATTGTTCTGCGTCTTCTTTTGTCTCAAAATTCCAAGAATGCATTGGTTGAGGAGGGCTTATATTTCTATATTGTACAACACACCAATGCTTTTCACCCTCTTTGGTTTTATCTGGATGAGTTAAAGTTTTTGAAACTGTTAATTGATATACAAATTTTCTATGATCTCGATATATTCGCGGTATCGGTGGAGGGTAAATAATGTCATCTTCATTATCCATATGTCACAGTTGTGTCACAGCTATGTGTCAATTTAAAGGAGTTCTATGAAATTTTTTTCTTATTTTATTGATTATTTTGCTAAGGCAGTACACTCATAATGTATTGGTCCCAGGTTCGAGTCCTGGCGGGCCCACCAAATTAATCATTAACAAATTCGTCTAACTTACTAATTAGTATTCTTATATCGTTATTATTAGAGTTTAAAATTGAAGCAAACTCTTCTTTCTGAGTTCTTGCTAAACTTAAACCTTCTACAATTAAATCTCTTATTAAGGGTTTTTCAGGATTTTTGGTATAAATTCTCCAATCTATTTTAATTTCTGGCCCCCCATCAATTGGAGAGATTTTAGAACTTACAATAGTATAAGAAGTGCTCTTTTTTTCAGCACTTATAATTTCAAATTTACTTGATGAGTAATCCGTCAACCTAGAAGTAAGACTTTTTAAAAAATATCTTTTAAATGAATTTTGGTAATTAGAAATGTCATTTTCACTTGATGATTTTCTTAATTCACCAAGTGTATAAAGTCCTAGCGCATTTATATCCACATTTTCCAAAGCAATCTTTTCAATAAAATTTGCTTTTTCGTCTTTAGTCAAGTTTTTGTCAGATAATTTACTGATTGCGTCATTGACTAATTCATTAACAAAATTTTTTGGATCTGAACTATATGCTAGTAAAGAAGTTTGTAATATTATAATTATTGAAATTATATAAATACTTATTCTGTGCATTTATAACTTTAATTGTCTAAATTTCCCCAGTCGTCTTCTTCTTTAGTGGAATTATTGATTTTATTTTCTCTATCTTGCAAGTAAATACTTTTCATAGAGGAATACAAGTCTATAGAATTTTTTTTGAGACTTTCAAAATTCTGGTCATTATCTGCTCTAAAATCTACTGCATCGGTCGCTTTAAATGAATAATAATCTAATGAGTTTCCAGACAAGCCAAACATTTCATGTTCACGAATAGTAACATGAGCGAATGGATCTACAAAAGTATCTGCAATTAGTCCAATCGAGTCCCTCGCGGTAGTTGGTCCTAAGATTGGAAGAACATAGTAACAGCCGGGGCCAAACCCATAAGAACCTAAAGTTTGTCCAACATCTTCTTTATGAGGTTTTAACCCAATTCTTTCTGCGGGATTTAAAAAACCTAAAATACCTACAGTAGTATTTATAGCAAAACTTCCTATCGAGTGGCCTAATTGTTTTAAGTTACCTTGTAACAAATTATTCGGAATTGATAATAAAGTCCCTAAGTTAGAAGTGAAATTACTTGTTCCAGTTTTTATTGGGTTAGGTAACTTATTATATCCCTTAGCAACTGGTTCAAAAATATAATTATCTAACGTCAAATTAAATTTGAAAATTGCTCTACTAGTTTTTTCAAAACACTCCTCTGTAGCTTGCGCATTTTGGCCTAAAAAAAAGACAATACCTAAGACAGATATAAAAATTTTTATGTTTTTATCTAATTTCATAATCGCTATATATCTAATTTTAATCTATAATCTATACGAAATTTAGCTTAAAATTGATAAAATTATGTAAAGAAATGGGCTTTATTTTAATCTATGAAAATAGCACCGAATTTTTCTCCAAATCACTCAAAAAAAGCGAGGTTAAAAAATGATATAAAATTTATAATAATCCATTACACTGGAATGCAATCAGAAATTGAATCTATAAGAAGACTAAAAAATCCAAAATTTAAGGTAAGTTGTCACTATTTAATAAATAGAAAAGGTCAAATTTTTCAATTAGTAAGAGATAAAAATATAGCATGGCATGCAGGAAAATCTAAATGGCAAAGATTTAAAAATTTAAATAAAAATTCTTTAGGTATTGAACTAGTTAATAAAGGCCATCAATTTGGATATCAAAGCTTTAGCAATGTTCAAATAAAAAATTTAATTAAACTTTGTAAAAAATTAAAAAAAAAGTACTCGATAAAAAAAGAAAATTTTTTAGGTCATTCTGATATTGCCCCTTTAAGAAAAATAGATCCTGGAGAAAAATTTCCTTGGAAAAAGCTTAGCTACCATAATCTTGGTATGTGGTACAAAAAAGATTTTAAAAAGATTAATTTTCATTCAAAGAATACAAAAACCCTTTTTTTTAAAAATATACATAAATTAGGTTATAGATACTTTGACATTTATAAAAGAAGTATAAGTGACAAAAAAATCATTAAATCATTTCAGCAGCGTTATTCACCAAAAAACGTTTCGGGTAAAATAGATAAAAAAACCTTTATAATTAGCCATTTTTTAACGAATTAATTTAAAACATCTTGATTAATAACGATTTATTGAATAAAAGGTTTTTGCCAGATAATTGGACTGTCACTATTAGTTATCTAATAGAGGAAAGTCCGGGCTCCATAAAGACACAGTGCCAGTTAATTACTGGCGAAGGTGACTTCAGGGATAGTGCCACAGAAATTAAACCGCCTTATCAAGGCAAGGGTGAAACGGCGAGGTAAGAGCTCACCGGTTTTTTGGTAACAAAAAGCGCACGGCAAACCCCACTGGGAGCAAGGTTAAATAGAGAAGACGAGGTGTTTAGGCACAAAAAACAGTCTTTAGTTGGTCTTCTGGGTTAACCGCTTGAGCTTAAATGTGAATTTAAGCCTAGATAAATGACATCTTCAATGACAGAACCCGGCTTACAGATTATCTGGCAAAATACCATAATTTTGTTCATCTTTTGTACTTCTCGTCAAATTTAATACTATTGACTAATTATTAAAAACCCATACTATCCCAAATAATCCCATAATGGAGGGTATATTGAAAGATAATGTTTTATATAGGTATTTAATAAAAAATGTTTTTATCAAGTTACGAAAACAGAATAGACAAGAAAGGTCGTGTTTCAGTGCCAGCAACATTTAGATCTCATTTAAATTCTATGGGTTATAATGGTTTTATTGGTTATCCCTCTTTTAACCATAGCGCGCTTGAGGCTTGCTCCCAAGATAGAATAGAAAAATTATCTAATACGATAGACTCCCTAAATCCTTTCGAAGAAAAAAGAGATTTTTTTGCTACATCAATATTATCTGAGAGTGAAAATTTGCAATTTGATACCGAAGGAAGGGTTTCTTTATCTGCAAAATTGTTAGATCACGCAAAAATTAAAAATAATGTTTTATTTGTAGGTCTTGGTAAAACTTTTCAAATTTGGGAGCCAAAAATTTTTGAGAAATTTAGAATTGTTGCTCGAAAAAAAGCTTTTCAAAATAGATCCAATTTAAAATGGGAAACAAAACAGAAGGGAGAAGTATGAGTATAAATATTGGAGGAGGAGAACTGAGAGAATTAAAACCAAGAATATTAGTTTTAGGGGTTGGAGGCGCTGGAGGAAATGCCATTAATGCTATGATAGACTCTGGAATGGAAGGAGTTGAATTTGTAGCAGTAAATACTGATGCACAAGATTTGAAAATGAGTAAGGCGCACGCAAAAATTCAAATAGGAATGAATTTAACAAAGGGACTAGGGGCAGGTGCTAAGCATGATATTGGCCAAGCGGCAGCTGACGAGTCATTAAATGAAATTACAAGCTATATGCAAGGTGCAAACATGGTGTTTATAACTTCAGGAATGGGCGGAGGCACAGGCACTGGAGCTTCGCATGTAATTGCGAAAGCCGCAAGAGAGTTAAATATTTTGACAGTGGGTGTCACTACACTACCTTTTTCTTATGAGGGCCCAAAAAGGATGAGGCGGGCAGTTGAAGGACTAGAGGCATTTAAAAAACATTTAGATACAGTCATTGTTGTACCCAATCAAAATCTTTTTAAAATTGCTAGCGAAACAACTACATTTGAAGAGTCATTTAATTTATCTAACAATGTTTTAAAGCATGGTGTTCAAAGTGTCACTGACTTAATGGTAAGACCAGGCATGATAAATTTAGATTTCGCAGATGTTGAAACTGTAATGAGTTCTATGGGTAAAGCTATGATGGGAACCGGTGAGGCAGAAGGAGACAATAGAGCAATGGCAGCAACTGAAATTGCATTAAACAATCCTCTCATTGATGAGTATTCTTTAAAAGGAGCTAAAGGTTTATTAATAAATATAACAGGTGGAAACGATTTAACTCTTTTTGAAGTAGATCAATCAGTAAATAAAATTAGAGCTGAAGTGGATCCAGAAGCTGAATTAATTTTTGGTGCTATTAAGGATGAGAGCATGACTGGAAAAATAAGAGTATCAATAGTTGCAACAGCACTTGATGGTTATAAGTCTGAGAATAAAACAGTCCTTAACATGGTTTCACGAATACAAAATAGAAACACAGGTTATTCTGAAAATTTATTTTCTCATAATCCAAGAGTAGAAAAAAATACATTGAGTTCAATTGATGGTGCTACAGCCTTAAAACTTGATGAAAGTTACGAAGTAGATGAGGAGCAAAACAACACTGCGAGTAATATAAATAATGTCGTGAATAGCAATCACTCAATTGAAGAACCAAATCAAAGAGAGAGAATTTTAGATAATGTTGCTACTGGTGTTTCGATTGAAAGTGCTTCTTATATGGAGAATAATAATTTTGATGAAAGTGAAACTTCAGCAGATATACCCGAACTAAATGAGGAAGAGTATACTCCAAAATTATTTTCAGAAGATCAAAGCTATGAGTCAGATGAAAATCTAGCACCAGAAGATTTAGATAAAAATGATAATGATCAATTATTTGATCAAGAAATAAATGATGAGGAAGATTTTGAAATTCCCGCATTTTTAAGAAAACAAAAGTTTTAATGATTAAAATTTGGTCGCATGAACAATCAAACTTCATCACTGGAATTCTCCCATTATCCAGTAATGTTGAGCGAGGTTCTAAAAATATCTTCGCCAGTTCTAGGTGGAAAATTTATTGATTGTACATTTGGTGGAGGTGGATATTCTAAGGAAATTTTAAAATTTCCTAACACTCATGTGAAAGCGATAGATAGAGATGAAAAAGTTTCATCGATTGCGAAAGAAATTGAAAAAAAATACTCTCAAAGGTTCAAATTTTATCAAATAAAGTTTAGTCAATTAGATACCATTACAGATAATAACGTTGATGCAGTAATTTTTGATTTAGGTCTATCTTCTATTCAATTAGAGGATCTTGAAAGAGGATTTTCATTTAAATCTAATAAAGAACTTAACATGTCAATGGGTCTTAATGAGATCTCTGCATTAGAAGTAATAAATAATTTAAATGAAAATGATTTAAAACTTGTTTTAAAAATTTTAGGAGATGAAAAAGAGGCCTCAGGAATTGTAAAAAATATTGTTAAACAAAGAAAATTGAAAAAAATTACAAATACTTCTGATTTAGTAAAGATAATTAAAAAAAGTAAAAGAAAAAATTATTCGAGTAAAATAAATCCGTGTACTAAAACTTTCCAAGCTCTTAGAATTTTTGTAAATAAAGAGATTACTGAGTTAATAAACGGAATTATAAATGCTACTAAGAAACTTAAACCAGGAGGTAAAATTCTAGTTGTTTCTTTTCACTCAATCGAAGATAAAATTGTTAAATACTTTTTTTCAAATTTTTCAGAAAATAAATCAAGATCGTCTAGATATATACCAGAAAAAAATGATGATACAGTCCTATTTGATAAATATAAAAATAAAGTTTTTATACCGTCAAAAGAAGAAATTAAATTAAATAGAAGGTCTAGATCTGCTAAACTTAGATTTGCAACTAGAAGTAAAAATAAATTCGTGTATCCAAAAAATTTAATTGAAAAATTCCAAAAATATTTAAATTTAGAGGCTAAGGATGTTTAAAACAAGATTTATTATTTCTTCAATTGTATTTATTATTTTTTTAATAATTACCTCTACTATAAAGAATAAAACTAGAATTATCGAAAAACAAATTTTTAATTTAAATACAACAATTTCGTCTTTAGAGCAAAATATTAATGAAACTCAATTAGATTTTCATTATTTAACTTCTCCCGCAGAAATTGAAAAAAAATTAAATATTATTGGATTTGCAAATTATCAACCAATATCGCACTCAAAAATATTTTTTGATATCTCAGATTTCTTAAGTATAGAAAATAAGTTTTCCAATCTCAATAATTTAAATGAAAAAGAAATCCAAAAAAAATAAAAATTCAAATCAAACAAGTTTTTATTTTGAAGATTACATTGAAACAAATAAAAAAAATAAAATTTTAAATAAAACAAATAATTTTCAAGATAGAATATATCTTTTATTTTTTTTCTTTTTTTCTTTAATATTAATTTTTTCAATTAAAATTATCCATATATCCTTAGATAAAAAAAATAATTTCTCATTAGAGCAGAAAAAATCAAATTTTTCTTTATTACGTAGAGATATAGTTGATAGAAATGATGTGATAATATCTAGAAATATTGATACTTATCACGTTTCAATTAATCCTAATCAAGTAAAAGATAAGAAAAACTTTTTAATAAAGTTAAGATTAAGTTTTCCGGACCTTCCAATAAATGAAATAAAAGAGAAATTAAATGGTAAAAAGTATTTCCGCTTAAAAAAGAGGATAGATCAAGTTGAAAAAAGAAAGTTTTGGGCTTTAGGAGAAAAAGCCATTAAGTTCGAACCTTTTCAGGCAAGGATGTATACTCATGGTAATTTATTTAGTCATATTATTGGCCAGGTGGATTATGATAATTATGGTATATCCGGAATTGAAAAATATTTTGATAGAGAGCTGAAAAATAAAAATCTAATAGACCAACCTTTAAAATTAACTTTAGACAGCAATATTCAGTACATCATTAATGAAGAGTTAAAAAATGCCGTTAAAACTTTTAGTGCAACTGGTGGAGGCGCTTTGTTAATGAATGTAAATAATGGTGACATAATATCCTTAGTTTCACTTCCAAACTTCAATATCAATCAAAGATTAACTATTAAAGATGAAAAATATATTAATAAAATTACAAAAGGAGTTTATGAACTTGGTTCAATTTTTAAAACCTTTACAGTAGCTTTAGCATTAGAAAATAAATTAGTAGATACAAGCACAATTATTGAAAATATTCCTAGAAAAATTAAATGTTCTATACATGAAATAACAGACATGAAGGAACATCCAAAGAATTTATCAGTTGAAGATATTTTAATTAGGTCATCTAACGTTGGTTCTGTAATTTTAGCGCAGAAAGTAGGAGAAAAAAAATATAAGGAATTTATTAGTAAAACAAAATTAACAAAAAACCCATCAATTGAATTAGAGGAGGTTGGAACACCACATCAATTAAAATGGAATAGATGTAAATTAGAAACAATCTCATTTGGACACGGTATTACCACAACCCCCTTGCAAGCGACTGCTTTGTACGCTGCAATGAGTAACGGCGGTAAAATAATTACTCCTAGTTTAATTAAAGTTAGAGAAAATAAAAATTTAGATAGAATCATTTCTCATCAAACAAGTCATCAAATAAGAAGCATTCTAAGAAAAGTAGTAAATGGTGAAGATGGAACGGCAAGTTTGGCAGACAAAAGCGGATATTATGTTGGAGGAAAAACCGGCACAGCAGAAAGCTATGGTGATAAAAAAAATAGGATAAATACATTTATCTCTATTTTTCCAACTGTCGAGCCAAATTATACTTTGTTTGTGATGTTAGAAAATCCTAAAATTAATAAAAATCTTATTTACAATTATAGAGGAGTTAAAACTAAGGCTCCCTACAACACGTCTGGTTGGAATTCTGTTTATGTTGCAGGCAAAATAATAGAAAAAATTGGACCAATTTTAGCCATAAATAAAAAAGAGTTTAGTGATCAACATGTTGTTGAAAAATTTAATTAAACATATTTCAGGCAATGACGGGAACACCATCGTTTCTGGCCTTTCAATTGATAGCAGAAAAATAAAAAAAAATAATATTTTTTTCGCTATAAATGGAAATAAATCTAATGGTGAAATTTACATAAAAGAAGCAGTTTCTAAAGGGGCATCAGTTATTATATGTTCAACCAATTATAAATTTAATCACAAAAATACTGTCATAATTAAAACTAAAAATATCAGAGGATATTTAAGTGAAGTATCTTCTAGGTTTTATAGGCATAAGCCCAAAAATATATTCGCAGTTACTGGAACTAATGGAAAAACATCTGTGGCCGATATATTTTATCAATTGTTAAGATTAAATAAAGTTCCAGCTGCATACATCGGTACCTTAGGAATTAAATATAACAATAAAATTATAAAAACTGATCTAACATCACCAGATTCTATTTACCTTCATAAATGCTTAAACTTTTTGAAAAAAAAAAAAATAGATAACGTTATAATAGAAGCCTCAAGTCATGGGTTGGATCAAAAACGGCTACATAATATTAGTTTTAAAGCTGGGATATTTACAAATTTAAGTCAAGACCATTTAGATTATCATAAAACTATGAATTCCTACCTTAATGCAAAACTAATTTTGTTTAGAGAAATTTTAAAAAAAAGGTCTTCAATTATTTCTGATAAAGAAATTATGCCGTTTATAAAATTAAAAAAAATATCTCAACAAAAAAAATTAATATTAATTGATATTAATAAAAATCTAGAAAAAATTAAAAATTTTTGCAGCGAAAGAATGAATAATTTTAAAGTTAAAAATTTAGCAATGGCAATAGAAGCTGTAAAATTATGCGGACTTAAAGATAAAAACATATATAAAAATTTAAAAAAAATTAAAGATGTCAGTGGAAGAGTTGAACTAGTAAAAAGCTTTAACAATAATATAAAAGTATTTATTGATTATGCTCATACACCTGATGCTTTATTTGAAACTACGAAATATTTAAAAAATAACTATGGAAATAATATTTCTATAGTTTTTGGTTGTGGTGGTGATAGGGACAAAAAAAAAAGACCATTAATGGCAAAGATAGCAAATAAAAATTCTACAAAAATCTATTTAACTGATGATAATCCAAGAAATGAAGATCCAAAAAAAATAAGAAACGAACTTAAAAAATATATTTCAAAAAATAAACTTTTCAATATTGGCAACAGGGGCTCAGCAATTAATAAAGCTATTCAAAATGCCGATCCAAATGAAATAATTTTGATTGCAGGTAAAGGGCATGAGGAAAAACAAATTTATAAAAACAAAGTATATAATATTTCAGATAAAAAAATCGTAAAAAAAATTAAAAAGTTAAAAAAAAATCTCAATAAAAAACATCAAAAATTTTTACATAATAAACTTATATTAAAAAAATTATTAGGAAAAACTAAACAAGTTAATTTTGAAGGGCTTTCAATTGACTCAAGACTTGTAAAAAAAGATAATTTATTTTTAACTATTAAAGGAAAAAAAAACAATGGAGATAATTTTATAAATGATGCTTTAAAAAAAGGTGCTGGATGCATCGTCACAGTTTCTAAAAACAAAAAAAAAATAGATAAAATTATAAAAGTAAAAAATACAATCTCATTTTTAAATAGTTTTGCTAAACTAAAAAGAGAAAACTCTATAGCAAAGATCATTGCTATTACAGGAAGTGCTGGAAAAACATCTCTTAAAAATTTATTAAGTGATCTTCTAAATGAGTACGGAAAGACATATTCTTCTCCAAAATCTTTTAATAATCAATTAGGTGTTCCTATTAGTCTATCAAATTTAAGTTTTGAGGATAAGTTTGGAGTTTTTGAAGTTGGAATGAGTAAAGCTGGAGAAATAAGAAAATTAAACAAATTAATCAAACCGCATATTGGTGTAATAACAAATGTTGGTGAAGCTCATTTAGAAAACTTTAATAATATAAAAGGAGTAGCTAAAGCAAAATCAGAAATAATAGAAAATATTCAAAAAGGAGGAACCATCATTTTAAATAGAGATGACAAATTTTTTAATTTTTTTAATAAAAAAGCTGTCATGCATCAATTAAAAATTGTTACTTTCGGTAAAAATAAAAAATCTGATTTCTGTGTCGATCAAATCCTTAAAACAAAAAATAGTTCTAATATAATAATCAAAATTAAGAATAAAAAAATCAATTTTGAAATACAAGATCTAAATATTTATAATGTTCTAGCGTCTTTTGCAGTCCTGTCAGAACTAGGATTAAATCTAATAAAAATAAAATCTAAACTTCAAAAGATTAGACCATCTGATGGTAGAGGAAAGCAACACATCGTGAAAAGATATAAGAAAAAATTTAAATTTATAGATGAAAGTTATAATGCCAACCCACTTTCAGTCAAAAATGCAATCAGTAGATTAAATTTAATTAAAAAAGGAAAATCAAAAAAATATTTGATATTAGGAGATATGCTTGAATTAGGATTTAAATCAAAAAAATATCACAAAGATTTATCAAAAGTTATTAACAGTTCAGATATAGACAAAGTATTCGTTAAAGGGAAAAAAACAATTTTCACATATAAATATTTGAATAAAAAGAAAAGAGGAAATATTTTACAAAATTTTAATGATATAGATTTTAGTTTAAACGAAATGATATCAAATAATGATTATCTTATGATTAAAGGATCAAATGCAACAGGTCTCAATGAATTCAGTAAAAAGCTAACTAAAGGAATATAAATGCTATTTAGTTTATTTACTTCTTTAGTCGATCAATATTCTTTTTTAAATGTTTTTCGATACCTTACTTTTAGAACTGGCTTAGCTGTTATTACTTCTCTTGTTGTAGTCTTTATTATTGGAGGTCCGTTGATCAAATTATTTTCTGAAAAAATGATTGCTGGCCCTATAAGACAAGATGGACCTATTGATCATATTATAAAGAAATCTGGAACGCCAACTATGGGCGGAGTAATTATTATTATAGGAATTATATCTGGCACTATTTTATGGTCTGATTTAAGTAATATTTATGTTTGGACGTTGATATTTGTTGCATTATCTTTAGGAGCTTTAGGACTATTAGACGATGTATTAAAAATTAAGTTCAAAAACTCACAAGGTCTCAAATCAAGATATAAATTTCTTGGTCAAATAATAATTGGATTAATTACACTATTAATTTTAATAAAATATTCTAATCATGAGTTTTTATTTAATCTTTATTTTCCATTTTTTAAGAGTTTAATATGGCATATGGGTTTGTTTTTTATTCCTTTTGGATTATTTGTAATTATTGGGGCTTCTAATGCAGTAAATTTAACTGATGGATTAGATGGATTAGCAACAGTTCCAGTTATGTTAGTTGCGCTTTCATTCACCTTAATTTCCTATGTAGTTGGCAACACAATTTTTTCTGAATATTTACAAATTCAATACATTCCAGATGTAGGAGAATTATCTATTTTCTGTGGATCAATAGTTGGAGCATGCTTGGGTTTCCTTTGGTATAACGCACCACCAGCAAAAATTTTTATGGGAGATACTGGTTCACTTTCATTAGGAGGATCACTAGCTGCAATAGCAATAATAGTTAAACATGAAATTGTATTAGCAATTATCGGTGGATTATTTGTTTTAGAAACAGTTTCAGTTATTATTCAAGTAGTATCTTTTAAGTTAACTGGTAGAAGAATTTTTAAAATGGCTCCGATTCATCATCATTTTGAAAAAAAAGGTTGGGCAGAGTCAACAATTGTCATTCGATTTTGGATAATAGCTATCATATTAGCTTTGATAGGATTAGCAACTTTAAAATTAAGGTAAAGAATGTTTTACTTGCCAAAACTCAAAGAACTATCGTTCCTTGTTTACGGACTTGGTTTATCTGGATGTTCTGTTGTAAAATTTTTTGAAAGAGAAAAAATTGTAAATTTTAAAGTTTGGGATGATAAGGAAAAAAAAATTTTTAAAAAATATAGAACTCAAAACTTAAAACAAACCTTAAAATTAGTTGATTATATTGTTTTATCTCCTGGGGTAAGTCTGATAAAAAATAAAAATCTCCGCAATTTCAAAAAAAAGATAATTTCAGACATTGATCTTTTTTATTTATCTAAAAAAAAATCTAAAAGTATTGTTGTGACTGGAACTAATGGAAAATCTACAACGTGTAAATTACTGGATCATCTATTAAGAAAAAATAAATTTAAAACTTTTTTAGGTGGAAATATAGGTACACCTATTCTAGATTTAAAAAATTCAAAGAAAGATTTTGTTATTATTGAAGCATCGTCATTTCAACTCTCCCATTCTAAATTTATTTTACCGGACTTTGCTTTTTTCCTTAATATTTCAAATGATCATCTTGATTGGCATGGAAGCAAAAGTAATTATTTGAGATCAAAATTAAAAGTTTTCGATTTACAAACTAAAAAGAATTACGCTTTTATTGATAAAAAATTCAAAAAATTATTTATTAAAAGGAAATTTTTGAGCAAACTAATTTTAAATAAAAAAGATCAATATAATAAAATTAAACACTTAATTAAAAACAAATATTTAAATTCTATAATAAATGATGAAAATATGAGTTTTATTTATACCTTTTGTAAAATAATTAAAATAAGTAACAAACATTTCGTAAATACAATGAAGTCATTTAGAGGTTTGCCACATAGATTCGAAATCTTCTTAAAAAGAAAAAATATTACATTTATAAATGATTCGAAAGCGACATCTTTTAAAGCTACTCAAGCCGCTTTATCAAGTTTAAAAAATATTTATTGGATTGCTGGAGGTTTACCAAAAAAAAATGATAAAATAAATATTCTTAAGTTTAAAAAAAATATAGCTAAGTGTTACTTAATAGGAAAAAATACAAATTTTTTTAAAAATCAAATCAAACAAAAAATAATTTTTTCTGTCACTAAAAATTTAAAAAGCTCAATCATTCAAATTTTTAGAGATATTGATTTACAACAAAAAAAAAAAAATTACATTTTATTAAGTCCAGCAGCTGCATCGTTCGATCAATTTAAAAATTTTGAGCAAAGGGGAGATGAATTTAAAAGATTGTGCATGATTTATGGTAGAAAATTTATTTAAATTTTTTTTAAATGATTATTGGAGAAGTATAGATAAAAAAATTTTATTTAGTTTTTTATTATTATTTTTTTTAGGTTTATTTTTTTCATATTCATCAACTTCATCATTAGCTGGCGAAAGGTTAAACAAAGATTTCTATTTTTTTTTCACTAAACATCTGATTTTCACTTTTTTAGCTTTAGCAATGATGATTTTAATCTCTTTAATGAATACACACTCAATGATCAAACTTGTAATTCCATTATTTATAATATCTTTTTTATTATTAGCGTTTGTTCCAATATTTGGACATGAAGTAAAAGGTGCTAAAAGATGGCTTGATTTGTATTTATTTAGATTGCAACCGATTGAAATTTTGAAACCATTATTTGTTTTAATTACAGCAAAAGTACTTACTAATAGTAAATTTAAAAATTCACAATTAAAGTATATTCTTAGTTTTATACTTTTATTTTCAATAATAATTCTATTGATTGATCAGCCAGACTTAGGCCAATCAATATTATTAATATGTAGTTGGGTTTCGATAGTGTTTGTTTCAGGTGTAAGCTTAGTTTTTATATTCGTTTTTTTCTCTCTATTTCTTATATCTTTAAGTTCATTATTATTTTTTTTACCAGAGAAATTTGGTTATATAACTAATCGACTAATAACTTTTTTTGATCCTAACCAAGGAGATAAATTTCAATCTTCCTCAGCTCTTGATGCTATCAAACTAGGAGGCTTGACTGGCCAAGGAATGGGCGAAGGAATTTTGAAAGAAAGTGTTCCAGAAGCCCACACAGATTATATTATAGCAGTCATATCTGAGGAATATGGTTCAATAGTCTCCATAATGATATTATTAATTTTTTTATATATATCTTTTAGAATTATAAAAAATTGTTTTAATCAAGAAAACCAATTTTTAAAAATTTCTTTAAGTGGATTAGCTACTTTATTAATATTTCAAACATTCATACATGCCGGGGTTAATACTAGCTTACTACCAACAACTGGTATGACTTTACCTTTTTTAAGCTATGGTGGCTCATCTTTAATTGGAAGCGCCATTTTAGCTGGAATAGTTTTAAACTATACAAAGAATAAAGCTTATCTTTATGATTAAAAAAAAAATAATTATTGCTACAGGAGGAACTGGAGGGCATATTTTTCCTGCATATAGTTTGGCAAATAACTTAGAGCAAGATTATGATTTGATTTTAACTACAGATAATAGAGGTTTTCAAATACTAAAAAATTATATCAATCTAAACTTGAAAAAAATTCCATCATCACCTTTTATCAGAAAAAATATTTTTACAATGATATTATCAATAAGTATTATAGTTTATTCAATAATCAAATCTTTTTTATTTTTAATACTTAATAGACCGTCAATTATAATTGGGGTTGGAGGTTATTCATCTTTTCCAATATGTATTGCTGCATTCTTTTTAAGAATTAAATTTATAATTTACGAAAACAATTTAATTATCGGAAAGGCAAATAAGTATTTGTTACCTTTTGCTGAAAAATTATTTGTTTCTTATAAAGAACTTGACGGTATCCCAAAAAAATATGTTCATAAGATATATGAAATAGGAAATATTGTTAGGCAGGAAATTATAAATTCGGATCTTTATAAAGTTAATAGTAATTTTAATGAAATTAACGTTTTAGTTCTAGGAGGTAGCCAAGCTGCAAAAATTTTTGCAGATGAATTGCCACAAGTTTTCGAAAAGCTAAAGGAGACAGAATTTTCAATAAAAGTTTTTCAGCAATGCCAAAAGAAACAAAATGAGCAATTATCAAAATTTTACGGAAAAGCAAAAATTAAATTTGAAATATTTAATTTTACAGATAAAATTATTGATTACTACTCAAAATCAAATTTAGTAATCACTCGTTCGGGGGCCTCTGTTCTAGGGGAATTGATAAACGTTAAGATACCTTTTATTTCAATTCCATTACCATCGTCAGCCGATAATCATCAGCATAAAAACGCAGAGTTTTATGCAAAAAAAGGCTATGGATATTTATTGAGAGAAAAGGATATAAAAAACAAATTGTTCGATTTGATAAAGTCAATTTTTCAAGATAAATCACAGCTTAAAGGTATTATAAATAAACAAAGACAATATTCTGACAAAGATATTTTTAAAACTTTTAATACCCAAATAAAAAAAATTATTAATGAAAAAAATTAATTTAGGCCAAAAAGATATAATTCATTTTGTTGGCATAGGAGGCATAGGTATGAGCGGTCTTGCTCAGATAATGAAAAATATGGGATTTCGAATACAGGGAAGTGATCAAAGTAAAAACAAAAATACTATTAGCTGTGCGAAAGCAGGAATAAAAATTTATTTAGGTCACTCTCCTAGTAATGTTAAAAATGCAACTATTATCGTCAAATCAACTGCAATAAAAAGCAATAACTCAGAATTAAAGTATGCAAGAAAAAACAAACTACCTATATATTCAAGAGCCGAGGTCTTAGCTGATGCAGTGTCTCTTAAAAAAAACATTATCGTTACCGGCTCTCATGGAAAAACTACAACTACATCTTTAGTAGCTAAAATTTTATCAGACCAAAAGTTGGATCCTACAATAATTAATGGTGGTGTAATAAATTCTTTAAAAAGTAATGCAAGGCTTGGAAAAGGAGATTGGGCCATCCTTGAAGCCGACGAGTCTGATGGAAGTTTTTTAAAATTACCAATTAATTACTCAATAGTTACAAATATTGACTATGAACACTTAGATTTTTACAAAAAATTTCGAAATCTAGAAAACTCATTTGTAAATTTTATTAATAAAACTCCTCCCACAGGAAAATCAATTATATGTATAGATAATATTTATATTAGAAAAATTTTGAATAAAATTAAAATTAAAAATATTATAACATACGGTGAAAGTAAAAGAGCTGACTTTCAAGTAAAAATTCAAAGATACAATTCAGAAAGCACAACCTTCAACTTATATTTTAAGGATAAAGAAAAGAAAAAAAAGAATATTGAAAATATAAATATAAAACTATTAGGAAAGCATAACGTACTTAATGCGGCAGCAGCCTTTATTGTTTGTTTAAATCTAGGCGCAAACTTAAGCCTTGCTAAAAACTCTCTTAAAAATTTCTCTGGAGTTCAAAGAAGAATGACTAAAGTATTTTCAAAAAATAAAAATGATTTTTATGATGATTATGCCCACCATCCTACTGAAATAAGTTCTATTTTAGAAGGAGTTCATAAAGTAAATCCCAATAGAAAAATCATAAGCGTATTTGAACCACATCGTTACTCAAGAGTATTATCTTTAAAAAATGAGTTTTCTAAATGTTTTTCTAAATCAAATTTAGTCATTGTATGTCCTCTATACGCTGCAGGAGAGAGAAAAAATGAGAAATTTGATTTGCTAAAGTTTTCAAATTTGATTGCTAAAAACTCAAATACTCAAGTGATAATTATAAAAAATGAAATAGAGTTAAGTAAGTATTTAAAGAAAAATTTAATTAGCGATGAAATAATTATTGGAATGGGAGCCGGAATAATATCAAAATGGATGGCAGGACTTAAGTATTTAATATGATTTTAAATTCTGATTTTATAAAAAAATTTAAAGGCAATTTTAGTGAAAACGTAAAACTTTCAAGTTACAGTTGGTTTAATCTTGGCGGCAATGCAGAGTATTTTTACAAAGCACAAGATAAAGAACAACTTATAAAATTTCTATATGAGGCAAAAAAAAGAAACTTGAAAACAATTATTATTGGGGCAGGCTCAAATACTCTCTTTAGAGACAATGGTGTTAAAGGAGCTGTAATTAAATTAGGTCAAAATTTTTCCTATACAAAAATACTTGATAAAGACGTATTGGATGTGGGCGCTGCCACGCTTGATCGTAAAGTAGCAAATTTTGCAAAAGAGAACAATCTAAGTAATCTAGAATTTTTATCTTGTATACCTGGATCAGTAGGAGGAGCTATAGTAATGAACAGTGGCTGTTATGATAATGATATTTCTAAAGTTCTTATATCTTTAAAGGCTATTGATAAAAATAATTTATCAGAGATAGAAATAAAAAAAGAAAATATTAAGTTTTCTTACAGAGGCACAAATCTTCCTAATAATTTAATTATTTTATCAGCTAAATTTCAAGGCAAAATTGGAAAAAAGCATGAAATAGAAAGAAAACAATCTGATTTTATTGAAAGAAAAAAAAATTCCCAGCCAAGTAAAATTAAAACCTGTGGCAGTACTTTCAAAAATATAAGTAAAGATAAAAAAGCTTGGATGTTTATAAAGAAGGCAGGTTGTGAAAATTTCAAAGAGGGAGATGCAATGATTTCAGAAAAACATTGTAATTTTTTCGTTAATAATGGTAACGCTAAATCTTCTGATATTGAAAATTTAATTAAAAAAGTAAAAAAGAGAGTATACGAAAAAACAGGTATAAATTTAGAATTAGAGATTAAAATTATTGGTGAGTAAAAAAAAATTTAAAAAAGTTTTAGTTGTTCTGGGTGGTACATCTGGTGAAAGAACTATCAGTTTAGAAAGTGGTAGAGCATGTATAAAGGCACTTAAAAAACGCGGATACAAGGTATCAACGTTTGATCCAAAAGTGAGAAATTTTAATCTAATAGACAAAAAAAAAATAGATGTTATTTTCAATGCCTTACACGGTAGAGATGGCGAAGATGGTGTTGCTCAAAGTTATTTTGAGTATTTAAAAATTCCATATACGCATTCAGGGGTTGTAAGCTCGTTTAATGCTATGAATAAGATTATATCGAAAGAAATATTCATAAAAAATAATATCAAAACTCCAAAATTTATATCAATTAATAAATCAAATTTTCATAAAAACTTAGTACAAAGACAATTAAGTCAAAAGACAATAAGATTTCCAATAGTTTCAAAACCAATTAATGAAGGATCTAGCCTTGGTGTTGTTGTTTGTAAAAATAAAAAAAAACTTTTTAAAACAATTAAAAATTTATTAAAAAAATATGATAATTTAATTATCGAAGAGTATATTGGCGGGCAAGAAATTCAAGCAGCAGTGATTAATGGTGAACCGATCGGCGCAATAGAATTAATTCCTAAGAGAGAATTTTATGATTATAAGGCAAAATATACAAAAAAGGCAAAGACACAACATGTAATGCCAGCAAGGTTGTCTAAAAAAAAATATAATCAGGTTTTGAAAATTTCAAAAAAAACACACAAAATATTAGGGTGCAGAGGAGTAACTAGATCAGACTTTAAATTTTATAAAAATAATTTTTATTTGTTAGAAATAAATACACAGCCTGGGATGACAAGTTTATCTTTAGTACCAGAGATATCAAATTATAAGGGTATATCCTTTGAAGATTTAGTTGAGAAAATTTTACTAGATGCAAGTATTAATAAATGACTAAACGTTTTATTATAGGGATCTCCCTTTTAATTTTATTTACAACATTTATCTCCCAAAAAGAAATTACAATCGAAAAATTTAAAATTAAAATTATTCAAATTGAAAATAACAATTTATTATCTGAAACAGATATTAAAAAAGAGCTATTAAGTATTTATAATGAGAATCTTGTTTTCATAAATTTAGATAAAGTTAAAAAAATTCTTAGACAAAATACATATATAGAGAGTTTTCAAGTTAAAAAAAAATATCCTGACATTTTGATAATCAAAATTTTCGAAAAGAAACCAATTGCAATTTTACAAAAAAAAAAAGAAAGATTTTATTTAAGTGAAAAAATTGAACTAATTAAATTTGAAAATTTACATATATATAAAGATCTTCCAATTATATTTGGCAATGAAAAAGATTTTCAAATTTTTTATTACAATTTAAAAAAAGTTAATTTTCCTTTAGAATCAATTAAAAAATATTATTTTTTTGAGTCGAATAGATGGGATTTAATTACTCAAGATGAAAAAACTATCAAACTCCCATCAATAAATTACATTGAAAGTTTAAAAAACTTTTTAGATATTAAATATCGTAACGAATTTAAAAAATATAAAATTTTCGATTATAGAATTGATGACCAATTAATTTTAAAATGAACGCAAATATTTTAAAGCCAAGATTATTTATTGAAATTTATTTTAAACAATTTGTTTTTATAGTCGCTAAGATCGATGAAAAAAATGAACTTGTTTCTATCGATAAGTTTGTTGTACCAGTATTAAATTTTGATAAGTCTAATATTTTTAATTACGAACTTTTTTCAAAAGTTTTAAAAGAAAATATTTTTTCATTAGAAAAAAAATTTAAATGCATATTTAAAGATGTTTTCTTAATTCTAAATGACTTTAATATAACATTCATTAATTTTACTGGATTTAAAAAATTAAATGGATCTCAAGTTTTGAGAGAAAACATTACTTACATTTTAAATTCACTTAAATCTTCTATAAATGATGTTGAAAGCAAAAAAACTATTTTACATATATTTAATTCTAATTTTTTTTTAGATAAACAAAAAATTATTAATCCACCGATTGGTTTATTTGGTGACCTCTATGCTCATGAATTATCATTTTGTTTAATCAATAATAATGACTATAAAAATTTAGATAACATTTTTAATTTACAAAATTTAAAAATTAAAAAAATTTTTCTAAAAAGTTATGTGGAGGGAGCTTACATTAGCAATATGAATCCTGGGATTGATACTTTTTTCTATATAAAAATTAACGAAAACAACTCAAAAGTTTTTTACTTTGAAAATGATGCTTTAAAATTTGAACAAAATTTTGATTTCGGTTTTGAAATTATTTCAAAAGATATTTCAAAAATAACATCACTTAGTCTAGAAACTGTAAAAAAAATCATTTCAAAATTTAAATTTAATAGCAAAATACCTGAGAGTGAACTTATAGAAAAAAAAATTCTTGAAGGAGAAATAAATAAAAAAATAAGAAAAAAGTTAATTTATGAAATTGCATTTGCAAGAATAAAAGAAATTGCTGAAAAAATTTTATTGAAAAATATTAATTTTAAAAATTTTGTTGAAACATCAAGTATTATTTTTTTAGAACTTACTGACAAATCTCATTATGATAACATGAAAGAGTTATATGATATTTCGTTTTCTCCGAAAGAAAATGAGCTAAAATATCTTGAAAATTTTTCAACTGAAGTTGCAGTAAACAACCTTAATAAAATAGTCCAATTTGGTTGGAAAAAAGAGGCTATACCTATAGCTAATGTAAAAAAATCTATAATTTCTAGGTTTTTTGAAACATTGTTCAATTAAATTGTTATTTTTAGAAACATTAGTTGTTTTAAGATTATTTGAATTCTTGAGTATAACCCTTGAAATGCAAGAAATTTATCAAAAAACAGTTTCTACACCCGTAAGTTTTAAAGGCGTAGGGCTTCATTCTGGGAAAAATTGTAAGATTACTATTTTACCAGCAGGCAATGACCAGGGAATCATTTTTAAAAGAATAGATTTAAGTAAAAATAACATCATAAAAGCCAATTATGAGAACGTATCCTCAGCTAAATTATGCACAACACTAGAAAATGCATTTAACGTTAGAGTTTCAACTGTTGAACATCTATTAGCAGCTTTATACATCAGAGGAATTGATAACGCGATAATTGAAATTGATAATGAAGAAGTGCCGATCATGGATGGATCAGCTAAAGATTTTTCAAGAGTATTTAAAAAATTAAAATTGAAAGTTTTAGAAAAGAAAAGAAAATTCTTAAAAATTTTAGAGAAAATTGAACTTAATTTTGGAGAAAAGAAAATATCTATAGAACCAAGTGAAAGTCTTAAAGTTGATTTTACTCTTAATTACAAAAATAAAATAATAGGAAACCAAAGAAATTTAGTAGACTTTAAAGAAAATAATCTAAATAAAATTATTGAGTCGAGAACTTTTTGTTTATTTGAAGATATTGAAAGTATAAAAAAACTTGGTTTAGCTAAAGGTGGGTCTTTGGATAATGCTATAGTAGTTGGTGCAGACGAGGTGCTAAATAAAGAAGGGCTAAGAAATACAAAAGAATTCGTAAATCACAAAATTCTAGATTTAGCTGGGGATTTTGTATTATCAGGATTTAGAATTTGTGGGAAAGTAATATGTAATCAAGGTGGACATGAGTTAACAAATATGTTTTTAAGAAAAATATTTAAATTAAAAGATAGTTTTACAATAATAGAAAACGAAAAAGTCAATATTACTGGAAAAACACTTAATTCTTACCAGTCAAATAAGATTGCTGTTAACGCTTAGTTATCAATAAAATTTACCATTTATAATAAATTTGCTATTAAAATATCAATGGTAAAGAAATCATTAATTTTTTTAATCACGTTATTTTTAATTTCATGTTCTAACAAAGACGTGACTTATGAACCAACTTCAAGAGTTGATCCATATGCAGTTTATGAGGAAGCTTATACTGCTTTTGAGAAAGGAGATTATTTTTATGCAGAAAAAAAATTTACAGAAGCGGAATTGAACTTTGATGTTATTGAGTTTGCAGCAAAATCTGCAATTATGGCAAGCTATTGTTTATACGGAATAAATTTTTTTAATGAAGCTTTAGAAAATATAAATAAATATTTAAAAAAATATCCTGCAGATAAAAATGTAATTTATGCTCACTATTTGACAGCAATCATATACTACGAGCAAATTGGAGACGAAAAAAAAGATATCGAACCTCTTCTAAAAGCAAAAGACAAGATAGATTTTTTCTTATCTGAATATCCTAATAGTGATTATGCAATTGACCTTCAGTTTAAAAAAGATCTAATTATTAATCAGATTGCCTCAAAAGAGCTTTATGTTGCTAAATACTATATTTCTGTAAAAAAATGGATACCAGCAATTAATAGATTAAAAATAATAGTTGATGAGTATAGTAAAACAATTTTTATTGAAGAGGCACTCCATCGACTGGTTGAAATTTATTATCATATCGGAGTGGAAAAAGAGGCAAAAAAGTATGCAACGATTCTAGGATATAATTATAATTCTAGTAAATGGTATGAGCAATCATACAAAATTTTAAATAAGGAATATAAAATTATTGAAAAACAAGAATCAGAAGATGAAAAGAACTTTATTCAAAAAATATTAAAAAAAATTAAATGACACAATGAAAAGTAAAAATATTTTACTTAAAGATTATAAAAAGAAAATCTCTGAAATAAAAAAGCATAATAATCTTTATTTTAACCATGATAATCCTCAAATTTCTGACCAAGAATATGATTATTTAAAAAAAGAGGTATTAAACTTAGAAAAACAGTATTCATTTTTAAAGAAATTAAGTTTGCTAGATAATAATGTAGGTGCAACTCCTTTAAATAAATTTAAAAAAATACATCACCTAAAACCCATGCTTTCATTGTCAAATGCTTTTGATAGAAATGATATGAAAGATTTTCTCAAAAAAATAAATAATTTTTTAAACTATAAAAATAAAGATATTGAATTATTTTCTGAGCCTAAAATTGATGGTATCTCAGCGACTTTGATTTATGAGAATGGAAAATTAAAAAGAGGATTGTCAAGAGGGGACGGCATAGTGGGTGAAGATATTTTAGAGAATTTAAAAACTATAAATGAAATTCCAAAAATTATTAAGTCCTCAGAAGTTCCTAAATTATTAGAAATTAGATGTGAAATATACATAGGAAAAAAAGATTTTATCAGTATCAAAGATCAATTTGCAAATCCTCGAAATGCTGCTGGCGGATCACTTAGACAAAAAGATCCAAAGGAAACAGCAAAAATTCCACTTAAATATTTTGCTTATGGATTCGGAGCAATCGAGCCAATGATATTTAAAACTCAGTCTGAATTTCTTGAAAAAATATCTAATTGGAATTTTATTACAAACCCATCAGCAAAAATTGTTAAAGGCTTAGAGCAAATTGAAAAACAACATGAAAAAATTAATCAAGAACGCTCATCATTAAACTATGATATTGATGGTATTGTTTATAAGGTAAATGATTTAAATTTACAAAAAAGATTAGGCAATACATCTAACTCGCCTCGTTGGGCAACAGCGTATAAATTTTCAGCTGAGAAAGCTATTACTAGAATTAAAAATATTGTTATTCAGGTAGGTAGGACTGGAGCAATAACACCTGTAGCAAAAGTTGAACCAGTTACTGTTGGAGGAGTGGTAGTATCAAATGCAACTTTACACAATGAGGATGAAATTGAGAGAAAGGATATAAGAATAAACGATAAAGTAATAATTCAAAGAGCTGGAGATGTTATTCCTCAGGTAGTCTCCGTTGATAAAAAAGAAAGAGATAAACAAAGTAAAAAATTTATCTTCCCAAATAAGTGTTTATGTGGAGCTGAAACAAAAAAAGAGTATAGCAAAAGCACTAAAAAACTTGATGCGGTTAGAAGATGTTTAAAGGGATACGATTGTAAGTTTATAGCCAAAGAAAAATTAAAACACATTGTTTCTAAGGAGGCATTTAATATTGATGGTCTTGGAAAAAAGGTTATTGATCAATTTTGGGAATTGAATTTAATTAAAAAACCATCCGATATTTTTGATTTAGATTATGGTAAAATTAAAAAGCTTGATGGATGGGGCGATCTTTCAATTGATAATTTAAAAAAAGCTATAACAAAATCAAAATCAATTTTGCTTGACAAGTTTATTTTTTCCATTGGTATTCGGCATATCGGGCAAGAAAATGCAAAAATTTTAGCAAGTTTTTTTAGCTCGATTAAAGAGTTTTCAAAATTATTTTATTTAAAAAATAGAAAAAAAATTTTAAATAATTTAGCTGAATTAGATGGTATTGGAGAGACTCAAATTCAATCCTTAAATAATTTTTTTTCCAACAATACAAATAATAAAATAATTAATGATTTAATAAGTAAACTAATTATTCGAAATTACTCTTTAAAGAATACTGGAGGTAAGTTTTCCAATAAAAAATTGATGTTCACTGGCGGGTTTAAGAATATGAGTAGATCTGAAGCAAAAGCAATTGCAGAAAGCAATGGAGGAAAGGTATTAGGATCAATTTCCAAAAAACTTGACTTTTTAGTAGTTGGTGACTCTAAACCTACTAAAAAGAAAATTGATCAGGCAAAAGAATTAAAAATAAAAATTATTCTTGAAAATGACTGGAATAAAATTTTAGATAGCTGAACAAGCAACTTTTAGTTCCGCAATTTCTACTTTATTCATATGATCCCTTAAATTTCTAAAAACATTTTTATGATAATTGTTAAGCCATTTTTTTTCATTTCCATTAAGGTCCTCAATGTTTATTAAATCTTTATCAATTGGCACCATGGTTAAGTTTTCAAAGCGTTTTTTATTCTTGTCTTTTTTAACGTAAATTAAGTTTTCTATTCTTATTCCAAACTTATTTTTTTCATAATAACCTGGTTCATTAGATACGACCATTCCTTCCTGTAAATAAATTTTGTTTTTTTTTGATATAGCCTGAGGCCCTTCATGCACATTTAAATAATATCCTACGCCGTGACCAGTACCATGCGCATAGTTTAAACCAATTTGCTTCAAATATTTCCTTGCACAATAATCAATTTTAGAACCAGATGTATTATTTTTCAATTTATAATTAGCGACAGCAATATGTCCTTTAAGAACTTTAGTAAAAATATTTTTAACTCTTTTGTTTGAATTTTTTAAAGAAATTGTACGAGTCACGTCAGTAGTTCCAAATTCATATTGTCCGCCAGAGTCAACAAGATAGATATCACCTTTCTTTAATTTTCTATTGGTTTCTCTAGTTGCTTTATAATGGATTATTGCTCCATTTGGTCCAGATCCTGAGATAGTAGGGAAACTTGAAAACTTGAATTTTTTATTTTTTTTCCTAAATTGAAATAATTTGTCTGATGCACTCATTTCAGTAATTTTTATTTTATTGAAATTTTTCTTTAACCAAAATAAATACTTCGTTAATGCTACTCCGTCAAATATGTGAGCTTTTTTGATATTCTCTATTTCTTTTTTTCCTTTAAAAGCTTTTAGATGATAGATTGGATCATTTAATTTCAAAATTTTATTTTGTTTGTAAATGATATTTTCGTAATAAAACGAACAAGTATTTTTATCAATAATAAATTTTTTATTTTTTATTTCAGAAAGAATTTTTTGAATTAATTTGATATCAATAAATTCGATTTCTTTAAAATTTTTTTTTAAAGAAAATGATATTTTTTTTAAATCACAAAAAAATTTTACTTTTTTATTTTTATTTATCAATATATAGCTATATGGTATTGGAGTATAATTTGTATCGTGACCTCTGATATTTAGCAGCCAAGCATTATTTTCACTGGCAGTCACTAATAGAAAATCAGCTTTTTTTTTCTTTAGATAACTATTAATTTTTTTTAATTTTAAACTATATTTTTCACTTACAGAATTTTCAGGTAATTTAAAAAATTTTTTTCTATTTATATTTATTTTTCTCTTCCAAATTTTATCAATTAAATTTTTTTCTATCGGTTTATATTTAAAATTAGATCTATTTAAAAATATCGAAAGAGTTGTTTTTGTAAATAATTTTGGATCAAATCCAATTAATAATTTTTTTTCTTTTATAATCTCATAGGGCATTTTATCAGGAATTGTAATCACTTTAAAAAACTTTTTGCATTGATTATTAGCTTGTAAAGTGTACCTTCCATCAACAAACAAATAATTTTTATTTTTTAATATCACAACGAAACCATATGAACCTGAAAAATTTGAAATAAATTTCAATCTATCATTATGATCTGGAATATATTCTCCAAAAAACTCATCATTTTTTGGAACTATATATCCATCAATTTTTTCTTTCTTAAAAATGTTCCTTAATTTTTTTATTTTTTCCATTTAAGTATTTTATTTTTTTTGTACCTATCCCACCCAGGGCTTCTGTATTCTTCATCAAATTCAATTGAATTATCTTGATTGAAGTCAAAATCATTATCATCGCTAGAGTTAATTTCATTTTTTTCTACACTATTTTCAGGTATTTCATTTATAAATCTTGAGGGTAAAGCATCCATCCAATCTCCGTGAAAAGCTCTTTTCATCGCAAAAGATAAATATGCCTCTTTTTTCGCTCTTGTAATCCCAACATAGGCCAATCTTCTCTCTTCCTCTAAAGCAAAATCACCTTTTTCCTCTAACGATTTTTGGTGAGGGAATAGCCCTTCTTCCCATCCTGGTAGGAAAACTACATCAAATTCTAAACCTTTTGCAGCATGCATAGTCATCAAATTAATTTTTGCTCCCTCCCATTCCTGATCAATTGAAGTAGCTAAAGCTACATGCTCTAAAAAACTTTGCAAGTTATCATAATCTTGCATAGCTCTGAGCAATTCTTTTAAATTCTCAAGCCTGTTTTCATTCTCTAAATCTTTTTTATTTTTCAACATTGAGGAGTAACCTGACTCGTCTAATACCATTTTCAACAAGTCGAAATGTTTCATAGTTAAGGAGTCTTTACGCCATTTATGTATTAAGTTAATTAATTGGCTAAGCGAGGTTTTAATTTTTGGTTTAAAGTTTCCGTTTTCTATCATTTTTACAATAGAGTCTTCTAAACAAATATTATTCTTTTTTCCGAAATTATAAATTTGATTTAATGTGCTTTCACCAATACCTCTTCTAGGTGACCCAATAACTCTTTCTAAAGCTAAATCATCAAATTTTTGATTAATAATTCTAAGATAACATACAGCATCTTTAATTTCTGCTCTCTCATAAAATTTTATACCTCCTAAAACTCTGTAACCAATCCCAACCTGAAGAAATCTTTCTTCAAATTCCCTGGTTTGATAAATAGCTCGTACTAGAATTGATACATCGTTATAAGAATATTTTTTTTTGATTTTTTTTTCTATTATATCGCTAATACCTTGAGCTTCCTCTTTACCAGTTCTGTAACAATTTAATTTTACTAATTCTCCTTGATTTGCTGAAGACCATAATTTTTTACCAACCCTGTTAGAATTATTTGAAATTAAAGTTGAAGCAGTTTCTAAAATATTTTTTGTTGATCTATAATTTTGTTCTAATTTAAATACTTTACAATTTTTATAAATTTTATCAAATGTTAGAAAGTTTTTAATTTCGGCGCCTCTCCAACTGTAAATAGATTGATCATCGTCTCCAACACAACAAATATTTTCCTTATCATTTACTAAAAGGTTTAACCATTTATTTTGAATGAAATTGGTATCTTGAAATTCATCAACCAAAATATATTTAAAATTTTTTCGATAAATTTCTTTAATATCTTTATGATCTTCAAATAATTTTACACAAAATAAAATTAAATCACCAAAGTCAAACGCGTTAAGATCTTTAGCTTTGTTTTGGTAAACTTCATACACTTTTAATACAGATTTAAGTATTGAACCCGATTTTTCTATTTTAACATCCTTTGGTAAAAGACCTTTATTTTTCCACTGATCAATATGATATATTATTAACTGAGGAGAAAATTTCTTAGCATCTAAATCTTCTCCCTTTACAATGTTCCTAATTAATTTTTTTTGATCATCTGTGTCTAAAATTGTAAAATTGCTTTTATATCCTAATGCCTCAGCATGTCTTCTCAAGAATTTTACACTAATTGAGTGAAACGTACCTAACCAAGGCACAGCATTGGAATTTCCTTTAACATATTGCATAACTCTGTTTTGCATTTCTTTTGCTGCTTTATTTGTAAAAGTTACGCATAAAATTTGATTAGGCCATGCTTTCTTTTTATCAATGATATGAATTAGTCGTGTTGTTAAAACTCTTGTCTTTCCCGACCCGGCTCCTGCTACTATTAAATTGGGTCCCTCAGTGTTTAGAACTGCTTCTTTTTGTTCTTTGTTAAGGTTTTCAATTAAATTATCTATGTTATTCATACGAGGGAAAATTTATTTATATACTAGTTATAAAAATAAAAAAAATGATAAATAATTTTTTTAAAATAATACACAACAAGTACTCTAGATTCTTTAGATTTATTTTTTTTCTTAGATATTTATTACTTATATTCATTATTTCTATTACCATATTTTTAATATTACCAAATTTTTTCAATTACGAAAAAAGAGCTCAAGCTATTAAAAATTATTTGCTTGAAAATTATAATTATGAAATCAATGATTATGATAGTATTAAATATAAGTCGTTTCCTTCACCTACTCTCTCCATTAATAATGTTGAAGGAAATATAAAATCATCAAAAGCAAGGTTGTTTGTTCAGAACCTTAAATTAAAACCAAAACTAATTAGTATTTATAATTTTAATAATTTTCAATTAAATAAAATATATTTGAGCGATATTAGCATTAGTCAAGATGTCTCAGATTTCAAAACTCTTAAGAAATTTTTATTTAGTCAAAAAAAAAAATTTAATCTAATTAATTTAAATCTGAAGTTAAAAGATAATAATAATAGCTTGGTTGAAATTAAAAAAATTAAATTCTCAAACTACGGATATAGTAGAGATTTAATAGAAGGTGAGATTTTTGATAAAAAATTTAAATTAAAAATAAATGAAAATTTTGATAAGATCGATTTTAAGCTGATTAACTCTGGTTTTTCCTCCGAAATAAATTTTGATAATAATGAAAACGCAAACTTATTAAGCGGTATTTTTAAATCAAAAATTCTTAATACTAATATAAAGTTTAATTTTATTTATAATGATTTTAAACTAAAGATTCTTAATGCTTATTTTAGAAGCAAAAATTTGTCTTTTAATAATGAAAGTTTAATTGTTCTTAAACCATTTTTATTTATAAATTCAGATATCGTTATTGAGGATTTGAATCTTAATATAATTAAAAATCTAAAATTAGATAAAATAATTGATTTTAAAGACATGATTAAAAAAATTAATGGAAAAAATAATACTAATTTTTTGTCAAAAAAATTCACTAGAGGTTTAATAGAAGATTTAAATTTAAATATCGAGTTAGCTTATGGAAGAATAAATTACAAAAAAAATTTTTCTATTTCTGATAATTTTATTGATTGTAGGGGAAATATAAATCTTTTGGAGGAATTTCCACTATTATTTTTTGAATGTTCGCTTATATCTGAAAATATTGAAAAATTTCTGAATGAATTTTCAATAAAAAGAAAACTTAAAGTTAAAAATTTGAAAGTAGATGTTGAAGGAAATTTAAATATTTTTAATAAAAAAATAAATTTTACTAAAATTTTAATTAATGATGAAGATAATACTACAAAAGAAG
This sequence comes from uncultured Pelagibacteraceae bacterium, assembly GCA_902615435.1. Taxonomy (GTDB): domain Bacteria; phylum Pseudomonadota; class Alphaproteobacteria; order Pelagibacterales; family Pelagibacteraceae; genus Pelagilacustribacter. Next base: position 93,113 of record CACMOZ010000001.1, read on the forward strand.
ATTTAAAGTATTATAAAGAAACTTTCGAAACTTATTTATTTGACAAAAATTTTATAGAAATCTTTAGCTATAAAAAAATTAAAGAATTTCTTATCGAAATATCTTAATTTATTTTGGTTTCGTCATTTTAAGCGGATTCATAATTTTTTCATATTCTTTCTCTTTTATCAAACCTGCTTTAACCACTTCTTCTTTAAGAGTAGTTCCATTTTTATGTGCCGTTTTTGCTATCAGAGCTGCTTTGTCATATCCAATTTTTGGCGCCAAAGCTGTAACTAACATTAAAGAATTATCTAATAAATATTTTATTCTTTTTCTGTCTGCTTTTATTCCTCTTACACAATACAATGCAAAAGTTTTCGAAGAGTCACTCATAATTTCAATTGATTGTAAAATATTATGAATGATTAGAGGTTTAAAAACATTTAATTCAAAGTGTCCATGAGAACCAGCCATAGTAATACCATTGTGATTTCCAATAACTTTCACACATACCATTGTAACAGCTTCAGATTGAGTTGGGTTTACCTTACCAGGCATTATCGATGAACCCGGTTCGTTAGAAGGCAGTATAAGTTCACCATAACCTGCTCTAGGCCCAGAGCCTAAAAATCTAATGTCGTTTGCAATTTTCATTAAACAAACCGCAGTAGTATTTAACGTTCCAGAAAAATTTACAATTTCATCATGAGCTGCTAGGGCTGCAAATTTATTATTAGCAGGTTTAAATGGAATTTTAGTAATTTTACTTATTTCCTTAATAATTTTTTTATCAAAATTTTTTCTTGTATTAAGACCCGTTCCTACAGCAGTACCACCTTGAGCTAAACTATGTATTTCTTTTAATGAATTTTCTATTCTAACAATACATTTTTTGAGCTGTTCGTGATAACCAGAAAATTCTTGACCTAAAGTAAGGGGAGTTGCGTCTTGTAAATGCGTCCTTCCCACTTTTACTATATTTCTAAATTCATTTGTTTTTTTTGCTAATTCCTTCTCTAATAATCTTAGTGACGGTAAAAGTTTTTCTTTAGCTTTTAAAGCAATGGCAATATGCATTGCTGTTGGAAAAACATCATTAGTGGATTGCGATTTATTAACATGGTCATTTGGATGAACTGGTTTTTTTGATCCTAATTTTCCTCCCATCATTTGGATAGCTCTATTTGCAATTACTTCGTTAACATTCATATTAGTTTGTGTGCCGGAACCTGTTTGCCAAACTTTTAAAGGAAAATGACTATCATGTTTTGCTTTAATAACTTCATCTGCGGCCTTAATAATATATTTACCTATTTTTGGATCTAAATCTTTATTTTTTATATTAACAATAGCTGCTGCTTTTTTAATAATTGCAATTGAGTGAATTACTAAAGGTCTGACTAAAAAATCTCCGATGTTAAAATATTTATTAGACCTTTCAGTGGAGGCTCCCCAATACTTATCACCAGGAACTTTTATTTTTCCAATACTATCAAATTCTATTCTGTATTTCATATTTGATTCATGCTTATAATACACTCTTATTTAATATTTAAAAATTATAAAATATAAAGGATAAGAAATGAATAATTTTGAAAGTGTTAGAAAATTTATGCAAACTTTTGGTCAAGAAGTCAGAAAAAAAGCAGGTTTTCCTGATGATAAGATTACATCTTTACGATATGACCTTATAGAAGAGGAACTTGGTGAGTTAAAAGAGGCAATAGATAGTAAAAATATTAAAGAAGTAGCCGATGCACTAACTGATATACTTTATGTTACATATGGAGCTGGTCACGCGTTTGGAATTGATTTAAATAAATGTTTTGAAGAAGTACAAAACTCTAATATGAGTAAATTGGGCCCAGATGGACAACCAATCTATAACGATAAAGGCAAGGTAATGAAAGGGCCTAATTATTTTAAACCTGATTTAACTAAATTTGTAGCATGATAAAAGATAATTATTATTGGATTTTATTAGGTATAGCTGTTGGAATATTAATCTATCTAGGTGATAAGTATATTTTTTAAGTAATCAAGATTAGTAAAGGCAAATTATCATTTCCAATAAAATAAATAATTAGTTATATTTGCATTATGTATAGGGATGTAGTGACTTTTTTATATCATGAAGTAAGTAACAATCCCAATTCAACAGGATTTTTAAGAAAGTCTAATATCCCATACAAGCATAAAGAGGAGGATTTTGTTAAAAATATTGAAGTAATTAAAGACACTCAAATTATTCCAAGTACGATAAAAGATATAAATATTAAGTCTGAAAAACATAAAATAATGTTAACGTTTGATGATGGAGGAAAATCTGCAATGTATATTGCTGATGTTTTAGAAAAAAATAATTGGCAAGCACATTTTTTTATAACAACATCTATGATTGGTAAAAATACGTTTTTAAACAAAAACAATATTAGGGAATTATTTGAAAGAGGACATGTAATAGGTTCTCATTCTCACAGTCATCCTACACCATTTAATAAATTGACTATTAGGGAAATGGTTGAGGAGTGGTCAACTAGCATTAATATTTTAGAACAAATTTTGAATACTAAAATAAGTTGTGGATCTATACCTGGAGGAGATATGGATAAAAGAACTATTTTATCTGCACAACAATCAAATATAAAATATCTTTTCACCTCAGAGCCTACAAATAAATTATGGAAAAAAAATGATCTGACCTTAATTGGTAGAGTATGTCCTAAAGTAGGAACAAAAATATCTAAAGTAAGAAGGCTTGCAAATAATCGAGGTTTTGCAAAAGAGATGCTAATAAGAAGAATAAAAAATTTTATAAGATTTTTATTAGGTCCACTTTACCCATTATATGTAAAAATTCGACATGGTTCTTAATTTATCATGATTAATGAAAAGAAATACAAAGTACTTCTTTTGATAGGAAATAAATTATGGAATTGGAATACTGTTGTTGATTTCAAAAAATCAAACTTAAATATAGCTGGGGTTTGTGTTTACGACAATTCTTTTTTAGGTTTACCGATAAATGTAATTTGGAAAAATTTAAAAAAAAAAGGGATATTTGTTGTTATTGATCAAATTCTTGGACGAATATTTTATAAAATGATAAATTTTCTTTCTGATAAAGAAAGGCTAGAGAAAATTTTCAACATAAAAGAATGTAAGAATATAAAAAAAAATATTAAAGAACCTTTATATTTTACTAAATCATATAATGATCAAAAAACACTTAATTGGATAGAAGAACTAAATCCTGATATAATTATTGTACATTCTGACGGATGGGTTGGAAAATCCATAAGAAATATTTCGTCATTAAAGCTAATTATCGGAGGACATCCGGGGATAACACCAAACTATAGAGGAGCACATTCTCCTTTTTGGGCAATTTATCATCAAGATCAAAGTAAAATTGGTTACAGTATATTTCATATTGATGATGGAGTTGATACCGGAGACCTTATTTATCAAAAACAAATTTACATACATGAAAACGAGTCCTACATGTCAATTTCTTGGAGAGCTATGAAAGAAATTTCAAAGAAACAGGTTGAAATAATTAAAATGTACGAAAAAGAAAATAAAATTCTTAAAAAAAAACATAATAAAATTACAAAAGAAAGTGAGTATCCAATACCTGGTTTGACGCATTATGTTCGTTATTTAAATATTCAGAAGAAAGTAAAATAATTTTATCATTGCAAAATTAAAAGGGGCGTTCTGTTGCCAGGTGCCTATAATTTTAGTTAATATATTAAATGTATGAATTGTTTGCAAATCTTACATTAATTGCGCATTTAATCTTTATCTTATTTGTTATTTTTGGTGGCCTGCTCTTCTTCATTTTTTCAAAAGTATTCTATATTCATCTTCCTGCATTATCATGGGGAATTTATATAGAACTAACTAGTTCTGTTTGCCCATTAACCTATTTAGAAAATTGGTTTTTGAATAAAGCTGAGTTGGCAACTTATTCTAATGGTTTTATTAACAACTATCTTTACCCAATAATTTATCCCGAGGGCCTAACTAATAACATTCAGATATATCTTGGCATAACATTGATAATTGTTAATATTTTTATATACGGATATATTTTAAAAAATTTTAAAAGATTTTAAGGGGCGTTCTGTTGCCAGGTGCCCCGAACTTTGTTTGATTATAGGCAATTATTTTTTCAAAGTCACATAAATTTTACGTATCAGGACGAGTAGAGGACGAGTGAAAATCGACTCGCCCATCTAATTTATTTTTGATAGCATCGGCTAATGATTTTTGGATTGTTTAAAGATTATTCTGATACTGACATAATAGATGCAGTTCAATTTCTTGACGAAATTGATAGCACTATGCACAAGTATGTAAGTGATAGTGAGATGTCTGGTATGCTAGCAGATACATCAATTGCAAACGAATACACAATCAAAAATTTAAGAATGGTAGGTATCTATTATTATGGATTGTCTAGAATGTTTAAGGGAAAGCCAAATCAATTAAATAATTTTTTATTAGACGTATTTAAATATAAATACAAAGAGTACGACACAAGTATTGCAAAACAAGCGTATGTAGGATTTAGTAAAAATGTTAACTTTAAGAATAAATATTTTTTAGAGGGATATAAGGAAGCAAAAAATTTTAAGGGAGATACTTTAAAATTAGTAGATAAACATTTTAAAAATTTTAAGTAATTTCAAGACGAGTATAGGACGAGTCACTAGGTTGTATTTTTTAAATAACGTTGATACTGCAAACTAATTTAACAAATGAGTAGGGGCGTTCTGTTGCCAGGTGCCCCGAACCCCGTTACTTAATTAACAAAGTTAATTAAGCTGCAAGTGCATAACTTTCGTTAGCATTTGTAAATTGGCCCGTTACGTCGGAACCATCTCGTACGAAAGAATAGCCTTTAGACATCCGTCGATCCTAATTCACCCCCTTTTGATTTAATTGGTGGAGGTGGTGGGTACTGCCCCCACGTCCGTAATGTTTATTACGAAATTCGTTTATCGTCATAGTTGGTAAAACCAACAATTCTATTATAAAGTAGATTTGGCATTTTACTACATGAAAAAAAATAATAGATTTCATATTTTAATTCCAGTTTTCAATGAAAATGAAACTATCGTAGAGACTGTAAGAAATATTCTTCAAAATGTGGATTATAATTTTGAAATACTAATTTGTTATGATTTTGATGAAGATAAGACATTAAATATTTTAAAAGAAAATTTTAAAAACAATCCTAAAATCAAGTATATCAAAAATAAATCTCGAGGATTTAATTTAGCTCTTATTACTGGAATTGAAATCTCAGATGCCGATGCAATATTAATCTATATGGCCGATGACCATAACAATTCTAAGCTTATTAATAGGATTTTTGAAAAGTATAATGAAGGTTACCACGTAGTTTGTCCAAGCAGATTTGTACAAAGTGGAAATATGAAAGGAGTTCCTTTTCTAAAAGGCGTACTAACAAAACTTGCATCATTTATAATATTTAATTTTTCAACTTTTCCGATTAAGGATGCAACTAATTCTTTTAGGTTGTTTTCAAGAGAACTCCTCAGTCAATTAACATTAGAGTCTAATAAAGGTTTTACATTAAGTTTTGAAATTACTGCAAAAGCACATAGGCTTAATTTTAAGATGATCGAAATACCAACAGTTTGGATAGAGAGAACTAGAGGAGAGAGTAGATTTAAATTATTAACTTTTATTCCTCTATATCTAAGATGGTTATTTTATATTTTTCAAACGACTTTAACTAAGAAGAATTAATGAAAAAAAGAATTCCAATCGCCATAATTGGCAAAAACTTTGGCTATAAAGTATTAGCAAAATCTTTAAATAAAACTAAGAGATTTGATTTAAAAGCTTTATCTTTCAAATCAAATAAATTTAAAAACAATTCAATTAAAAATATATTTTTTTCATCTAATTGGAAAGACATTATTAAAGATAAAGAAATTAAAGCAGTTGTAATAGCATCGCCTCCGACAATGCATGAAAAAATTATAAATTTTGCAATAAAGCATAAAAAGCACATTTTTTGTGAAAAACCTTGTAGCTTAAATTTAAAAAAAATAGATAAAATTATTAAAAAAATTAAAGACAAAAAATGTTTTATCTCACATATGGTTAATTACGAAATGATGGAGTTAAAGGCATTTAAATATTTTAGTTCACTTATCAGAAAGAAAAAATTGAAAATAAATTCTATTGGTGTTGAATGGAACGTATTCAATAGAACAAAAGTGTATAGTTGGAAAAATTATCACAAGAATGGGGGGGGGCTAATGTTTAATTACTACTGCCATTGTTTATTCTACATTGAAAAATTGTTTGGTAAAATAAATTCTATTAAACGTATTACCAATTTTAACTTGAATAAAATAAATAATACTCTTGAAGTAATGCTCAAATTGAAAAATGATATTTTTTGTTCAATAAAAATATCATCTACTAAATTATTAAAGCAAAATGATCTGTTTCATAAATTAATTATATATACTAATCAGGGAAATTATCTTATTAAATGCAAGACCTTAAATATTTCTGACCAATTCGTTATTGAAAAAGTTATTGTTTCAAAAAATAAGTTTATAAAAAAAAAGATTTTTAAAGAAAAAAAGAGTTCAAATGATTTTAGGATTCTACCCTCATACTTTAATTTTATAAAATTTGCTGACTCAATTGAAAGAAAAAAAATAATCACTCCTAATTTTTTAGACGCAAAAAACATTCATTTTCTGATTAAAAAAACAATTCAATCTAAAAAAAAATAAAAAAAGAAGTTCTATTAATTTAGTAAAAAAAAAGATATTAATTGCATAAATGCCAAAAAAAAAAGCACTTATAATTGGAATAACCGGTCAAGACGGAAGCTATCTCGCAGAAATACTTCTTAAAAAAAATTATATAGTTCACGGAATGGTCAGGCGATCATCAATGCCTAATACCCAAAGAATTGATCATATAATTTCAACTTCAAGAGATAACGAAAAATTGAACAAAAAAGTTATACGTGAATATGGAGATCTAAGTAGCTCTGCTCAAATTCAAAATTTAATAAAAAGAGTTAAACCGGATGAAATTTATAACCTCGGCGCCCAAAGTCATGTAAGAGTTAGTTTTGAAATACCAGAATATACATATGATATTGTTGGAATAGGGCCTTTAAGAGTTTTAGAAGCCATTAAAAATATTAAACCAAATATCAAATATATTCAGGCATCTTCCTCAGAAATGTTTGGAAACAGCAAAAAAAATTTACAAGATGAGGATACAAAGTTTAAACCCGAGTCTCCATATGCATCAGCAAAAACGCTAGGATATTGGACTACAAAAAATTATCGAGATAATTTTAAAATTTTTGCTTCCAACGCAATTATGTTTAATCATGAGTCACCGAGAAGAGGAGTTAATTTTGTTACAAAAAAAATAGTAAGAGGTTTATGTGAAATTAAAAGTAAAAAAAGAAAAATTTTATATTTAGGAAATCTTAATGCTAAGAGGGATTGGGGATATGCAAAAGAATATTGTGAAATTCTTTGGAAAATTCTTCAATTAAGAAAACCTAATGATTTTGTTATAGCTACAGGAAAAAATTATAGTGTTAGAGATTTTGTCGAAGCCACAGGTAAAGAACTTAATATGAATATAATATGGAAAGGAAGCGGTCTAAAAGAGGTGGGCTACGATACTAGATCAAAAAAAGTAATTATAAAAGTAGATCCATATTTTTTTAGACCTAATGATGTTCAAAGCTTATTAGGAAATTCATCAAAATTATTCAAAATAATGAAACAAAAACCTAAAACTTCCTTTAATCAATTAGTAAAAATAATGGTCAAAAATGAGATTAAATTAATCAAAACAAATAGACTTTACTAAAATATGAAACAAGCAATACAAATAATTACAGATAAAAATGGAAAAAGGTTAGCAGAGGTAATCTTGTCAGATCAAAAAGTTGAAAAAACTACTTTTTTTTCTAATCCAGACTCTGCATTTCAATTCGGTTTTGTAGCTCATAAAAAGGGCTATGAGGAAGATGCGCATTACCATAAAAAAATTGAAAAAAAAATTTCTGACGTAAGTCAGGTATTATTTGTTCAAAAAGGAATAGTTGCAGTAGATTTTTATAATGATGATAAAACTAAATTAACTGAAGTTCACTTAAAAAAAGGTGATGCCATTAATATTATTACAGGAATTCATAGAATTCGAGTTTTAGATGATTGTCAATGTTTAACAGTCAAACAAGGACCATATATATCAGATGATATGGATAAAGTTAACGTAAGTTTTATCAACAAATAAATATTTAAAATAATAACAATTTTTATAAATAAAATATATATATTGTTTTCATGAAACTTACCCCTGAGCAAGTAAAAGAAATAAAGTCTCAACAAGATCAATCAAATAAGACAAAACGCGTAACATCTCCGGAACTGGAAAAAATTTTATATGAAGCATTACCTGTTTTAGATCATGGATTTGTAAGAGTGATTGATTATATGGGGGATGATAGTTCAATAGTACAGTCTGCGAGAGTATCTTATGGAAAAGGAACTAAAAAAGTTTCAACTGATGAAGGATTGATAAAATATTTGATGAGACATTGGCACTCAACGCCATTTGAAATGTGTGAGATTAAATACCATGTAAAACTTCCTATCTTTATTGCGCGTCAATGGATTAGACATAGAACGGCAAATGTAAATGAATATTCTGCAAGATATTCAATATTAGATAAAGAATTTTATATTCCATCCAAGGACCAGTTATCTGCTCAATCAACATCTAACAGACAAGGAAGGGGTGACTTGATTACCGGAGAACAGGCTGATGAAGTTCTAAAAATTTTAAAAGACGACGCTACTAGAACTTACGATAATTATGAAAAAATGCTAAATGAGAGATTTGATGGAAGCACTATCGATGAAAGCAAAGCAGGCCTAGCAAGAGAACTTGCCAGAATGAACCTCACTTTAAATTCTTACACTCAGTGGTACTGGAAAACAGATTTATTAAATTTATTAAATTTTTTATTTTTAAGAGCAGACAGTCATGCTCAATATGAAATTAGAGTATATGCGGAAGTAATGTTAGATACAGTAAAAAAATGGGTTCCGATTACCCATGCTGCATTCTTAGATTACAGAGTAGGAGCAGTACATGTTTCTGCTAAAGGTAAAAAAGTTATTCGACAAATGGCGAAAGGTGAAAAAGTAAGTCATGAAAGTTCAGGTCTTTCTAAAAGGGAGTGGAATGAATTAATGACGTCTTTTGATTTTAAAGAAAAGATTGTTTAATTTTTTCAGCTATATTTTTAAATATTTTTGAAACCTCATGATCTGGGTCAAAATGAGTTAAAGGCTCGCCTTTATCAGCTGAAGCTCTCAAGTCTTGATGAATTGGTAGGTGGCCTAAAAATTCTTTATTAAATTCTTTGGACGTTTTCTCCACTCCGCTTTCACCAAAAATTTTATACTCTTTGCCGTCATCTCCCTTAAAGTAACTCATGTTATCAATTAGTCCTAAAATTTCCACTCCAGTTTTATTAAACATTTGAATTCCTCTTTTTACATCTAATAACGCTAAATCCTGTGGAGTTGATACAATCACTGCTCCATCAACTTTCACTTGTTGAGCAAAAGTCAATTGTGTATCACCGGTGCCCGGGGGCATATCAACTATAATCATATCTCTATCTTTCCATAAAACATTTTGAGTCATTGTCTTTATAGCGCTTATTACCATTGGGCCTCTCCAAATCATTGGAGTTTGTTCATCAACTAAAAATCCCATGGACATACATTGTGCACCATATTTTTCCAAAGGTATCATAGCCTTACCATCTTCACTTTTTGGTTTTTCATTTAAATTAATTAATTTTGGAAGAGATGGTCCATAAACATCAGCATCAAGAATTCCTATTTTTAATCCAAGATTTTGAAGAGCAAAAGCGAGATTAATAGCTACAGTGGATTTACCTACTCCACCTTTAGCGCTTGAAACCAAGATAACAGACTTAGTTCCATTGATCGGAGTTTTAACAAATTGTTTTGGTGGCGGTTTTTGGCTCATCTTTTTACTTTATTAAACAATTTAGACATAATAACGCTCTTACTTAACTTGTTTTTGCAGGAAAAGTCACTATATAAAGTTACATGAGTTTTAAAGACAAAATTTTTAAAAACCAATCTCCTTGGGGATCACCTCCTCCTGGTGGTGGGGGAATGCCTGGTGGTAATGGATCAGGTTCAAGACAAGATCCACCAAATCTTGACGATATAATTAAAAATTTTCAAAAAACGATTAATAAATTTTCTGGCGGAAAATCAGGTGGTTCACGTCCAATAATTATGGGTTTATTAATTTTAGCTTTGCTTTACGTTGCTAGCGGTCTTTACAGAGTTTTACCAGATGAACAAGGAGTAGTACTTAGATTTGGAAAATATGTTAACACTACTCAACCGGGATTGCATTATCACTTTCCAACACCTTTCGAAAGAGTATTAACTCCTAAGGTTACAAAAGTTAATAGAGTTGATGTAGGTTTTAGACCTGCAAGCGACACCGGAAGATCTTCTGGAGTTGGAAATGTTCCCGAAGAAAGTTTAATGTTAACTGGTGACGAGAATATAGTTGATATTAACTACTCAGTTTTTTGGGTAATTAAAGATGCTCAAAAATTTTTATTTAATATTCAAAGCCCAATAGAAACAGTAAAAGCAGCTTCAGAAACAGCGATGAGAGAAGTTATAGCAAAAAACAGAATTCAAAATATTTTAACAGAGGGTAGATCGAAAATTGAAATAGAAGTTCAGGAAATCACGCAGATAATTTTAGATGAGTACGGTTCAGGTATACAAGTCACTCAAGTTCAAACTCAACAAGCTGATCCACCTGAACAAGTTATTGATGCTTTTAGAGATGTTCAGGCCGCGAGAGCAGATAGAGAAAGATCAAAGAACGAAGCAGAAGCTTATGCTAACGATGTGATCCCAAGAGCCCGAGGTGAAGCAGAACAAGTTTTACAACAAGCTGAAGCTTATAAAAAAGAAGTTGTTGCTAAAGCAGAGGGTGAAGCAAGTCGATTTTTAGCGATTTATAATGAATATAAAAACGCAAAACAAGTTACACAAGAAAGAATGTATTTGGAAACAATGGAAAAAGTTTTAGCAGATATTGACAAAGTAATAATAGATAAAGAGTCAGGTTCAGGCGTAGTTCCTTATTTACCCTTACCAGAGCTAAAAAAATCAGGGAGCAATAATTAATGAGAGGCGTTAAAATTATAATTCCTGCAATAGTTTTAATAGCAGTAGTAGTGTTTCAATCTTTATTTATAGTTCAAGAGATTAGCCAAGCTATTGTTCTTCAATTTGGTGATCCTAAAAAAATTGTAACTAAAGCTGGATTAAACTTTAAATTACCATTTATTCAAAACGTAGTTTATCTAGATAAAAGAATTTTAAACTTAGATAACGAACCCGAAGAGGTTATTGCAGCAGATCAAAAGCGATTGATCGTTGATGCTTTCGCAAGATTTAAGATTGTTGATCCATTAAAATTCTATATTTCAGTTGGAAATGAAAGAGTTGCAAGATCAAGACTGTCTACAATTATAAACTCTAGAATAAGAGGTGTATTGGGTACACAAGAATTAGCGACCTTATTATCTACTGATAGAGCTAGACAAATGCAAATCATTCAATCCCAAGTAAATCAAGAGGCAGAGAATTTTGGAATTCAAATTGTTGATGTAAGAATTAAAAGAGCTGATTTACCTCCAGCGAACAGTGAGGCTATTTACAAACGAATGCAAACTGAAAGAGAGAGAGAAGCTAAAGAATTTAGAGCACAAGGAGCTGAGATAGCACAAAAAATTAGATCGACAGCAGATAAAGACGTAACCGTAATTCTAGCTCAAGCTAATAAGAAGTCAGAAATTATGAAAGGAGAAGGCGACGGTGAAAGAAATAAAATTTTTGCTAATGCCTTTGGAAGAGATCCTCAGTTTTTTGCTTTCTACAGAGCTATGCAGGCTTATGAAAAAGCGCTAATCGGTGGAGAAACTTCACTTGTATTATCCCCTGACAGCGAATTCTTTAAATTTTTTGGTAAATCTATAAAGCCAAATATTAAAAGATAAATTAATCACTTTGTGAAAGAGCTTATTACTGCAATCGGATTGCTTTTCTTTATAGAAGGTCTTTTCCTTGCCATTTTCCCGTCAAGAATAAAAAATATGTTAGAGATGATCAAAAATACACCAGAAAATAAACTGAGATCATTTGGGTTGTTTTTTTTGATTATCGGTTTTTTAATAATTTGGTATATAAAAAGTTAACATGAATATTCTTAAGAAAATATTTTTTGTATTATTAATTTTAAATTTTTCATCTATTCAAGCTAAAGCAGTTCCAAGTTCTTTTGCTGATTTAGCAGAAAAATTAATGCCGTCAGTTGTTAATATTTCAACTACTCAAACAGTGAGAACAACAACTAATCAATTTCCTTTTCAGTTTCCTCCAGGTTCACCTTTTGGTGAAATGTTTAAAGATTTTGAAAGACCAACGGAGAGAAAAGCCTCATCTTTAGGTTCTGGTTTTATAATTAAAGAGGAAGGTATCGTAATTACGAACAACCATGTTATTGCCAATGCTGAGGATATTTTAATAAGAGTTGGTGACAAAGAATATAATGCAGAGGTCATAGGTGCAGATCCTTATATGGATCTTGCAGTTTTAAAAATGAAAACGAAAGATAAATTTAAACCTGTACGTTTTGGTGACTCAAATAGAGCAAGAGTAGGCGACTGGGTTGTTGCTATTGGTAACCCATTTGGTCTTGGTGGAACTGTAACGTCTGGAATAATCTCAGCAAGAAACAGGCAAATTGGTTTAACGCGATATGAAGATTTTATTCAAACTGATGCATCAATCAACCAAGGTAATTCTGGTGGACCGTTATTTAATCTTAAAGGAGAGGTAATCGGAGTTAACACCGCAATCATAGCTCCAGGTCAATCAGGCTCGATTGGGATCGGTTTTGCGATACCAGCCAACGCAGCATCAAATGTAATTGACCAATTAATAAAATTTGGCGAAACAAAAAGAGGATGGTTGGGTGTAAGGATTCAGGAAGTAACCAAAGAAATTGCAGACGTTGAAAAATTAAAAAAACCTGAAGGAGCTCTTGTGGCGAGCGTTGGCCAAAATAGTCCAGCAGAAAAAGCTGGAATAAAAGCAGGTGATATTATTTTAGAATTTGACGGAAAAAAAATTAATACAATGAAAAAACTTCCAAATGTAGTCGCAAGCACAGAAGTAGGAAAAAGTGTTGAACTTAAAATTTGGAGAAATAAAAAATTAATCTCAAAAAGATTAACTTTAGGAAGACTTGAAACATCAGAGGAATTTAAAGAAACAAAACCAAAAATTGTTAAAAAGGATATAGACATCCAAAGTTTAAAAATAGCAGTAAGAGATTTAAATGAGAAGGATGTTACAAATAGAAATCTAAACAAAAAAACTAAGGGAGTTGTGATTACTGAAATTTCTAATCGAAGCCCTTTAGCTAATCTCTTAAGTGTAAATGATATAATAATTGAAGTACAAAAAACTCCTGTAAAAAATTCTGATGATTTAAATAGAATAGTTAATGGAATTTTTAAAAAGGGTGAAAAAACTTTATTGTTAACAATAATTAATAACAATAATAGAAGAAGATATCTTGGTGTAAAAATAAATTAATTTTGTCAAAAAAAATTATTCTCTTAGCAGGACCAACAGCTTCAGGAAAATCAAAATTAGCAATTCATTTAGCAAAAAAAATGAATGGAGAAATTATAAATGCTGACAGCATGCAAATATATAAGGAGTTTTCTATTTTATCTTCTAGGCCTAGTAGATCTGAAACAAAAAAAATCAAACATCATTTGTATGGCATAGTTTCTGTTAAAAAATATTTCTCAGCAGGTGATTGGCTTAAAGAAGTAAAAAAGAAAGTTAACTTATGTTTAAAGAAGAAAAAAATTCCAATTATTGTTGGGGGCACTGGTTTATATTTTAACACTATTACTAAAGGAATAAGTAAAATTCCGGATATAGATACCAAAACGAGAAATAATGTAAGAGCTTTATTCAAGACACTTGGCTCAAAAAAGTTTTATGAGAAGCTTTTAGAGCTAGATCCTAAAGTTAAAGATAGAATTTATCCAAAAGACTCTCAAAGAATGCAAAGAGCGTATGAGGTAAAATTAAAAACAAAAAAATCTTTATTTGATTGGTTTGCAAAAACGAAATCAGACTTTCTAGATTTTGATTTAAGAAAAGTTTTTATTGATATTCCAAGAAAAGATTTACTTGTGAAAATTTCAAATAGAACTGAACTTATGTTTAAAGAAAACTGTTTAGGTGAGGTTAAAAAATTTAATACGCTAAGACTGAATAAGAGTTTATCGGCTAATAAATTGATAGGTGTCCAAGAAATTAATCGATTTATTAAAGAAAATATCTCGTTAGACCAATGTAAAGAACTTATCAATATTAAGACTAGGCAGTACGCCAAAAGACAAAATACGTGGGCTCGTGGTCATATGAAGAATTGGATTAAGCTATATTCTAAAAATTTCTCTATTCTTTTAAAAAAAACATTAAAAGTAACCAGCTAAAACTTGACGGTTGGCATTTCTAGGCTAGATTGTATGAATGCCGAAATTATTAAGTGGAGCGGAAATAGTATTCAAAGCATTAGAGGACCAAAAAGTAGAATATATTTTTGGTTACCCTGGAGGTGCTGTGCTTCCTATTTATAATGAATTAAAAAATCATAAAACTATAAAACATATTTTAGCAAGACATGAACAAGGAGCGGGTCATGCTGCAGAAGGTTACGCTAGATCCAGCGGCAAGCCAGGAGTCTTATTAGTTACATCAGGACCAGGAGCAACGAATGCTGTTACTGCGTTAACAGATGCTTATATGGACTCAATTCCTGTAGTTTGTATTTCAGGACAAGTGCCAACTCATTTAATCGGAACTGATGCATTTCAAGAATGTGACACAACGGGAATAACACGACCGTGCACAAAGCATAATTGGCTAGTGAAAGATGTAAATGACTTAGCTGATATCATGAACCAAGCTTTTAAAATTGCTACAACAGGTCGACCAGGACCAGTTTTAGTAGATATTCCAAAAGATATTCAATTTAACAAAGGTATTTATAAAGTAAGTAAAAATAAATTAGAAAAAAAATTAAATGGCGCTCTAACTAATAAAATAAATTTAAAAGACGTTGATAAATTTATTGAGATGATAAAAAAATCTTCTAAACCTATTTTTTATACAGGTGGAGGAGTAATTAATTCAGGCCCAAAAGCGAGTGAGCTTTTAAGAGAACTAGTTTCATTAACTGGTTTTCCTATTACTTCTACCTTACAAGGATTGGGAGCGTATCCTGGTGACGATCCTCAATTTTTAGGAATGCTTGGAATGCATGGAACTTATGAAGCTAACAACGCCATGCATGATTGTGATTTAATGATTAATGTTGGAGCTAGGTTTGATGACAGAATAACAGGAAAAATAGATGAGTTTTCTCCTAAATCAAAAAAAATTCATATAGATATAGATCCATCTTCAATAGGGAAAAATGTAAAAGTTGATCTAGCTATTACAAGCGATGTAAGTGAATTGTTACAAGCTGTTATAAAAAGATTCAAAGAAAATAATAAAAACTTTATTGATTCTAATAAGCAGAAAATTGCAAAGTGGTGGAGTCAAATTGATAAATGGAGAGAAAAAAAATCTTTAAATTTTATTAATAGTAAAGAGACGATAAAACCTCAGCATGCTGTACAAAGACTTTATGAGTTAACTAAAGAACAAGATACTTTTATTACAACAGAAGTTGGGCAACACCAAATGTGGGCTGCTCAACATTATAAGTTTAATAAACCAAACAGGTGGATGACATCTGGAGGTCTTGGAACTATGGGGTATGGTTTACCTGCTGCTATTGGTGTTCAAATAGCTCATCCTAAAAAACTAGTAGTGGATATAGCAGGTGAAGCTTCGATTTTAATGAACATTCAAGAAATGTCGACAGCCATACAATACAGACTGCCTATTAAGATATTTATTTTAAATAATGAATACATGGGGATGGTTCGACAATGGCAAGAATTGCTACACGATAAAAATTACTCTGAAAGTTATACTGAGGCCTTACCAGATTTTGTGAAGCTTGCTGAAGCTTATGGAGCTGTTGGGATTAGAGCAAAAACTCCAGATGAGCTAGATGAAAAAATTAAAGAAATGATTAACACAGATAAACCTGTAATTTTTGATTGCGTAGTTGATAAGGTGGAAAATTGTTATCCAATGATACCATCTGGAAAACCACATAACCAAATGCTTCTTGGACCAGAAGATGAAAAAGAAGAAGTTTCAGATGAAGGAAAAACTTTAGTTTAATGCCTAAACCAAAATCAGCTTATAGCCAACCAACAAAATTTGGGAAAGAAGATCATCATATAATAGTTGTTTGGGTAGATAATGAAGCAGGAGTCTTGGCTAGAGTTATCGGATTGTTCTCTGGAAGAGGTTATAATATTGAGTCTTTAGCAGTAGCTGAAGTTGATAAAAAAAAACATTTATCTAGGATTACAATCGTCACTAAAGGTACTCCTGAAGTAATTCAGCAAATTAAATTGCAGCTTGGAAAATTAATTCCAGTACATAAGGTGGGAGATTTTTCTAGAAACGATCCTAAAATATTATTTAAGGAACTTGCTTTACTCAAAGTAGTTGGGACCTCAAAAAAACTGGATAAAGCAAAGAAATTATGTAAAAAACATAATGGGTTAATCTTAGATAAAACAAAAAAGTCTTTTGTTATTCAAGTAACTGCTTTAAGAAGAGAAATTGATAAGTTAGTTGCAACTTTGAAACCTCTCGGACTAATAAGTGTCTCTAGAACTGGAGCAGTTGCAATGACAAAAGGTGAGGAAATTTTTACACAATAGGAGTTATACAATGAAAACATTTTATGAAAAAGATGCAGATGTAAACTTAATCAAAAATAAAAAAGTAGCTATTTTTGGTTACGGAAGTCAAGGACATGCTCATGCTTTAAATCTAAAAGATAGTGGAGTTAAAGAAGTTGTAGTTGCACTGAGAGAGGGTTCTTCAAGTATAAAAAAAGCAGAGAGTGAAGGATTGAAAGTTATGTCTCTATCGGATGCAGCAGCGTGGGCTGATGTAGTAATGATGTTAACACCAGATGAACTTCAATCAGAAATTTATAAAAATCATATTGAGCAAAGAATGAAAGAGGGTACAAGTTTAGCTTTTGCTCACGGTTTAAACATCCATTTTGATTTAATTAATGCAAGAAAAGATTTAGATGTTTTTATGGTTGCACCTAAAGGACCAGGTCATACAGTAAGAAGTGAATATCAAAAAGGTGGTGGCGTTCCATGTTTAATGGCGGTACATAAAGATAGTTCAGGTAAAGCAAGAGACTTAGCTTTATCTTATGCTTCAGCTATTGGTGGAGGAAAGTCCGGAATAATTGAAACAACTTTTAAAGATGAGTGCGAAACTGATTTATTTGGTGAACAAACAGTTCTTTGCGGAGGTTTAGTAGAATTAATTAAAAATGGTTTCGAAACTTTAACAGAAGCAGGCTATCCGCCAGAGATGGCTTACTTTGAAACTTTACACGAAGTTAAATTAATTGTTGATTTGATATACGAAGGTGGAATTGCAAATATGAATTACTCTATTTCTAACACTGCCGAGTATGGAGAGTATGTTTCAGGCAAAAGGATAGTTGATAGCAAGACAAAAGAAAAAATGAAAGAGGTTTTGAAAGATATTCAATCTGGTAAATTTACTAAGCAATGGATGAACGAGCATAAATCAGGTCAAAAAAATTTCCTTAAAATGAGAGAGGATTTAGCCAAACATCCTATTGAAAAAGTAGGTAAAGAGCTTCGTGCAATGATGCCTTGGATTGGTAAAAATAAATTGGTCGATAAAGACAAGAATTAGCCCAATCTGAGTCCTGAGTTGCAACAATACTTATATTATAATTTGCAAATTCTATCTTTGATTGTATTATGAGTAACTTTTTAATTAATGAAAAGTTTTAATTATGAGTGATAAAAATAGAATTATAATTTTTGATACCACTATGCGTGATGGCGAACAATCACCAGGCGCATCGATGAGTTTAGAGGAAAAATTACAAATTTCTAGAGTATTTGATGAGCTTGGCGTTGATATTATTGAAGCAGGTTTTCCAATTGCTTCACCAGGAGATTATGAGGCTGTTACAGAAATAAGTAAAACTTTAAAAAAATCTATCCCTGCAGGTTTAGCTCGTGCAACAAAAAAAGATATTGATGCATGTCACGAAGCATTAAGACATGCAAAAAATTTTAGAATACATACTTTTATTTCTACAAGTCCACTCCATATGAAACACAAGTTAAATAAATCTCCTGAAGAAGTTTTAGAATCAATAAAAGAAAGTGTTACATATGCAAGAAAATTTACAGACGACGTTGAATGGTCTTGCGAAGATGGAACACGAACAGATATGGACTACATGTGCAAGACAGTTGAACTTGCGATTAAATGTGGAGCTAAAACTATAAATATCCCAGATACAGTTGGCTATACAGTTCCTTCAGAATTTAAAAAAATTATTGAGACACTAATAAACAAAGTACCAAATATAGATAAAGCAATTATTTCAACACATTGTCATAATGATTTAGGCTTAGCAGTTGCTAATTCATTAGCTGGAGTTATGGCCGGAGCTAGACAGATTGAGTGTACAATTAATGGAATAGGCGAAAGAGCTGGCAATGCTGCACTTGAAGAAGTTGTAATGGCAATGAGAACAAGACATGATTTAATGCCATACACAACAAATATTAACACAAAACTTTTAAGCAAAGCATCTAAAGTTGTTTCAAATGCAACAGGATTCCCTGTTCAATTTAATAAAGCAATTGTTGGAAAAAATGCGTTTGCTCATGAGTCAGGAATTCATCAAGATGGAATGTTAAAAAATAGAAATACTTATGAAATTATGACACCAGAAAGTGTAGGGGTAAAAAAAACTTCATTAGTAATGGGTAAACACTCTGGCCGACACGCTTTTAGAGATAAGCTATCTGATATGGGATACGTGGGTATAACGGATGACATTATCGACACAGCCTTTGGTAAATTTAAGATCTTAGCAGACAAAAAAAAACATATTTATGACGAAGATATAGCTGCAATAATTGATGACAGTTTAGTAACAGAGGATAATGTAATTAAACTAAAATCTTTAAAAGTATTTGCTGGAACTGGTGAACCCCAAAAAGCTGAGATGACGCTAGAAGTGTACGGTGAAGTAAAGAGTGCTACGGAAACAGGAGACGGACCAGTTGATGCAATATTTAAATGTATAAAAAATCTTTATCCTCATGATGTTAATTTGTTATTATATAATGTTCATGCAGTAACTGAAGGCACAGATGCTCAAGCAACTGTAAGTGTAAGAATAGAGGAAAAAGGAAAATCAACGGTAGGTCAAGCAGCTGATACAGATACATTAGTCGCATCAGCAAATGCATACTTGAATGCATTAAATAAGTTAATTATTAAAAGAACTAAAACTGCGCCAGATCAAACGGTGAGCGCACAAAACTAGAAAGGAAAATATGTTTAAAGGTTTAACAGGATTATCATCACTATGGTCACAAGATATGGCTATCGATTTAGGGACAGCTAATACTCTAGTAGTATTAAAAGAGCAAGGAGTTGTTTTAAATGAACCTTCAGTAGTTGCAGTTATTGAGGATGGAGGAAGAAAATCGGTTTTGGCAGTAGGTGATGAAGCAAAAACAATGTTAGGAAGAACTCCCGGAAATATATCAGCTATAAGACCTTTGAAAGATGGTGTGATAGCAGACTTTGTAGTTACAGAGGAAATGATTAAACATTTTATAAAAAAAGTACACAAGAAGAACGCATTTGCAAATCCTAGAATTTTAATTTGTGTACCTACTGGCTCAACTCCAGTAGAGCGTAAAGCAATTCAAGATTCTGCTTTAGCAGCAGGCGCTAGAAAAGTTCAGCTTATTGAAGAACCGATAGCTGCAGCAATTGGAGCAGGATTACCAATATCAGAAGCAACAGGATCGATGGTAGTTGATATAGGTGGTGGAACAACTGAAATAGCCGTTATGTCATTAGGTGGTGTTGTATATTCTAAATCTCTTAGAGTTGCTGGAGACGCATTAGATGGATCTATTATCGCTTATATGAGAAAAAAAATGAATTTAATGATAGGAGATTCCACAGCAGAAAAAATTAAAAAAGAGATAGGTACTGCAATACCATCAACTAACAATACTTTTTTGATGAAAGGAAGAGATATTAGATCAGGAACTCCAAAAGAAATTGAACTTACTGAAAAAGATGCTTGTGAAGCGATCATGCCAATTTTAAACCAAATACTAGGAGGTATTAAAGAAGCTTTAGAGAACACACCTCCTGAATTATCGGCAGATTTAATCGATATGGGGTTAGTGCTCACAGGTGGAGGAGCTTTGTTAAAAAATATTGATAAATTAATTTCTCAAGATACTGGTTTACCTGTAACAATAGCCGATGATCCTTTATCATGTGTTGCTATTGGAACTGGAAGAGCTTTAGAAAACGAAGAATTGTTTTCTACAATGTTATCTGAATATTAATTTGTATTTTACGAATAAATGTCAGTTAGTAGAGATGATTTTAGTATAGCTTTCCGTTCAGCTCTTTTACAAAGAGGAGCTACCCAAAAATTTTCAATTCTCTCTCTTATTATTTTAGCCATATTCATTTTCTTTTTAGATGTTTATGGTTTTACCTTAGTAAAAACAGCAAGAAGTTTTATCAATGATGTTGTCTACAGAGTAACTTATTTAGCTTCTGCCCCAACTAGATTATTTCCAAGTATAAACAAAGGAGTCGCAAGCCATTTTAATTTAAAAAAGGAAAACGAAGAATTAAGAAAGGTAATAGAGAAATATAAATCTATAGATTTAAATTTAGAGTATATATCGAATGAAAATAAAAACTTGAAAAAAGTTTTAGATACAGAAGACGTACAAAGTGTTTCTAATGTTGTTCTAGCTAAAGTTTTAATTGATCGAAATAGTCCATTTTTAAAATCAATTATTATAAACAAGGGAAGTAAAGAAGGTATTATTAAAGGCATGCCTGTTACCCAAAATAAATATTTAGTTGGACGAATAGTCGAGACAAATTATTTATCATCAAGAGTATTATTATTAAATGATTTAAATAGTAGAATTCCAGTTACCTTTGATGAAAAAAGTACTCAGGCGATATTAACAGGAGGTGGAACACGTAACCCTACATTATCTTATTTACCCGAGGACTATGAATTTGAGGAAGATGTAACTGTTTTTGCTTCTGGTAAAGATGGTATTTTTAGTGCTGGAACTCCTATCGGAAAAACAAAAAATAACGGTGAAGTGACGCTATTCGTAGATCCTAATCAGTTGTCTTTTGTTACAGTAAATTTAATTAAACCAAGAAAGGAAGTTTTTTAATGGCAAAAACAAATATAGTGAATAAATTATTTGCATCAGGTCCTTTATTTTTATTATATTATTTGTCTATAAGTGAGATTGATACAAATTTAGAAAAATTATTTGAAGTTTTTTCTTTAAATTTACAAATCATAATAATTTATTTTTGGATAATAAAACGTCCCAATCTAATGGGTCCTGGTCATATATTTTCAGCTGGACTTATCAACGACGTTGTAATGGGATTTCCATTAGGTATAAGTTCACTATCCTACCTAGTAGTTTGTTTTGTAGGTAATTATGTTAGAAACAAAAGTGTTAATACCACAATAGCTTCTGACTGGTTTACATTTTTAGTAGCACTTCTATTTGCTAACCTAGTTTTCTTTTCATTATTAAATAATTTTTCAGAAGTCGGAATTTCCTATACAAAGATTGGATATAATACTTTTTTTACTTTATTTTTATTTCCAGTTTTTTGGCTTCTATTTAATCTTTATCAAATGAGTTTCGTAGGATCCCAAGATGCTTAGCCCAGGTTCAGGTAATACTGTTATTAAATCAAAGCTTATAAGCAGAAGAATGTTTCTAATTACCGCTGCAAAAGCAGTAATTATGGTTGGACTTGTAGGTAGATTAATATCTCTTCAAATTAATCAAGCAACAAAATATAAATCTTTATCTGATAAAAATAGATTTAGAGAGTGGAAATTAGCTCCTGAAAGAGGAGCGATAAAAGACTTCTTTAATACAGAAATAGCCTCGAGCGAACCACTTTATCAATTACATTTAGTTCCAGAAAACGCCAAAGATCTTGATAATTTATTTGTAAGATTAAAAGCAATTTTAAATATTACTGATAAAAAAGTTTCTTACCTCAAAAGAGTTATAAAAAAACAAAAACCTTGGGAGCCAGTAATTGTTTCTGAAAATTTAGATTGGTCTGATTTTTCAAGAATAAATTTATTTTTGCATGAACTAGAGGGAGTAGAACCTATAGTATCGGTAGCAAGAACCTATCCAGATAATTCTTCAGCTCACATTTTAGGGTATGTTTCCCAGATAAGTGCAAAAGATTTAAAAACAAAAGAATATCTTAAAGAATTAGCCGTACCAGGTATGGCCATTGGGAAAACTGGATTAGAAAGAAAACTAGATGAACAGATAATTGGTAAAGTTGGTTATCAGCGTTATGAAGTAAACGCCTTTGGTAAAAGAATAAGGGAAATTAAAATTGATGAAGGTCAAGCGGGTAAAAGTTTCAAAACCACTTTAGATTATGAAGTACAAAAATTTACAAATGAATTATTAAAAGATAAAGCAGCCGCAGTATGTGTGATGGATGTTTATAATGGAGATATTGTTTCTTTAGTTTCATCTCCAACTTTTGAGCCTAACGAATTCGTGCATGGATTAGATAAAGCTTATTGGAACAGTTTAATTACAAATGATAAGAAACCATTAGCCAACAAAGCGTTATCAGGCTTATATCCTCCTGGGTCAACGATTAAGACATTAGTAGCTTTGAGCGCTTTAGAAAATAAGATTATAAGACCTTTAGACACTTTTAGGTGTAAAGGTAAAATCGAGTTATATGGTGAAAAATTTCATTGTTGGGAAAAAGACGGACACGGTATTGTAAATTTAAGAAAAGGAATTCAAAGATCTTGTGATGTTTATTTTTATGAAGTTGCAAGAAAATTAGGTGTTGATCGATTATCAGATACTGCAAAAAGATTTGGATTAGGAAAAAAAGTTTTAAGTGATTTTATCGAGGAAAGGTCAGGGGTAGTACCAAATACAAAATGGAAGAAAAAATTTATCGGACAAAACTGGTATTTAGGTGAAACTCTTCACTCAGGTATCGGCCAAGGATATTTTCAAAGCACACCTTTACAATTATGTTTAATGACAGCTCAAATTGCTAATGGAGGTTTTAAAATAAAACCTAGAATAGTTTTTGATGAAAAGAATGACAATCTTAGAAATTATTTAAAACATAAAAATGAAAATCCAAATGAACCTCTTCCAACGGATTTATTGGTATCAAACTTTAATTTGGAGCCTTTGTTTAAAAATCAAGAACACATAAACCTAATTAAAGATGCCATGTTCTCGTCATCAAATGAACCTGGTGGAACTTCTTATATGCACAGATTAGAAAATCCAAAGTACACTTTTGCAGGAAAAACTGGGTCATCACAGATTAAAAGATTTACAGAGGCACAACGTGAAGCTGAAGTAAAACAAGAAAGTTTACCTTACAAAGACAGAGACCATGCGTTGTTTGTAGCATTTGCTCCTTATAAAAATCCGCAATATGCCATTAGTGTTTTAGTCGAGCATGGCGGTTCAGGGGGTAAAGCAGCAGCACCAATAGCAAAAAAAGTAATCAAAAAAGTTCTTGAGAGACATGAGTTAAGAAGAAGTATTAATAATCAAATTGGAGAGCCTGTTTAATGTTGCAACCAAGATCAATTCAATCTTCATTAGGTATTAGAGATAAAATTTTATCAATTGATTATATTTTAGTATTTTCAATTTTAGTTTTAGGCATTGTTAGCATGTTTGCGATGTATTCTACTGACGGAGGGCAATTTAAATATCATACAAACAGCCACATTTTAAGATTTTTTGTATTTTTTGGAATGTTTTTTGTTGTTTCGTTTATTTCTGTAAGATTTTGGCATGAGACAAGTTATATATTTTATGTTGGGGTATTTATTTTATTACTTGGTGTAAAATATTTTGGATTAACATCATCAGGGTCTAAGAGATGGCTAGATCTTTATTTTATGAATTTACAGCCATCTGAATTAATGAAAATTGGATTAATTTTATTTTTAGCTAAATATTATCATCGTATCTCGATTGATGGTGTCAACAGCTTTAGATATTTACTTTTACCAATAACAGTTCTTATTGCGCCCGTAATTTTAGTTGCAACTCAACCTGATCTTGGAACATCAATTTTAATTGCTGCGGGAGGCGTAATTGTTGCTTGGTTAGCAGGTGTTAGAGCAAAGTTTTTTACTATATCTGGAATTGCAATGCTTGCTTTATTACCAATAGCTATTTCATTTTTAAAACCTTATCAAAAGTCAAGAATTTTAACTTTTCTAAATCCTGAAAGAGACCCGCTTGGAGCAGGGTATCAAATCATTCAATCGAAAATAGCGATAGGTTCTGGCGGATTATTTGGAAAAGGTTTTTTAAATGGATCTCAGAGTTATCTAGATTATTTGCCTGAAAAACATACAGATTTTATTTTTACACTTTTTTCAGAAGAATTTGGTTTTTTTGGGTCTTTATTTATCTTAATTTTATACGCTATAATTATCTCAAGAATAGTAAAAATTGGAAATATTACTCGAAGTAATTTTGGAAAATTATATTGTTATAGTTTCGCGACAGCGTTTTTTCTTTATGTTGTAGTAAATATGATGATGGTGCTAGGTTTACTACCTATCGTAGGCTCACCCTTACCAATTATGTCATATGGTGGTTCTTCAATGATGGCAATTATGTTTGGTTTAGGAATAGTTATGTCTTGCAAGATATATAAAGATGTTCCAGTCAATTAAATTTAAACCTAAAATGATCAAATTTAATTTAAATTAATGCTTGTATAAAAATCAAATAGATGATTAGTTTATGAAAAATAATATGTTTGGTGACAAAAAAATAAAAATCAAAGACTCTGAAAGATCTCTTATAAGTGAGACAGTGAGCATAGAAGGTACAATAAACAGTTCAGGTGCAATAGATGTTGCTGGGCTTGTCAAAGGCCCCGTTTATTCTAAGGAGCTAATCGTTAGAGATACTGGTTCAATCACAGGTACAATTGAGGCAGACGACGTAGAGATACATGGACATCTTGATGGAAAAGTTTCAGCACAGAATATTGTTATTGGAGCTACGGGTACAGTAAAAGGAGATATTGAATTTGGAAATAATTTAAGAACAGAAAATGGTGCCGATATAGATGGTTACATTAAGAAGACGAACAGTTCGAAATCTAAATTAACAGGTGATTTCCTATTTAAGAAAAAAGATAAAAAAGAAGCTCCAGAGTCCGAGGAACGACCAGACGTAGTCAATAAAGAAGCTATAGCCTAATCTACCGCACTACTAATTTCTCAAACTTTGAAATATAATTTTCGAATGGAAAATTATAAATGTAAGTCAGTTGGGATTGTTGGATCAGGTATTCAAGGGGTTTGTACCGGACTTCAATTAATTAAAAAAGGCATTTCCGTAACAATCTTTGACAGAAACGATCCTCTATCAAGTGACTTTAAAGCTGCCTCTTATGGTAACGCCGGTCATTTTTCACCATATGCTGTTTTACAATTTAATCGTCCAGATGTTCTATACGATGTGCCTAAAATGTTAATTAGTTCCTATGGACCACTTGCTCTTAAATGGAATTATATTCCAAAAATGTTTAATTGGTTTTTACATTATTTTAAAAATTGCAATCATAATTCGATGATGCATACCGCAAAAAATATGCATCAAATTTTAAGCTTGTCGAACGACGCTTATGAAGAAATTTTCCAAGAGATCGATACTACTGGTCTAGTTGAAAAAAAAGGTATTATTTATATTTGGACAAAAAAAAATTTAAAAAGTAGAAATTTAGAAATAAAAGTTCGTAAAGAGCTTGGAATTGAACAAAAACTTTTAACACAAAAAGAAGTTTTAGATCTAGAGCCAAATTTAAAACCTGTATTTGATGCTGGTGTAATTTATGAAAGCGCAATGCATGCAAGGGATCCGCATGGAATTCTCAAAAAAATATTTAAATTATATTTAGAAAGAGGAGGGAAGTTTATACAAACTAACATTAAAAATTTAGAACAAATTAATAATTATGAAACAGCTATTAGATCAGAAAATGAGGAGTATAAATTTGAGAAAACTGTAGTAGCTTCAGGAGCTTTTTCAAAATCATTAACAGATCAATTGGGTGAGAATATCCCATTAGATACTGAAAGAGGGTATCATGTTCATTTTAAAGGAAAAGATCATCTGATTAACCGTCCTGTTATTTTTTTAGATAGAGGTTTTGGAATGACCCCAATGAATCAAGGATTAAGAGCTGTGGGAACAGTTGAACTAGGAGGTTTAAAAAACCCTCCATCTAAAAAAAGGATCGATTACATTATTAAATGTGCAAAAGAACTTTTGCCTGATCTTGGTAATCACGAAGATGAATGGCTAGGTTTTAGACCGACACTTCCTGATTTTCTACCAATTCTTGGCCCTTCATTAAAAAATAAAAACATTATTTATGCGTTTGGGCATCAGCATTTAGGCTGGACTTTAGGAGCTATTACAGGCAAAATAATCTCTAAAATAGTTGTAGGAGAAAAAACAAATCTAGATTTAACTCCTTACAGCTCAAAAAGATTTGATTAGGAAATTTCTGTCAAAAAATTATTTAGCATATACTTTTCTTACTTTAGCAGCTTTGTTTTGGTCGGGAAATTTTATAATAGGTAAATTTGCGACCTTATTCGAGGTTCCACCACTGACTCTAAACTTTTTAAGGTGGGTTATGGTATGGTTTATATTGATACCTTTCACAATTAAAGAAATTTTAGCAAAGAGAAACTATATTAAAGAAAACTTTTTAGTAATAAGTTTTATGGGTATATTAACAATTAGTACTTTTAATTCAGTTGTTTATTTTGCTTTAAACTTTACGCAAGTAATAAACGCAGTTTTAATGTTAGCTGCTATCCCACCAATGATAATAATTTTTTCGTCGATTATGAAAATTGAAAAAACAAACATATTTCAAATATCAGGATTAATTTTATCTATATTTGGAGTAGGAACAATTATTTCAAATGCAGACATTCAAAAAATAATTTCTTTAACTTTTAATATTGGTGATATATGGATGCTAGTTTGTGTTTTAAGTTGGTCATTATATTCGACTTTACTAAAAAAAAGTAAGCTTGAATTATCTCAATTTTCTTTAATTCAAATAATGGTCACTGTAGGTTTAATATTTTTGTTTCCACAATTTTTATATGAAAAATCAATAGGACTAGATTTTGAAATAAATAAAGCTTTTATCTTTATTTTAACCTATGTAGTTATCTTTCCTGCTATTGCAGCATATTATTGTTGGCAGAAAGCAATAGAACTTATAGGACCCAATAGATCATCTATGTTTATTCAGCTAATGCCTTTATTCAGCTCAGTGATGGCTATAATTATTTTTAATGAAAAATTTGAATTATATCATTTTGCTGGAGCAGTTTTTATAGTATCTGGTATTTATTTATCGAATAAAAAAATCAATGATTAAAGTTGCAGTTTTAGATGATTATCAAAATGCTTTTCAACAAATTGTTGAAGTAGATAAGTATAAAGATAAATTTAATTTTCAGGTTTTTAACGAACCCTTTTCAGATGAAAAAGAAGCTGCTGTACAATTAGAGGATTTCGAAGCTTTATTCATCATGAGGGAGAGAACTCCAATTACAAAAGATCTTATAGAAAATTTGCCAAAGCTTAAATACATAATGACTTCGGGAATGAGAAATAATGCAATTAATTTGGAAACAGCAAAGAAAAAAAATATACTTGTTTGTGGCACAGAAATAAATCCTAATCCTGCTGCTGAAATAACATGGGCATTAATTCTCGGGCTTTATCGAAATATGAAACAAGAAATCGATAATATGTTTCAAGGATACTGGCAGACAACGATTGGTTTTGAATTGAAAGGAAAAATGTTGGGCTTGATTGGTCTTGGAAAAATCGGAACACAGGTAGCTAAAGTTGCAAAAGCTTTTGGTATGGATGTTTGTGCTTGGAGTGAAAATTTAAATCTATCGCATGCGAATGAACTTGGAGTATTACCCATGAGTAAAGAAGATTTATTAAAAAACTCTGATATAATATCCATTCACTTAGTTTTAGGAGAAAGATATAAAAATTTAATATCAAAAAAAGAATTAGAAATGATGAAAAAAAATGCTTTCATTATCAATACGTCAAGAGGACCAATCATTAATGAAAAAGATTTAGTTGAAGCTCTCAAAGATGAAAAAATAGCTGGAGCTGGTTTAGATGTTTACGATAAAGAACCTTTACCTCAAGATCATAAATTAAGATTTCTTCCTAATGCTTTGTTACTTCCTCACATCGGTTACGTTACAGCAGAAAATTATTCAAAATTTTATTTGCAGATGATAGAAAGCCTTGAAGGTTGCTTAAAAAACAAACCCTTAAGACTAATCTCGTAAATTTTATCTTCAATTACAGGTTGTATTTGATAAACTCATAATGAGTGATTCGTTTGTTTTATAACAGACAAATCTCTGCTTAAAATAAGAATATTTATAAAAGGGGAGTATGAAAAAAATTTTAGGATTATTGTTAGGGCTTTCGTTATTAACAGGTTGCGCAGAGTCCTTAGCTCTATTAGGTCCTACTTCTACTGCAGTAACTGGTGGAAATATTGCCCAATCAGCTTTTTCTTCGGCAGTAAATTATGGAGTAAAAAAACAAACCGGAAAAAGTCCGATGGAGCATGCAATAGCATATGCAGAGGAAGTAAATCCCGAGAAAAAAAAGGAACCTTGCTTGTCATTTGTTGAAAAAACAAACTCAGAAATTTGTGCAATAGTGAAAAAACAATTAGAATTAAGTAAATCTAAAATTCTAATGAGATCAAAGGAAAAATCTATAAAAGATCTCACTTCATCACTAAAGCCTTACATAAATAAAAAATCTAAAATTAAGTACTTGGACTAAGTAATTTTATAACAAGATCTTCATATCTGATTCAAGATATTAACTATCACAGGTTGTGTTAATAAAAATTAACATACTTACAATTAACTTTTATTTAAAGATGAAGCGGATATATGAAACCTATTGAAACAAATTTTAATCATGAAAAAGATACTGCTTTTATTTTTAACTACTCTCTTACTGAACGGTTGCGCAGAGTCTTTGGCATTACTCGGTCCAGGAGCATCGAACGGAAGAATTATTCAATCTAGTCTAAATTCAGCGATAAGTTATGGGATTAAAAAACAAACAGGAAAAACCCCTTTAGAACACGCTATTACTTATGCAGAGGAAAAAAATCCTGAGAGAAAAAAAGAAACCTGCATTTCATCTTTTGAAATTACTAGGTCTGAATTTTGTACCATTGCTAAAAAACAAATTAAGTTAAAAAGCACTCCACTGATAAAAAAGACTGCAAATATTTTAAAAGAATATCCAAAAAATGAAATTAAAGAGATATCTAAAATTGAGAAGATAGCAAAAAAATCAACTATTTATAATAGAAGGTAGTCCTAAGTTTTTCCAACCAGGATCTTGACCATTTCCACTAAACCCATCTGAAACATTTAAAGTAGAATAACCTTCTGCTTCTAAAAGTTTTGCTGCTAACAAAGATCTACCCCCGGCGGCACACATAACTAAAATTGTTTTATCTTTATTAATATTTTTTTTTACATTTTCTACAAAATTTGGATCTGGAACTTGCCAATTTGATAAATCAGGACTTACTGTTACAAAATATGTTTTTGAATTTAAATCTTCAGCATTAGGTTTGCCTAACGTAGTCCATTCATTTTCAGTTCTCACATCAAGTAAAACTACGTTAGAGTTTTCTTTAATATAACTTTTTATTTCAGATGATTTAATTTGTTTTATCATTTTTTATTTTGCCCCACATTTAAGTGGGGCAATTATAATTTAAGCTGCTAAAGCTTGTTTGATGTCTGCAATGATATCATCCGGGTGTTCGATACCAATTGACAGTCTTACGTAGCCTGGTGTTACACCGGCTGCTGCTAACGCTGCATCGTCTAATTGACTGTGCGTTGTAGTAGCTGGGTGAATTGCTAGACTTCTAGCATCTCCAATATTAGCAACGTGATACAACATCTTTAAGTTATCGATGAATTTAGCACCAGCTTCTTTAGTGCCTAGATCCATTCCAACTAAAGAACCGTACCCACCTTGCATATATTTTTTAGCTCTTTCTTTAATCTCACCTTGGTGATTAGTAGGGTAGATCACATTCTTTACTTTCTTTTGAGTTTCTAAGAAAGACACAACTTTTTCTGCGTTACTACAGTGTTGTTTCATTCTAAGAGCAACTGTTTCCAAACCTTGAATAATTTGGAAAGCATTAAATGGGCTTAAAGGAGCACCTAAGTCTCTCAATAAAACTACTCTTGCTCTGATTACAAAAGGAATGTTAGCCCCTGTTAATTGAGGAACTGCATCTGCCCAAACGGCACCACCATAACTTTGATCAGGTTCGTTTATTAGTGGTTGTCTTTTTCTGTCTTTAATCCAGTCAAAGTTTCCACCATCAACAATTATTCCACCAATTGAAGTTCCGTGACCACCAATATACTTAGTCAATGAGTGCATTACAATTGCAGCACCATGAGCTAAAGGTTTGCAAATTACTGGTGAAGCTGTGTTATCGATGATTAAAGGAATACCTTTTTTTCTACCGATATCTGAAACCTCTTTGATTGGGAACACACGAAGATAAGGATTTGGACAAGACTCACCGTAGTAAGCTCTTGTCTTATCATCAGTAACTTTTTCAAAGTTTTTAGGATCAGCAGGATCTGCAAATCTAACTTCAATACCTTGTTGTCTTAGGGTATTTTTGAATAAGTTTACTGTACCTCCGTACAAGTCAGTTGAAGCAACGATATTATCTCCAGCTTGTGCTAAATTTTGTATGCACATTGCTGAAGCTGCCTGACCTGAACCAACCGCTAGTGCTGCTACACCACCTTCTAATGCTGCTACTCTTTTCTCAAGCACATCACATGTTGGGTTCATTATTCTTGTGTAAATATTACCGAACTCTTTTAAACCAAATAAATTTGCAGCAGTTTCTGCATTTTTAAATTGGTAAGAAGTTGTTTGGTAAATTGGAACAGCTACTGCTGTAGTTGCAGGATCACTTCTGTAATCGCTACCATGCAAGCCAATAGTTTCCGGATGTTTAAAATCAGCCATTGATTTTCCCCCTTACTGTTTCTCTTGTCGTTTCTTTTCTCATTATTATAGCCTCCTTACGCTACGTTTCCATACTCTTTCATGTGTTTCGGTATTTTTTTATCTGAACCATACATGAAGTGTTTACTCATATTTTCCCTAAATCTGCTTGCTGGAACTCTTAAACCAATCGCCTCTGCAACCTCTCGTATATGCATTGGGCTGGCTCCGCAGCAAACACCGATATATTTGACTCCTAAATCAAATACTTCTTTTGCGAAATTTCCAATCTCGTATCTATTGCATTGCAATGGATCCATAGCAGTAGGGAAAGTTCTGCCATGAGGAGATGGACAATTACATCCATTATTATCTGGAAGATTAAAAAATGTTGGGTGCTGTTCTGTTGTTCTGTAAGGAACTGGTAAAGCAGCAACATGACATTTAAGTTCTTTTCTAATTTTTTTAATATAAGGGAGCATTGTAGCTGGTCCTCTAAAACAATTTAGACCAACAACATCAGCTCCAAGTTCTTCTAACCTCTTACATGTTTCAAGGATAGTATAACCGTCTCTCATTTTATTTTCACCCATCGGCGAAATAGTAATTACAGATGGTAAACCAGATTTTTTAATTGTTTCTAGGGCAGCAAAAGCTTCTTCAGCGTAGTAAAAAGTTTCACCAATAATAAAATCAGCTCTTTCTTCTTTTGCCCACTGAACCATTTCAGCGAACATACTTTTTACTTCTGCTTGTACTCTTGAATTATTTTCTTCCCAAATATTACTGTTAGAAATGTTTCCTGCCATTAAGCTAACACCTAAACCTTTTGGTGGATTGTCAGCACATTTTCTGGCAATTCTTAAAGCAGCTCTATTTAAGGGCTCAAGCAAATGCTCTTTATCGATCACTCTCATTTTTTCTCTATGACCATTATAAGTAAAAGCTTGAACTATATTTGAGCCTGCATGTTGAAATTCTCTATGAAGATTTTCTAAAACTTCAGGATGCTCTAATGCTACTTCAGGAACAAACTCGCCAGAAGTTAAATAACCTCTTCGTTCCATTTCAAATAAATAACCTTCAGCACAAATTAAAGGCTGATCTTTTAAAGTATCTAATAAAATATTACTCATTTTCTCTCCATTTTAACCGGAGAGAGATGAAATCGGTTGAGGGAGTTTATTGATTTCATCTACTTCTCCTTTTTAGTACTTCGGCAAAATGCCAGGTGTACAATATGGTTCAAATACCCGGTTTTATTTTAGATTATTCCAAAAAAAAACCACCGGCTAAAGCGGTGGTCCATCAGACTTACGACGCTTTAGCTGGATTTATTAAGCGCCCGCAAGTTGCCTTAACTCGGCGCTGACAGCCTTATAGCAAAAATTTTATCTCTCTGTCAACACTTAATTAGATATTGTTCCAGAAGGATTTTGCAAGGTCTATTCCGGCAAGTTCTTTATAAGCCGCCATGCCAGTAGGGCTGGTAACATTAATATCACCAATTAATTTTTCTTGAACAAAATCAATTCCAGCAAAATATATGTTATTTTTGACTAATAGTTTTCCTATATCTTTACTTGCTTTAATCTCTTTTTTTGTAAGTTTAGTTAACTTTGCATGAGCACCCTTACTCATATTAGATAAAATACTTCCCTTTTTAGGTACTCTTGAAATAGCACCTACAATCTTTCCTCTAATTATAAAAACTCTTTTATCTCCTTTAGAAACCCCGGGTAAAAACTTTTGAAAAAATAAATGATTATGCGATTTAAGTAATTTTTTAATTTTACCAGCATTAAATGACTTAAATAAAATTACGTTATTTCCACTAAAACCATTGATAGGTTTAGCTACTACAGCTTTATGTTTTTTAAAGAATCTTCTTATTTCATTAAGATTTTCACTGATTAAGGTAGGAGGCATATACATCATAAAATTAATCGAGAATAGCTTTTCCGAAACATTCCTTACTGCAAATGGATCATTAATTATTTTAACTTTTTTTGAAATATGGTTAAGTAAGAACGTTGTATATAAGTATCGATTATCAAAAGGTGGATCATTTCTGATTAGTATAACCTTTGATTTTTCTAGGTTAAAATTAATGGTCTTTATTATTGAGTAGAATTTCTTTTTATTATCGTGGATTTTAATATGTTTGCAGGAAGCTATAACCTTTCCATTCAAAAAACTTAAATTCTCTGGTTCAAAATAATATATTTCATAATCTCTTTTTTGTGCCTCTGTGGCTAATAGAATAGTCGTATCTGTTTTTATATTTACCTTTTTAAGATTAGAACCCTGTATAGCTAAAATTTTCGTCATGATTTACTAAGAAGTTCAAGTTTTTTGTTTTATTAAATTGTTCAATTAACATTTCTGCTCTAGTTTTTTTATTTTTAATTATTTCCTCTATATGTTTTAAGTAGATTGTTTCATTTTTTCCACTTTTATTAAGCTCATTTCTTTTTTCTAGACCTTTTTTAGATAGATCTAAAAATTTTTTTCCCCAATCAATTAGTTTTTTATTGTGAAGTAAAGTGTTTAATCCTTGTTTAGGTGCGTTTAAATATGCTTCCATTACTTCTTCTTTTTTCCAATCTTTAATTATTTCATAAGTCTCATCTAAAAATCCATAAATTAATCCGGTAAAAAAAGAGGGGCCGTTACAAATACATCCAAAATTACATGTATCTAAAGATCTAAATTCAATAACTTGCTTTAATCTTATCTCAGTAAAAATAGTGCCTAAGTGATTTTCAAAATCTTCTAAAGTGGGCTTTTCTCTTTTTAAAAAATTTAAATTACCATTTAAAAAGTCGTTAAAAGTTTGTCCGTTAGGAGAGTAGTATTTTCCTTTTTTTTTAAGAAATAAAATTGGGTAATTGATTGCATGATCAATATATTTTTCAAAATTAACTTTTTCAAAAGTAATTGGCATTATTCCACCTCTGCTGGTTTCTTGCCAAACCTTTCCTCTGTAAGATAAAAAACCTGAAAATTTTTTTTCATTAAATGGAGAGTTTGCAAATAGAGCAATAGTTAATGGAGCTAAATAGTTTCCAATTTTAAATTTTTTTTCAAAATCTTCTTCAGATGTATAATCATAATTTATCTGAATACCTGCAGTTTTGTACATCATATCTAAACTAAGTTTGCCACCTTTTGGCATTTCTGATGTCATGATTTTGTAACGCTCCTTAGGGCTTTTTGGGATTTTAACTAATTTATTAAAAGGATCATATGCAATAGATGAAGTAGTAATAGAAGCTGAGCTAAAAACTTCTTTAAGTTCACTAAAATGAGAATTATTTTCTGAACAAACTGAATGTATGTTTTTAAAAGGAGCACCTGATAATTCATATTGGAATCCTGGTTCAGTGGTAATTTTTTGCTTATCTCTTTTTAAACCAATTACTTTATCCTTCTCATGCTCAGGTTCCCAACCTTTATCTTTAAGAATTTCAAAAACATGTTGTAATTTTTTGTAGTTAATTCTTTTTAGATCGTCTTTATTAAAAAGAAACTTTTCGTGCTCAACACCAATTCTTTGATTGTTGTTTTTTTTAATCCCGTCGATGAAATATTGAATTAACTGACTTTTATTTTCGATAGTCGTTGTTGGATTATTGCTCAAACGTTTTTAATTCTAATACATTTCCATTTGGATCTTCTACAAAAAATGTATTTTGCTCAAATTCTGTACCTTTAAATCTTGTGTAGGGTTTATCTATAAAATTAATTTTATTTAGCTCAATATTAGCTTTAATTTTTTCATATACTTCTTTTTTTAAATGAACTCCAAAATGAGGAACAGGAACATCTCCCATGTCTACATCATGTCTTTCTCTAGGAAGTTTCATAGATGTTTGGTGTAAAGTAAGTTCGTTACCCCAGAAATCAACATCAACCCATTTACCCTCTTCTCGGTTACCGGTTTTGCACCCTAATATTTTGGTGTAAAAAGCTTCTGCTTTTTTTAAGTCCCCTGCTGGGATAGCTAAGTGAAATGAATTACTCATGGGAATTTATATATATTCTTCTTTAAATTTATCAAGTAGTCATTATATACATTGTATGAACGATTTTATAGAATCTATAAAAAAAAGAGATCCTGCGGCAAAATCTTTAGTGAGTATCATCCTCACTTATCCTGGTGTTAAAGCAGTTTTTTTTCATCATATTTCAAACTTTTTTTACAAGGCTGGGTTCGATCTTATAGCAAGAGTAATTTCACAAACTATAAGATTTTTTACAGGTATCGAGATTCATCCTGGTGCTAAAATTGGAAAAAATTTATTTATAGACCACGGTATGGGAGTTGTGATTGGCGAGACTTCTGAAATTGGAAATAATGTAACAATTTATCATGCAGTAACTTTAGGAGGAAGTTCGCCTAGTATTGATAGTGAAAGACAACGGCATGAAAAAAGACATCCAACAATTGGCGACGATGTTGTAATTGGTTCTGGAGCTCAAATAATAGGTCCAGTGAAAGTTGGAAACGGAGCAAGAATAGCCGCAAATGCTGTGGTTGTTAAAGATGTTCCTGAAAGTGCAACGATGGTTGGAATTCCAGCAAAAGCTGTAAAACTAGAAAACAAAGGTCAGTTCAGACCTTACGGTGTAGACGATAAAGTAAAAGATGAGTAATAAAGATTGGGATCCTAATTTAACACCTGAACAAAATTATGTTTTAAAACAAGAAGGAACAGAGTCTCCTGGAAGTAGCCCTTTAAATAATGAAAATAGAGAGGGATCTTATCATTGTGCAGGATGTGGAACTAAACTTTTCGACTCGAGTACTAAATATGAAAGTGGTTCTGGTTGGCCGTCTTTTTTTAAATCTTTACCAGATGTTTTTGAAGAAAAAACAGATATGCACATCGGTTATCCTAGAACTGAATATCATTGTAAAAAATGTGGTGGTCATCACGGTCATGTCTTTAATGACGGGCCAAAACCTACAGGAAAACGTTATTGTAACAACGGCGTTTGCTTGATTTTTAAACCCAAAAGTTAAATAGTTATTCACAAACCAATTAAGTGTTTTAATACAACCATAGAACAATTTAAATTATGTGGTGCCATGTCCTCTAGACCAAGGCTACATAAATTCGTAAGACTAACATTTCATCCGCCATGAAGAATAAAATTATTTCCCTACTAGCAAACCTATTCTTATTATTTCAATTAACATCTCATTTATACGCTTCAGATCAAACTTGGAATTTAGCACAAGAAGGAAACAAGATTATATTAATTAGACATTCATTAGCTCCAGGTGGGGGAGATCCAACAGGGTTTAAAATTAATGACTGTAAAACACAAAGAAATTTAAATCGCACAGGAATAAATCAATCAAAAAAAATCGGCAAATTATTTAAAAAAAACAAAGTTCCAGTTGACCAAGTTTTAACTAGTCAATGGTGTAGATGTAAAGATACCGCTAAATATGCTTTTGGAAATTACAAGGAATTTACTGCATTAAATTCTACTTTTCAGTCTCCGTACAACAAAAATGAAGGAAAACAATTAAAAGATCTCTACAGTTTCGTAAAGAAATGGAATGGAAAAGGTAAAAATTTAGTATTGATTACTCATTATAGTATCATTACTGCTGTAACAAATGCAGTGCCAAGCTCAGGTGAAATTGTAGTAGCTGATAAAAATTTTAAAGTTCTAGGAACAATTCAAACTGATTAAGCAAAAATATAATAAAGTATCGCAATAATAATACAGTATTCAATAATTGTTTTTATTCTTATTAAATTTTGTTTATTTTCAAACTTTGAATTTAAGAATACGCTAATTCGTCCGAAAGTTAATTGAACAAGAGCGATGATAAAGCCTATTCCAATAATAACATAGTAGAATTCAAAATTTTTAAAGCCATAAAAACAAGCAGCTATAAAAGTTAACCATGAAATATTTGAAACAAATAGTGTTATCAAAAACCCCGATCCTTTTTTAAATAAACTCTGTGTTTTAATAAATGTATAAGACCAAAGAAGAGTAAATAGAAAGCCAATGTATTTTATTATCATGAGTTAATATTGTAATTGCGGTAAAGATTAAAGGCAAATATAAAGATTATATGATTGTTAAATTAGTTTTTGCATTTGGTGCCGGATTTATTAGTTTCCTAACTCCTTGTGTGCTTCCTATTATACCTGGCTATATTTCTTACATCACTGGAAAAAACTTAAAAGAAATAGAGCAAGATAAAAAAAATGTTCTTATTAAAACGATTTTATTTTCATTAGGATTTTCAATAGTCTTTATTATTTTAGGTGCAACAGCTTCAGCGGTAGGTAACATATTATTATTTTTATCTAATGAATTAAGAATTGCTGCAGGGATTCTTATAATTCTTTTTTCACTTCAAATGTTAGATATTTTAAATATTAATTTTTTAAATCAAGAAAAAAGATTAGAGACAAAAAGTTATAAAGATAATTATGCTTTCCCTTTATTAGTTGGAGCAGCTTTTGCTTTTGGCTGGACACCTTGTATTGGGCCTGTATTAGGTTCTATTTTAGCATTGTCAGCAACAGAAGCATCTATTAGTATAGGTGTATTATTGCTTTCTTTTTATTCTTTGGGATTAGCTATACCTTTTATTTTATCCGGTTATTACATGAGTAGATTTTTAACTACAAGAAAAGGTTTTAGTAAATATTACGGAAGAGTGACTAAAACAGGAGGAGTAATTTTATTACTTACGGGTATTTTAATTGCTACTAATCAAATTCAAGTAATTAGTTATTATATTTTGACAATCTTTCCTTTCCTAACTACGCTTGGCTAATGAACGATATTACTGTTTTAGGTATTTTTGTTGCCGACATAAGTTTTTCAGGTAATAAAATTCCTGCAGTTGGAGAAACTATATTAGGTAATAAATATAATATTGGTCCTGGAGGAAAAGGATGCAATCAAGCAGTAGCCATAGCTAGACTAGGTGGAAAAGTAAATTTTATAAGTAAAATTGGTAAAGATTCTTATGGCGAATTAGCTCTCAATACTCTAAAAAAAAATAAAATAAGCACCGAAAACATTATTGAAGTTGAAAATGTACAAACGGGTGTTGCTGGTATTCTAGTAGATAAAAACTCTGGAAAAAATGCAATTAATGTAATTGTAGGAGCCCCCTCTACTTTAAAAATTAATGAAATTGATAATCAAATAAACACGATAAAAAATTCAAAGATTTTTTTAACTCAACTCGAAGTACCAAAAGATGTGACATTACACTGTTTAAAAATTGCTAAAGAAAATGGATGTATAACTGTTCTAAACCCTGCGCCAGCATCAGAAATATCGAAAGAATTTTATAACAATATAGATTTTTTTACACCTAATGAAACTGAGGCAGAATTTTATACCGGGATAAAAATTACTAATGAGAAAGATGCCAAACAAGCAGCTAACAAGTTAATCAATTTAGGAATAAAAAAAGTTATAATTACACTTGGAGAAAAAGGATTATTTTACTCTGACGGAAATGAGGAAATCTATTTTAAAGCTAATTCAGTAAAAGCTATTGATACTACAGGGGCTGGCGATGCATTTAATGGAGGATTAGCTTTTGGCTTATCTAAAGGAAAATCTATTAAAGATTGTTTAGAATTAGCTAATAAAGTCGCTGGAATTTCAACAACAAAGCTTGGTGCAGGAGATGCTATGCCCTTTACTGAAGATCTTAAATGATAAAGAATATAATCTAACTAATGAGTTCATAAAAGATATTTAGCTAACAAACTAAAATTCTTTTATAAGTTTTTCTGCTATTAATCTATTACCTATAGCGTTAAAGTGTACATCATTCCAAAAATAGTATTTTTTAAATACGTCTAAGTAAGAGGTTTTAATTTTTTCTTCAAAGAAGAAGGGAAAAAAATTTATAAATTTATCACATTTTTTTTCACAAAAATTTTTCCACATCTCTACATGCTTAGAATTTATATCATCAAATTCTAGTTGTTGGGGCCACGGATATACAGCTAAACTTAACTTTATGTTATTTGTATTTAATAATTTGTAAAGTTCTGTCATAGCATAAATCATTTCAGCCTGTGTTTTATTTATAGGACCTTGATATCCTTCTAATTCCTCATCTGATTTATAAGTCCACATAGCTTTTTTACTTGCTCTTTCATTAAATATTGGTTTTTCACTTTTTAAGGGAGGAACCTCTTTGTTTAATCGACTGCTCATCTTTAAAACAAACATATAATAATTCGTTAAGGGAAAATTATATCTTAAGAACTTTCTTATCTTTAAATTTTTTTCTTTTGCATTTCTCTCTGAAATTGAAAAATCTTCGTTCAATTTATAAAACGTATTGTCATCAAATACATCGCTAATATCAATAAAAACGATGAGATGTTTAAATTTATAATTATTATCTAATAAATATTTTACTTTTGATAAGTAAATATTTGGAGCATAAGAGGTCACTCCAAGATTAGCTACGGAAATATTTTTTTTAGCTTCAAAAATCCCCACAAAAGTTTGCTCGTAATTAAGCGAGACACCTTCTACAAATGAGTCTCCTAAAAAAGCAATTTCAAATTCTTTTTTTCTTTCAACACCACATTTATACTTAAAGCCATGATTGTCTGTACAAAGTGTATAATATTTTTCAAAGCTTGGAGCTTTATCATATTTAACATTCTCTCTTAACGTATGATGATAAAATTTATGATCTATTCGTATTAATCTTTCATAAAAATTAGTTTTCGATAGATAGGGGTCTAAGCTTTTTAAAATTAGTTTTCCAAAAAAAAAATCAATTATTAAAGTTAAAAAAAAAGTAATCAAAATGATTATTAAAAATGATTTTGAAAGATTTAAAATAGTTTTAAGTAAAACCATTGATCTAATTGGATAGGATTTTATCTAATTCTCCATTTCTATTTGCTTCCTGTAATTTATCATTTCCACCAATATAATGATTGCCAATAAAAATTTGAGGTATTGTTCTTGCACCGTTTGTTCTTTGTAGCATTTCTTTTGCATAAGCTGGATTTGCCCAAATATCTTTTTCTTCAATCTCAACTTTTTTAGTTTTAAGTAAAGCTTTAGCTGCATTACAGTATGGGCAAGGATCTCCAGTATACATTGTTACTTTTTTCATAATTAAAATATATCAGTTATCTTAATTTTTTCTCTTAGTTTTTTTCTCTCCATTTTAAACTTTTTTCTGTGTTTGATACTAGTATTGTGAACTCGTTTTCTCCAAAGTCTAAAAGATCCAGGTTTGAGATTTTTCC
This sequence comes from uncultured Pelagibacteraceae bacterium, assembly GCA_902615435.1. Lineage (GTDB taxonomy): Bacteria > Pseudomonadota > Alphaproteobacteria > Pelagibacterales > Pelagibacteraceae > Pelagilacustribacter. The sequence goes on from CACMOZ010000001.1 coordinate 134,021, forward strand.
TCATTAATCTAATTACGTCAGACTCTGATTTACCTGTTTTTTCTTTTATTTCCTCAAAGGTAATCCGATCTGCCCAAGCTGCCCATATTACCCAATCATCATCTTTTTTTTTAGGCTCAGGGTTTTTAACTTTAGTTTGTGGGAAAGAACTTTTTTTCTTCATATAATTCTATATAGTCTTTAATCAAATGTTTCCAAGTGATTATATAATCTATCTTCAAATTATTCTTTTTTTATTTATTACTCCAGGTCTTCCTAGAGTTGTTATAGTCTCTCATACTCTAAATTACGGTTTAAATAGATCTATTTGGACAGCTGTTGGAGATGTAACTGCAAACACAATTCAAGGAATTTTAGTTGTATTTTTAGTCGGTTCTTTTTTAAGCGATAATCCACAAATTTTATATTATTTAAAATGGGCTGGAATTCTTTACATTGTTTATCTCGCTTACGATACTTACTCTGCAAAAATTAGTTCTATCAGTTCAAGAGAGCAAAGTGTAAAATCAACTTTTTCATTTTATAAAGATGGTTTTATGGTTGCAGGATTAAGTCCAAAAGCAATAATTTTTTTTGGAACTATTTTTTCTTCCTTTATTAATTTTGAGAGTAATGTTTTTTCGCAATTTATAATTCTAATGATCACTTATGTTGTACTCGATTTTTTAACTTTGATGATTTACGGAATGGCAGCAGAAAAAATTTCTATTTGGTTAAAAAGCAAACCTAAAGTTTTAAATACAATCTCAGCGTGTGTATTACTTATAATTGCGCTATACGTTGCTGCGACACAGAGTTTTAATTAATTCTAACGGTTGTCAAAAACTTCTTTTCTTGTTTTAATTATTTAATTTTTAATTAATTAATTAATAACAAGAAGGGAAATAATGAATAAAATAGCTAAACTATTTGTTACATTTATTTCAGCAATAACTTTAGCACTTGTTTCTTTCACTTCTTCTTTTGCAAAAGTAGAAGGTGAGTACATTGTGTTAGGTTCTGCAATATCTCTTACAGGTAAATACTCTTCAAATGGAGTTCATACTCAAAATGGTTACAACATGGCCGTTGAGAGAATTAACAAAATGGGTGGAGTAGAAGTACAAGGTAAGAAATATAAGTTTGAAATTATCTATTACGATGATGAGTCAAACCCAAAAAGAGCCGCTCAGTTAGCTGAAAGACTAATTAAACAAGATGGCGTTCATTACATGCTTGGACCATACAGTTCAGGTTTAACGAAAGCCATTGCACCAGTTACCGAGAAATATAAAATTCCTATGGTTGAAGCGAATGGTGCGTCTAGATCTTTATTTACAAAAGGATATAAATATTTGTTCGCGGTGTTATCACCAGCTAACCAATACCTTGAAGTAGCTATTGATTTAGCGGTAGAAAAAAACGGTGGTAAAGGAGTAAAAATTGCTCAAGCATTTGAACAAGATGCTTTCTCACAAGACGTGAGACTTGGTATTTTAGATGCAGCGAAAAGAACTGGATCTGAAATCATCATCGATGACAAACTACCAAAAGAACTTAACGATATGGCAGCTACATTGGCTAAAGTAAAAGCTGTTAAGCCAGATGTGCTTGTTGTATCAGGTCACACAAAAGGCGCGTTAACTGCAATCAGACAAATCTCTGAAATGAAAGTTGATGTTCCTATGTTAGCGATGACACACTGTGATGCTGCTAAACTTTCTAAACAACACGGAAAGAAATCAGAATTCGCATTGTGTGCTTCTCAGTGGCACAAAAATTTATCTTACAAAGATAAATTCTTTGGTTCTGGTAAGAAATACGCTAAAGACTTCCAAAAAGAATTTGGATATGACCCGCCATATCAATCAGCAGAGTCTTCTGCAGCATTGTTAGTATTTAAGGATGCGTTCGAAAGAGCAAATTCTTTTGACAGAGATGCAGTAAGAGATGCGCTTGTTGATACTGAAATGCAAACTTTCTATGGAAACATTAAATTTGGACCTGGTGGCCAAAACGTTGCTAAGCCAATGATCTTGTTCCAAGTAAGATGTAAAGGCGATGATTGTGAGAATAGAGTAGTAGCTCCTACAAAATGGGCTTCCGATAAATTCTATCATCCAATCCCGAAATGGTCTGAAAGAAGTTAATAACTTCTAAATAATTTGAAAAGCCCCTAGTTTTCTAGGGGCTTTTCTTTTATAAGTTTTGAAATTTTATGGACTTTCTTATTTTTAAAGCTCCAATGTTAATGGTCCAAGCGTCATTGGACGGAATTCTTCTAGGAATTTTATTTGCACTAATTGCTTACGGAATGGCTCTTCAATGGGGAGTGATGAATATTATCAATATTGCACAAGGTGATTTAGTAATCCTTGGAGGTTATATCGCATACACAATGTACCTTGTAGGAATACACCCAGCTTGGGGTGTAATTGTTTCTCCAATTATTATGTATTTTGTCGGAGTGCTTTTATATAAATTAGTGATTAACAAAGTCGTAGACCGAGACTTATTTATTTCAATATTAGCAACTTTCGGTATTGCAATAGTATTTCAACAATTAATGAATTTTATTTTTGGTGCTGACGTAGTTGTGGCACAGTCTGAATATGGAACAACAATGTTATTTGATAATTCAGTAACCCTACCAAATTCAAAAATTTTCTCGGCGTTTATTAGTGTTTTATATGCAGTCGCTTTAGTTATTTATATGAAAAAATCTAAACTTGGACGAGCTATAAGAGCCACAGCTCAAAATGCTAGGGCAGCAAAAATTCTTGGTGTAGATACAGAAAAAGTTTATGCCGCAACGTTTGGTATAAATGCAGCGTTATGTGGTATTGCAGGAGCTCTAATATCAATAACTCTTACACTTCATCCTTACGTAGGACTTCCTTATACAGTTAGATCTTTCATGATAGTTATTGTAGCAGGTCTTGGAAATTTACCAGCAGTAGCACTTTCAGGCATGGGATTAGGATTATTTGAAGAGTTCGCAGATTATATTTTAGGAACAGAATTTAGAATTGGCGCAGTATTTATGCTTCTAGTTTTCATATTAGTTTACAGAAGATTCAAACTTTCAAAAAAAAGGGAATATTTAAAATAAATGAATAAAGTAAAACAAAAAGATTTAATATTATATTCCAGTCTAATAATTTTAGGTTTAGCCGCGCCTTATTTATTTTCTGCTTTTAAAGTTCAGCTTACATATCTTTGTGTCTTAATCGTTCTAGCAATGACTTGGAATTTGCAAGGTGGTGAAATGGGTTACAATACTTTTGGAAATATTCTTTTCTATGGTCTTGGAATGTACCTCACTGCCTCAGTTCAGGTTGGTATGTTTTTTCCATTAGCAGAATGGACAGAAAGTGGAGGAGAAAAAACTTTTGTACATACTGCAGCACAATATTTTCAAGGAATAGGTGTTGGATTATTAGTTTCAGCAATTATACCTGCTATTGTCGCTGGTGCTATAGGTTATGCTATTTTAGGCTTGAGAGGACATTACTTTGCAATTTGTACTTTAGGACTTGGAATTGCAGCAGGTGAGATTGCTGGAGGAATTGAAATTATTGGAGCTGGCCAAGGTTTTACTACACCACCTTTTCCTGCAGAAATAGTTGATACCGAAGCTAGAGGAAAGTTTTTCTACTTTTTAAGCTTCGCATTATTAATCGGTACATTTGTTTTTGTTAAATATATTTACGGTTCTAGATTTAAATTAATTTTAAATGCGATAAGAGATAATGAAGATAAAGCAGAAGCTATGGGTATCCAAACGATGAAGTATAAAATTACCGGTTGGATGTGCTCTGCTTTTTTCTGTGGTCTTGCCGGTGGAATTATGGGTGGGCTAATCGGATACATAGACTCCACAGACGTTGCATTTGATGGAAGAGAGATGGGAGTATTCATGGTGCTAATGGCAATACTTGGCGGTAAAGGAACTTTATGGGGACCAGTTATTGGCGCAACTTTATTTCATTTCTTTAAAGAAGGTCTTTGGACTCTTATTTTAGGTTGGCAATATGTTGCACTAGGAGTTTTGATTGTCGTGATTGTAATTTATTTCCCAGAAGGATTAATGGGTTGGTTAAGAGAAAAATACCCTGAAAGATTTGGTGAAGTTATTGATGAAAAAGATCGAAAGGCACAGGTGGAATTAAAATGAGTATTTTACAAGTTAAAAATGTAAGTAAATCTTTTGGCGGTGTTCAGGCGAACGTAGATATTTCAGTTTCTGTAGAACAAGGATCTATTGTTGGTTTAATTGGACCAAATGGCTCGGGTAAAACAACTTTATTTAATTCGATTGTAGGAACACATCCTATTGATCAAGGTTCAATTGTTTTTGATAATACAGAAGTTTCTGAAATGCCTGTTCCTGCAGTAGCCAAATTAGGTTTACTAAGAACATTTCAGCAAACAAAAATTTATACAAAACTAAACTGCGTTGAAAACATGTTAATCAGTCATAAGGCTAGTGACTCTGGATTTATATTCGCAAAAATACCTAATGACCTCACAGAGAAAGCAGAAAACCTTTTAAACTTTGTGGGTCTTTACCAAAAAAGAAACTTAAGAGCAGGTGATCTTTCTTTTGGACAACAAAAATTATTAGAATTAGCAATGGCTCTAATGAATGAACCTAAAATGCTTTTGTTAGATGAGCCTACAGCTGGAATTAATCCAACTTTAATTAATGGAATTATAGACAGGTTGATAAAAATAAACAAAGATTATGGAATAACTTTATTGGTTATCGAGCACAATATGAAAGTAATAATGAGTTTAGCGCAAAGAATTTTCTGTTTAGCACATGGAAAAATGTTAGCTGAAGGTTCACCTGATCAAATTAAAAATGATAAGCGAGTAGTTGATGCTTATTTAGGAGCACAGTAATGGCAAACCAATACGATGTATTAGGTAAAGCACCTGGTTTAGAAGAGCTCAACAAGTTGTCTCCTAGCGATGTTCATCTAACTATTAGAGGTTTAAATGCTGGATATGGAAAAATGGAAATTCTTCATAACTTTGATTTAACCGTTAGCAAAGGCCAATCCCTTTGTTTAATTGGACCTAACGGAGCAGGTAAATCTACGATACTTCACTCTATTTACGGTTTCACAAATATATTTGATGGAAAAATTGAATTAGAAGGAAATGAAATTACCAAATTAACCCCAGCCGAAAAATTAAGCAAAGTTGGTGTCGCTTACATTTTGCAAGATAACTCAGTGTTTCCTGATATGACAGTTGAAGAAAATCTTTTAATGGGTGGATATATAAAAGATAAACAAAATGAAGCTTACGAAGAAGCAGAAAGAATATTTCAAAAATACGACAGGTTAAGAAATAGAAGAAACCAGCCAGCTAAAGTTTTATCAGGTGGTGAGAGAAGATTATTAGAAATCTCAAGAGCATTGGTTATGAAACCTTCTGTTCTTTTAGTTGATGAACCATCGATTGGTTTGGAGCCTAAATATATCAGTATGGTATTTGAAATCTTAGAAGATCTTCAAAAAGCAGAAAAGAAAACAATAATTTTAGTAGAACAAAATGCTAAAAAAGGTTTAGAGTTTGCAGATATTGGTTACGTTCTAGTGTCTGGCCAAACTGCAATAGCAGGAAAAGGTAATGATCTACTTAAAAATCCAGACGTAGGAAGATTATTCCTAGGTGGTTAATGATCAACCACAAAATCTTTGTTAAAGGTTTAAAATCAAATTTAGGTGTAAGAAGTCCAACCGTTTCTTTAGCAGCATGCTTTATCGCTTTAGGCGCTTTACTTAAAGATGCTGGTTTTAATTTACAACAAAGTACAGCATCAAGTTTTTTTACTTATGCTTTACCTGGTCAGTTAGTCATGGCTGAATCATTACTTATAGGAACTTCATTAATAAATATATTTATAGCAGTTTGGCTAGTGAACTTCAGACTTTATCCAATGACAGTGTCTCTGTTTCCGTTATTAAAACATAAATCACAACCTAAATGGAAATATTATCTATCAAGTCACTTCCTTGCCGTTTCTTCATGGCTAGTTGCAAAAGATGGTTATCGAAAAATAGATAAGAAATACCGAATAGATTATTGGATTGGAATAGGAGTTGGAACTTGGTCCACTGCAGTTTTAATGACTATCTTAGGATATATTTTAGCTGACTATTTAAACAAAGATATGATGATTGGTCTTGCAATTGTAAATCCAGTTTATTTTTTTTGTATGATGATTGGCGCAATGAGAAACATAAGTATTTCTATTGCAGTGATAGGCGGAACAATACTTGGTCCGATCGTTTATGTATATTCAACAGAGTGGGCAATACTATATGCAGGTTTGATTGCTGGGACCGTAGCTTTTTTATTTGGAGGTAAAGATGGATCCAAATAATATTATTATTTATGCAATCATAGTCACATCATTAGCTACTTTTATTTCAAGGTTTTTTGGCGCGATTACATCTGAGAAAGTAAGTGTTAAATCAAAAGCTTTTCAATGGTTCAACTGTGTTGCATATTCTACACTTGCAGCTTTACTTGGAAGAATGATTGTATTCCCTGCAGGTGTATTAGCAGATAGTTCTTTAATTATAAGAGTAGTTGTATTGATAATTTGTATATCGGTCTTTATGTTTTCTAAGAAAAATTTGGTAATCCCAACAATTTTATCAGCTATGCTTTTAAGTTTTTTTAATTCAATATAAGTTTAATTATGTTAAAATTAATTATGGAACCGATATTTGCAGTTTTTATTCTATTGTGGATTGCAGGTCAGTACTAAGAAAAAATGAGTTTTACAATTGAAGATCACAAAGCATCTAAAAGAGTTAGTGTAATCAAATTTAGAGAAGCAGATTTAGATAGATTAATCTTTCCCTTTAAAAAACACACTATTTTATCTTTAGAATACAAACCATTCACAAGATTTAGTTTAGCTAAAAGTTTAGATGAAGTTTTTGAAAATAAATTAAGCCAGACCTTAATAAAAATACTTAATGATCGTAATACAGGAACAGTTATCGTTGAACCTGAAATAAAAAACAAAAAATTCGATAAGAATTTTCTTGTAAAACTTTCAACTGGACTAGCTTATTTAGTAGGTAATCCAAATTTCGACTCTATGACTGATAAATATTATGCAAGATTTCATGTTAAGCATCAGGACAGTAGCGACTCTTATTTAAGAAAAGCTTATACAAATTTAGACCTTCATACAGATGGAACATACGTTAAAGAAAAAACCGATTGGCTAATTATGACCAAAATGGAAGAACAAAATGTAAGTGGAGGTGAAAGTGTAATTTTGCACTTAGATGACTGGGAACATTTAGATGAATTGAGCAATAACCCAGTAGGGCAACAAAATTTTACCTGGGGATCACCAAAAAGTAAAAATGTAGACTATAAAGTTGAACATCCTGTGTTTTCAAAAGATAAAAAAGGCAAGCCTACTATTTCTTATATTGATCAATTTCCGGAACCAAAAAATATGGAGCAGGGTTTATTTCTTCAAAAACTTTCTGATGCTTTAGAAGAAAGTAAAAACAAAATTGTATTTCCATTACCTGTTGGATCCACAATCTTTTCTAATAATTATTTTTGGTTACACGGAAGAAAAGCATTTAATGAGCATACTGGGTTATCAAGAGAATTATTAAGAATTAGAGGAACCTTTTTCAATTAATTTAGAATTATTTTAAGTTTCAGTTATTGACTCTAACGCTCTATTCATTTTTAATACGCGCTATTAATTAATTAACGGAGGGAAATAATATGTTTAATAATTTGAAAAAATTAATTAGCTTAGTTTTCGCAACTGTTCTTTTAACTTCAATCTCATCAACTAGTTTCGCAGTCGATAAGTTACACTTCATTATCGGTGGTGGTGCTGGTGGTGGTTGGGATGGAACTGCTAGAGGAACTGGTGAAGCTTTAACTAAAGCTGGTTTTCTAAAAAGTGCTTCTTATGAAAATATGTCAGGTGGTGGTGGAGGAAAAGCTCTATCTTACATTATCAATTCGAAGCCTGAAGGAACTGTACTAGTTCAATCAACACCTTTAGTGTTAAGATCAATCACTAGACACAAAGGTTATGTTAAAGGATCTGGCGTATTATCTTATAAAGATGTTAAGCCAATCGCTGGAGTAATCGGTGACTATGGTGCAATCGCAGTTGCAAAAAACTCACCATACAAAAACTTTAAAGATGTAGTGGATGCTTACAAAAAAAACCCTAAGTCAGTTAAAATGGCTGGCGGTTCTGTAAGAGGAAGCATGGACCATTTAATTGGTGCACTTGCATTTCAAGAAGCTGGCGCAAATCCTAACGACGTAGTTTACGTACCTTACGATGCTGGCGGTAAAGCTTTAGCTGGACTTCTATCAGGAGAAACTCAAATTCTTTCAACTGGTTTGGGAGAAGTAATGGGTGCTAGAGACCAAGTAAGAATTATTGGTATTACAGCTCCTAAAAGAGTAGGTGATGCTCCAGAAGTTCCAACTCTAAAAGAACAAGGATACGATGTTCAGTTTGTTAACTGGAGAGGTTTCTTTGCTCCTAAGAGCATGCCAAGTTCAGATGTGAAGAAGATCGAAAAAATGTTAGGCGATGTTCAAAAAACTCCTGAATGGGAAGCAGTAAGAAAAAGAAACGCTTGGGTAAATATTTATAACCCAGGACGTAAGTTTGACAGTTTCTTAAAAGGTCAAACAAAAGAGATGACAAAGTTAATGAAAAAACTAGGCGTTATCTAGTTAGTTGACTTGGAGAAAAAGCAGTGAAAATTAGTCCTTCTAAGTTAATTTCACTGCTTTTCTTCGTTTTTTCAGGTTATTATTTATATACAGCTTATCAAATACAAGTCTTTGCTTTTGATGAAAATGCACCGTTTAATGCTAAGACATTTCCAATTTATTTAGGTTTCGTTGGATTAGTTTTTTCTTCACTCTATATTATTTTACCAGAGGCAAATCCAACTAACGTTGATTTAAAAGTTTTAGATTATAGAAAAACAATAGGGCTTGTTATTTTAATGATTTTATATGGCTTAACTATTCTTAGAGCTGGATATTTTCTTTCAACTTCAATTTTTTTAGTTGCCTCTTACATAATTTTAGGTGAGCGAAAATGGATATGGATATTTATTTTATCTTTCCCTTTCGTTGCAATATTTATGTACCTTCTTCACGGATTGTTAAATATTTATCTACGTGATCCTTTCTTAAAATATATAGGAATAATGGGATGATTGAGGGAATACTCATAGGATTAGAAACAGCTTTATCATTTAAAAATTTAATGATGGTCATGATTGGTTGTTTCGCTGGAACAATCATTGGAATGCTGCCAGGGCTTGGACCAATGACTGCAATTGCTTTAATGATACCAATTACTTATGGTTTTGATCCATCGACAGGATTAATTTTAATGGCTGGTGTATATTATGGAGCAGTTTTTGGTGGATCAACTTCTTCAATTTTAATTAATGCACCTGGTGTTCCAGGAACTGTAGCCACATCTTTTGATGGTTATCCCATGGCACAACAAGGTAAAGCAGGAAAAGCTTTAGCTATTGCGGCTTACAGCTCTTTTGCAGGTGGAACAATATCTGCAATTTTTTTATTAATAGCTGCACCAAGTTTATCCTTAGTTAGTCTATCTTTTAGATCACCAGATTATTTTGGTTTGATGATTCTAGGTTTAACAGCTGTTGCTGCATTTTCATCAAAAGGCAATTTTTTAAAAGCAATGATGATGGTTGTCTTAGGATTAATGTTAGCTAGTGTTGGTCAGGACACTCTTTCTGACATACCTAGATTTACTTTTGATAACATGAACTTATCAGATGGAATAAGTTTTGTTTTAGTTGTTATGGCTACTTTTGCAATGAGTGAAGCTTTAACAATTATTTTTAAAGCAAACGACCCAACAAAAGCAGCAAAACAAATATCGTTATCTCAATTAGGATCTATAAAACTAGATAAAGATGAAACAAAAAAAATGGTAACTACAATTCCTAGATCATCACTTTTAGGATTTATAATTGGAGTTTTGCCTGGAGCCGGCGCAACTATTGCTTCCTTTTTAGCCTACGGGATGGAAAGAAACTTTGTTAACGATGAGGAAAAACAAAAATTTGGTAAAGGGAGTGTCAATGGTATAGCCGCTCCAGAAACTGCAAATAACGCGGCATGCTCTGGATCATTTGTGCCTTTACTTACTTTAGGTATACCAGGTAGTGGTACTACCGCTGTAATGCTTGGAGCTTTGTTAGGATTTGGTATTCAGCCTGGTCCAAGATTATATCAAACAAATCCTGAGATTTTCTGGTCTGTAATAATGTCAATGTACATTGGAATGGTTGTTCTTTTAATACTTAACCTTCCTCTAATTCCATACATTGCTAGAGTTTTAGCAACTCCTAGAACTTTCTTAATACCATTAATTTTATTTTTCTCTTTAACCGGGGTCTATTTAATGTCTTTCAACAACTTTGATATTTACATGATGATTGGTATTGCGGTAGTGGCAACAATCCTTCGTTTATATGATTTTCCTATGCCACCACTAATACTTGCTTTTGTGTTAGGAGGTTTAATGGAAGAAAATCTAAGAAGGTCTTTACTAATAAGTGATGGATCTTGGTCATTTATGTGGGATAGGCCTTTGACAATAGTAATAATGTTAACAATAATTTTTATTTTAGGGTGGCAAATTTATAAAAGCTTTTTTAAAAAAAAATTATAATCTAACATATTTCTTTTCTCTATCTATAGACCAATCTTTTGTTCCATTTGCTACGATAAATAAAAATCCACCAGCTAATCCTAAGTTTTTAAGAAATGCGATAGTTTGCATTTGATCGACAAAATCGAAGTGAAATAAAAATGCAGTAGCTATACAGAAAATTGCAAGAAGACCAGCAGATATTCTTGCTTGATATCCAATTATCACAAATAAAGGTAAAATTATTTCAAAAGCTATAGTTGGATATAATAAAAATCCTGGAACCCCAAATCCTTCCATCCAGCTCATTGTACCATCTATACTAAAGATTTTATCATACGCTGAAATTAAAAATAAAGCGGAGATTAAAAGTCTGCCAAGGAAATCAATTAGATTAGCCATACAAATTTGTACTGAATTCAATAATATGAGTCAAAAAAAGATGAGTTTAATTTAGGCTTTTTTGGAAATTAATTTCAATATTACCGGAACTGTAAATAAAATCATAAGTAATCTTATAATATGATGAAATGATACAAACTCAGGATCTAGATCAAAGAAAATGGCTATAACTGCAACTTCATAAATTCCACCAGGACAATATGAAAGCAATAAAGTAAAAAAGTTTTTATCAATTACTAACCCTGCAACTACTGCTGCAGCAACCCCTAATATTACTAATAAGAAAGTCGCTACAAAACTATGCAAAGCATTTCTTCCTATTTCACCAAAAGTTTTGTCAGCAAATCTACATCCCACCGAAGAACCTAAAATTAATAAACAATAATCAATAATGTCAGGAGATATTTGATAACTTGCAAATTCTGTAATTTGTAATAAACCACTTGCCACTAAAGTCCCTGTCAACAGAGCAGCAGGAACTTTAATCTTTTCAAATAAAAAAATTAAAATTACTGACGAAGTAATTAAAATCATTAAATGATATAAATTTTGATTAGTAATTATCTCTTCAGAAATATTTATGCTATCTACATCATAAAAACTATTCACGATAAAAGGAAAAACAGTAATTATTATAATTAATCTTATTAGATGAGATGTAGCTACTTGGCTCAAGTCAGTTTTTGCATCTTCAGCTAATATCATCAACGGACCTAATGCACCTGGTGCAGCTGAAAAAATAGAGGTTTTCTTTTCATATTTTGAAAACTTTTCTAGATATTTTGAAACGATTAGGACACTCAAAATTATATAAATTAGCATGATAAAAGAAGTCCAGATCCAATCTTGCATTTGGCTAAATAAATCTTTGTCTATGTAATTACCAATATAAAGACCAAGAATTATTAATATAGCAGATAATACCAACCTTGGCATTTTAGTTTTAAGACCCATTAATGAAGCTAAAGAAGTTATTAGCATTGGTCCCAAGAACCAGGCTAAAGGAATATTAAAATATTCAGCTATTATGGCACTTGGTATTGATATTATGATGACAGATATAAACGGTAATGAAAATATCTGTTTAAAATTTTCTTTATTAAAAGGAATAGCTTGGTTATTCTGCATCATTCATGATTTTAGGATTTATAGGAACTGGTAAAATTTCATCATCAATTATCTTTGGTATTTTTAAATCAAAGCTAAAAATTAAGAGAATTTATATATCTTCAAGAAATAGAAACATAGCTAAAAAACTATCTAAAAGTTATGGAAAAATAAAAATATTAAACAATAATCAAGAAATAATAGATAAATCCTCAGTAATATTTTTGGGTGTTACACCTAACGTTGGTAATAAAATATTACCTAAATTAAAATTTTCAAAAAATAAAAAAATAATAAGTCTTATTTCGACAATTAATTTGGATAAACTTAAAAAACTTACAAAGAATAAGAATATCGCAAGAGCCATACCTTTACCTCCAATTGAAATTAAAAAAGGGCCAGTTATTGTTTGTCCTCCAAGTAAATTTGCTAAGAAAATATTTAAACATTTAGGACAGGTTCTAGAAGTAAGAAGTGAAAAATTAAGCTATAAGTTTTGGTCAACTGCTTCTTTAATGGCAACCTACTATGAGATGCTAAATACAAGTTCGAAGTGGTTAAGTAAAAAAGGAATTAATAAAAAACTAGCTGACACTTATGTAGCTGAATTATTTTTAGCTTTAAGTCAGGATGCCTTAAACAAATCATCTCAAGGCTTTAAAAAACTCGTAGCGGACTCACAAACCGCAAAAGGCCTAAATATGCAGGTTCTTAATGAATTGAAAAAGGGAAAATTCTTTACTAAGTTCACCAAAGCTCTTGAAAATGTAAACAAAAGAGTAAGTAAGTAAATCATGGAATATTTTATACAACAATTAGTTAACGGGATTACTTTAGGCTCGATCTATGGACTTATCGCAATTGGTTACACCATGGTTTATGGAATTATTGGAATGATTAATTTTGCTCACGGTGATATCTTTATGATCGGAGCTTTTGTTGCTTTAATTTCATTTATTATCTTTGGTTTAACGGGAGTAGCATTGCCGATAATTTTACTTTTAGTTTTATTAATAGCTATGCTTTTCACGGCTTGCTATGGATGGACAGTTGAAAAATTAGCTTACAAACCATTAAGAGGATCTTTCAGATTAGCTCCACTTATTTCTGCATTAGGTATGTCAATTGTTTTACAAAATTATGTTCAAGTAGCTCAAGGAGCTAGAGTAAAGCCTATGCAGCCTTTGATAAGTGGTGGTTTAGAATTTTTTAAAAATTCTGAGTTTATTGTTACAGTAAGCTATCTTCAAATTTTCATCGTTATCTTAACAATAATTTTAATGGGTATTTTTACTTATCTTATTACAAAAACAGATTTAGGTAGAGCTCAAAGAGCCTGTGAGCAAGACAGAACAATGACTGCATTGTTAGGAATAAATGTAGATAGAACAATTTCAATTACATTTATAATTGGTTCCTCATTAGCATCAGTAGCTGGAATGATGTTTGTTCTTTATTACGGTGTAATTGATTTTTACATTGGGTTCTTAGCAGGAATAAAAGCATTTACTGCAGCAGTGTTAGGAGGAATTGGATCATTGCCCGGAGCAATGTTAGGCGGCTTGTTAATCGGACTTATAGAAACTTTCTGGGCTGGATATGTTTCACTTGAATATAAAGATGTTGCAGCTTTTAGTGTATTAATTGTAGTTTTAATTTTCTTTCCAACTGGATTTCTTGGAAAACCTGACATCGAGAAAGTTTAATGGAAAAGAAAGATATCATTCAGTCATTTAAAGATAGTTTATTTACAGGCCTAATTGCTTTAGCTTTATTCGGCCCGATAGTTGGTCTTAGAACTGCATCTAAAGGAGAAGGTTTATTTATCACTCCTCAATGGGGAATAGTTTTTTTATTAGTTGGACTTTGTGTTTTAGGACGATTTTTAATTAATTTAAATTCTGCTAGAAAAACTGAAATTACTTTTTTTTCAAATTTCACATCTAAGTTTTCAGCGATAACTGAAGATAAAGCAAAACACTTTGCTATTACCGCAATCTTATTTGCTGTTGTGTTTCCGTTTCTACCTTTTACCGACAGATACTTTATGGATGTTGCCATAATGATTTTAACCTACATTATGCTTGGCTGGGGTTTAAATATCGTAGTTGGTTTAGCAGGTCTTCTCGATTTAGGTTATGTAGCCTTTTATGCAGTTGGTGCATATTCATATGCATTAATCGCAACTACTTTTGGTTGGTCTTTTTGGATTTGTTTGCCTTTAGCAGGAGTGTTTGCGGGTTTTTTTGGAATTTTACTTGGCTTTCCTGTTTTAAGATTAAGAGGAGATTATCTTGCAATTGTTACTTTAGGATTTGGAGAAATTATAAGAATAATTTTAATTAATTGGTATGAAGTAACTAATGGTCCTGATGGAATTACAGGAATACCAAGACCTTCTTTTTTTGGATTGCCTTTTAAAAGATCTCCGGATGAAGGGGAAACAAGTTTTCATTTGTTTTTTAATCTTGAATATTCAACAATGCATCGAATAATATTTCTATACTATTTAATTTTAGTATTAGCCTTAATTACAAATTACTTTACGCTGAAGATAAGAAAACTTCCTGTTGGTAGAGCCTGGGAGGCTTTAAGGGAAGACGAGATCGCTTGCAAATCTTTAGGTGTAAATCCTACAAATACAAAACTTACTGCTTTCGCAATCGGTGCTATGTTTGGTGGTTTCGCTGGTTCATTTTTTGCGACACGACAAGCATTTATAAGTCCAGAAAGTTTTACATTCATTGAGTCCGCAATCATTGTTGCTATTGTTGTATTAGGTGGCATGGGTTCACAAACCGGAGTAGTTCTTGCATCAATTTTCTTAATAGGAATTACAGAAATGTTCAGAGATTTAGAGCAATACAGGATGATCGCTTTTGGTGGAGCTATGGTTTTAATTATGGTGTTCAAACCTAAAGGAATTTTAGCGAATAGAAAACCAACTATTCTTATGCACGGAGACAAGAAATGAGCAACTTATTATCAGTAGAAAATTTAACAATGAAGTTTGGTGGTTTAACTGCAATTGATGATTTAAGTTTCGATGCAAAAAATAATCAAATAACCTCTATCATTGGACCTAATGGAGCAGGAAAAACAACAGTGTTTAATTGTTTAACTGGATTTTATAAGCCTACTAATGGTCAAATGTTTTTACATAAGGAAGATAGCAAAATTTCACTAAGAAAATATACTGACTTTAAAATAGCTTATGTAGCAAAGGTAGCTAGAACTTTTCAAAATATTAGATTGTTTCCAGCAATGTCTGTGCTTGAAAATTTGCTAGTCGCTCAACATAATGAATTAATGGTTGCCTCGGGTTATTCTTTATTTGGTTTACTTGATCTTAAGTCCTATAGAGATAAAGAACAGCTAGCAGTTGATAAAGCAAGATACTGGTTAGATATAATTGGTTTAACTCACAGAGCAGATGATAATGCAGGAGACCTTCCTTACGGCGATCAAAGAAAATTAGAAATAGTTCGCGCAATGTGTATTGAACCAAGGTTATTGTGCTTGGATGAACCAGCTGCAGGATTAAACCCTAAGGAGTCTGCTGAATTAAATAAATTATTAAAGTTTATTAAAACAGAGAAACAAACAGGAATTTTGTTAATTGAACATGACATGAGTGTAGTAATGGGAATTTCAGATCATGTTGTTGTTTTAAACTATGGTAAAAAAATATTTGAAGGTACAGCAGATCAAACTAAAAATAGTAAAGAAGTTATTGAGGCTTATCTTGGAGTTGATGAATAATGCTTAAAATTTCTAATGTTGAAACATTTTACGGGAAGATACAAGCTTTGAGAGGAGTTGATCTTGACGTGAATGACGGTGAAATTGTTTCTTTAATTGGCTCTAACGGAGCAGGTAAATCAACTTTGCTTATGACTATAAGTGGAGTGAATAAAGCTAAAAGAGGAAATATAGTTTTCAACGGTGAAAATATTGAAAACCAACAACCCCACAAAATTGTTGATATGGGTATTTGTCAAGTACCAGAAGGGAGAAGAATTTTTTCAAGACTAACTGTGGAAGAAAATTTAAGATTGGGCGCTCATGCAAATGAAAAAGGGAAGTATTTTATAAATGATATAAAGGAAGTTTATGATTTATTTCCTGTATTAAGTGATAGAAAAACTCAGAGGGGCGGAACACTTTCAGGAGGAGAACAACAAATGCTAGCCATTGGAAGAGCTTTAATGAGTAAACCCAAAGTGCTTTTATTAGACGAACCTTCACTAGGAATAGCACCTAAATTAGTTAATCAAATTTTTGTTTCAATAAAAAATATTAATAAAGAAAAAAATGTTACTATTTTTTTAGTTGAACAAAATGCCAAAAAAGCTTTGGAGCTTGCAGACAGAGCATATGTTTTAGTCAATGGCAAAGTGACCATTAAGGGTTCAGGTCAAGAGTTGCTCAAAAATAAAGATATACAAGCCGCTTATCTTGAAGGTGGGGCAAAAAATTAACCTTTTTTCATATTTACAAGATTGTAATTAAGGTGTTCAATATCAATAATTAATTAATTAACAACAAAGGGAAATAATATGTTAAGAACGTTCAATAAACTTCTTTCATTAATTGCAGGAACATTAATGCTTGCAACAGTATCAGCTAAAGCTGACGTTGTTGTTGCTTCTGCTGGACCTATGTCAGGTCAGTATGCTTCATTTGGTGCTCAGCTAAAAGCTGGTGCTGAAATGTGGTTAAAGCACGTTAATAAAAAAGGTGGAATTAATGGTGAGAAAGTTAAATTAGAAATCGGAGACGATGCTTGCGATCCTAAACAAGCTGTTGCTGTAGCCAATAAATTTGCTGGTCAAGGTGTAGCTTATGTAGCAGGTCACTTCTGCTCTGGTTCTTCAATTCCAGCTTCTGCGGTTTACAACGAAGAAGGAATTATTCAAGTTTCACCAGCTTCAACAAATCCAGCGTTAACGGATAAAGGTGGTAAATATACTTTTAGAGTTTGTGGTCGAGATGATCAGCAAGGTGAAGTTGCTGGTAAATTCTTAGCTGAAAACTACAAAGGTAAAAAAGTAGCTATCCTTCACGATAAAACTGCTTACGGAAAAGGTTTAGCAGACGCTACTAGAAAAAACATGAAGAAAGCTGGTCTTAAAGACGCTATGTACGAAGCTTATACAGCAGGTGAAAAAGACTATTCTGCTTTAGTTTCAAAACTAAAGTCAAATAACATTGATGCAGTATATCTTGGCGGTTACCATACTGAAGGTGGTTTGATCGTAAGACAAATGAGAGACCAAGGTATGAAAACTAAATTAATTAGCGGTGACGCATTAGTTACAGCTGAGTATTGGGACATTACGGGAAATGCAGGTGAAGGTACGTTAATGACTTTCTCTCCAGATCCAAGAAATAACCCTGCTGCTGCAAGTGTTGTAAAAGAATTTAAAGCTGCTGGTATTGAGCCAGAAGGTTATGTTCTTTATTCATACGCTGCGTTACAAGTATTCGAACAAGCTGCCAATCAAGCTGGAACAAACGATCCTGCTAAAGTTCTTAAAGTTATGAGAAAAGGTAAGTTTGATACTGTAATCGGTTCACTAAGCTTTGACAGAAAAGGTGACGTGAGCTTACCAGGTTATGTATTTTATGAGTGGAGCAAAGGTAAATACAAAGAACTGTAAACCAATTGCTTAACTAATTTAAAAGGGGGCTTAGGCCCCCTTTTTTATTTATAGAAAGGAAATTATGGAAATAACTTACGATGATTTTAAGAAAGTGCAGATTAAAGTTGGTACTATTATAGAAGTAAAAAAAAATGAAAAAGCCAGGAAACCCTCTTTAGTAGTAAAAGTTGATTTTGGTAAAGAGATTGGAATTAAACAATCTTCAGCTCAAATTACTCATTATTACAATACAGAAAGTTTAGTAGGCAAACAAGTAATAGGAGTTTGTAACTTTCCTACAAAAAATATAGCTGGTGTTGTATCTGAAGTATTGGTGCTTGGAGCTATTGAAAAAGACGGAAAAGTTGTCCTAGTGCACCCGTCTCAGAAAACTGATAATGGTTTAGATATCGCATAATGAGTTCTGAAACATTTAATTGGAGCTGTAAACACACTTGGTCTAGAAGTGCAAAAAATACGTTTTGGTGTTTACTTGGATGTTCTATAGGTGATTTTGGAACTATTTTATTTTTTCAATTAACAAAAATTCCTTTTCCTGTTTTAGCAATTATGGTTCTAGCGATAATCAATGGGATCATTACGAGTATCATTTTAGAAACGATTATCTTATTAAAACAAAATTTCTCTCTAAAGTTAGCTTTTAAAACAGCTGTGGGAATGAGTTTAATCTCTATGGTGAGTATGGAAATTGCAATGAATGCTACCGACTATTTCCTTACAGGAGGAGCTATTTTAACTTGGTGGGTTGTGCCAATAATGTTAGCTGTTGGTTTCGCTACGCCCTGGCCTTATAATTATTGGAGACTTAAGAAATTTAATGAAGCTTGCCACTAAGTAATTTTTTTTAAGATTTTATCTTTAAAAATAAAATGATGAACAATTACTGCAAGTATATGCAGACTTACAAGTGCTAATAATAAGTAATTAGCATAAATATGAACCTCATAATAAGTATCAGCTAAAACAAAATTATCTTTTTTAAATCCATATTTAAAAAATATAAAATTAAGTGTTTCTCCCATATAAAGTTTCTTAAGAATACCAGAAATAGTTATAGTAAAAATACTTAAATAAAGTAAAAAGTGGTTAGCCTTTCCAATAAAGACTTGCCCTTTGAAAAAACTTTTTGTTTCAGTTGGACTTGTATTAAAAAATTTCCAAATAAGTCTAAACAAAGTTATATAGAAAATAGCTATACCGATTAGGATATGTATATTTTCAAGCTCAATTCTTTCATCAGAAAATTCAAGTCCTACTAAATAAAATCCAAAAGGAACTTGGGCTATTAAGACAATAAATGTGACCCAGTGGAACAATTTGGCCAATAGGCCGTATTCACTATTGCTGTTAAAAATTTTCATTATCAATTACAATTAACTATGTCGTATAAGAGAAAAATATTCAAACTAACTTTTTTTACAGTATTATTATTCTCTGTTTTTTATATCTTTAATTTTGTCACAGATAAAAAAGATGCTCTAGCCAATATTAACACCAAACAAGTTGTCGAAGTTTTTAAAACTCCTTCGTGCGGATGTTGCTATGGATATGTTTTATTTTTAGAGGAAAAAAAATTTAAAGTTAAACAAACAGATATGAGAAGCCTTCATACAATAAAACAAAAATATAACATCCCAGTCGAAATGCAGTCTTGCCATACTACTATTGTGGGTAAATACTTTATTGAAGGACATGTCCCTTTTGAGGCGGTTGAAAAATTATTAAAAGAGCAACCCGATATTGATGGTATAGCTTTGCCCGGAATGCCGATTGGTACACCAGGTATGCCAGGTGATAAAGATGAACCCTACGTTATTTATCAACTTAAAGATGGGAAATCTTCAGTATTCATGACAATATAATCTTATGAAACAAAAAATAAAAATATTACAAATAATTATTTTTATTTTTTTCATAAGCTTTCCCTTTTATGCTAACGCTATGACTGTAGAAGAAATCATAAAAGGTAGAAAAGCAATGTTTAGTGAAAACTATCAAAACGCTAAAAAGATATCTATATTATTGAAATCTAAAAGAATTGAAGAGGCTAAACCTTTAATGAAAAAAATTTCAGATAATTATAAAAAATTATTAGACTATTTTCCTGAAAACACTAAAGAGGGGTTCAAGACAGAAGCACTGCCAAGTATTTGGGAAAATAAAGATGAATTCAATGCTTTAATGCAAAAAGCGTCAGATGATATGATTAAACTTGCTAAAGCAATTGAAACTGCAGAGGACCTTAGAGCAGTTCAGAAAGAATTAATGTGGAGTAACTGCACAGCCTGCCATAGTAGATTTAGAGCACCACATTAAATTCAAATGCAACTTTTACCATTAATTTTATTCGGTATCGCGACCGCGTTTTCTCCTGGCCCTAATAATATTATGACATCCTATACAGCTTTTAATTTTGGCTTTAGGAAAGCAATTCCTACAATGCTCGGAGTTATTATTGGATGGACACTATTAATTATATTTTTGCAATTAACATCTGCAGCTATTTTTCAAAAGTATGCATTTATTCAATCTACAATTAAATTATTGGGGTCAATTTACTTATTGTATATGGCATACAAATTATCTTTCGCAGGACAAACAAATGATAAAAAGATTGATCCAAAACCAGTAACTTTTTTAAATACTTTTTGGTTTCAATTCGTTAATCCTAAAAGCATTATCGTTGGTTTAACTTCAATTTCATTATTTATTGATACGCAAAATAATTATTTAAGAGACTCGATTGTTTTAACATTTGTATGGTTTTTAATGGCTGTTGGAAGCCAAACAGCTTGGTGTTTAATGGGAAAATACATGAGAAAATTCGCCACAAGTGATAAATTTATTAAGAATTTTAATTATACAATGTCTTTTTTACTTATCGTTTGTGTGATTTTGTTCTATGTATAGCCCATGAAATTTAATAGCAAAAATTCTTTTCAATCACTCGAAACTCTCAGTTCATCAGGAAAAGATTTTAAATATTTCAACTTAAAGTCAGCAGAAAAAAATGGACTAGAAGGAATATCAAAACTTCCTAAATCCCTAAAAGTGTTATTAGAAAATCTTCTAAGATATGAGGATAATGTAACTGTAGATAAAAAACAAATATTGGCATTAAAAGATTGGCTTAAAAATAAAAAATCAAATACAGAAATAGCTTACAGACCTGCGCGAACTTTATTACAAGATTATACCGGAATCCCTGCAATAGCAGACCTTGCAGCAATGAGAGATGCTGTAAAAGATAAAAATAAAAATCCAGAGAAGATTAATCCATTATCTACTGTTGATTTAGTTATAGATCACTCTGTAATGGTTGATGAATATGCCTCAGGAAAATCTTTTAATCAAAATGTTGAGAGAGAATTTTCAAGAAACGGCGAACGATACTCTTTTTTAAAGTGGGGACAAAAGGCATTTGATAATTTTAGAGTTGTGCCTCCTGGCACAGGGATTTGCCACCAAGTAAATCTAGAATACTTATCTAAAGTTGTTTGGTCATCAAAAAGTGGAAATAATTTATATGCTTATCCGGATACTTTAGTTGGAACTGATAGCCATACTACTATGGTCAATGGTTTATCTGTTTTAGGTTGGGGTGTTGGTGGAATAGAAGCAGAGGCTGCAATGTTAGGCCAGCCTATTTCAATGTTAATTCCAGAAGTTGTTGGAGTTGAACTTAAAGGAAAATTAAAAGAAGGAACAACTGCAACAGACTTAGTTTTAGTCATTGTTGAAATGCTTAGAAAAAAAGGTGTGGTTGGAAAATTTGTAGAATTTTATGGTGAAGGTTTAAAAAATTTAACTCTAGCTGATAGGGCAACAATTGCAAACATGGCTCCTGAATATGGAGCTACATGTGGTTTTTTCCCAGTAGATGACGAAACTCTTAAATATTTAAAATTATCTGGGAGAGATAAAGCGACAATTGACTTGGTGGAGAAATACTCTAAAGAGCAAGGGCTTTGGGCAAGCAATGATGTTGTATTTACAGATACTCTTTCTTTAGATGTTAACAGTGTAGTAACAAGCATTTCTGGACCTAAACGACCACAGGATAAAGTTTTGCTTACCGAGGCCTCAACTGCTTTTGCAAAAGTTTATAAAGAAAATGCAAAAAGAGATAAGGCTATCGAAGCTAAAGTTGAAGGCACTGACTTTAATATAAAAGATGGTGATATTGTAATTGCCGCGATAACATCTTGTACAAATACTTCTAACCCAAGCGTAATGATTGGTGCAGGTCTTTTAGCGAAGAAAGCTCATGAAAAAGGATTAAAAGTTAAACCTTGGGTAAAAACTTCTTTAGCACCTGGTTCGCAAGTTGTTACTGATTATTTAGAAAAAGCTGGTTTAAATAAATATTTAGATGAACTTGGTTTTAATTTAGTGGGTTATGGTTGCACTACTTGTATTGGTAACTCTGGACCTTTAAATCAAAATATATCGGATGCGATAAATAAAAATGATCTTTACGCTGTTTCAGTTTTATCTGGAAATAGAAACTTTGAAGGAAGAATTAATCCAGATGTAAAAGCTAATTACTTAGCTTCACCTCCGCTTGTTGTTGCTTATGCTTTAGCAGGTAACATGAATTTTGATATGTATAAGTCTGCTCTTGGAAAAGATAAAGATGGAAAAGATGTTTTCTTAAAAGATATTTGGCCAAGTAATAAAGAAATTGAAAATTTGATGCTAAGCTCTTTGAATGCAGATATGTTCAAACAAAGATATTCAAATGTTTCAGAAGGACCTAAAGAATGGCAAGCCATTAACACAACAGATAGTGATATTTATAACTGGGAAGCAAATTCTACATATGTAAAAAGACCTCCATTTTTTGATGATTTACCTGACAAACCTGAAGGTTTTAAACCAATCAATGATGCTAGAATTCTTTTATTGTTAGCTGACTCAGTAACAACGGATCATATTTCACCAGCAGGGAGTATTAAAAAAGAAAGTCCAACGGGTGATTATTTTATGAAGCACCAAATTCAACAAAAAGATTTTAATTCATATGGTGCGAGAAGGGGAAATCATGAAGTAATGATGAGAGGAACTTTTGGAAATATAAAAATTAGAAATGAAATGGCTCCTGGTACTGAAGGTGGATTTACAACATTACAGCCAGATGGAAAAGTAATGAGCGTTTACGAAGCTGCAATGGAATACAAAAAAAGAAACAATGATTTAGTTGTAATAGCTGGAAAAGAATACGGAACAGGTTCATCAAGGGATTGGGCAGCAAAAGGAACTAAACTTTTAGGAATTAAAGCTGTATTAGCAGAAAGTTTTGAGAGAATTCATAGATCAAATTTAATAGGAATGGGAGTTTTACCTCTACAATTCAAAGAAGGTTTTGATCGTAAAAAATTAAATATAACAGGAGCAGAATTAGTTTCCGTTGTAGACATTAATAAAGGCGTTAAACCAAGGCAAGAGGTAACTTGTGAGATTAAATATCAAGATGGCACTAGTAAAAAAATTCAAATGCTTTGTAGAATAGATACTGCTAATGAAGTGGAGTACTACAAAAATGGAGGAATTTTGCAATATGTTTTAAGAAACATGCTTGCCAATTAAATGAGAGATATAAAAGTAAAAGTTCATCCATCAAAATCAAATTTAAAAAAAGAAGATCAATTAGCCTGGAAAATCGCAGAGATCGCATCAGATAAAGCAAAAATAGATAAAGATGTAGTTGATATGGTTATCAATAGAATAATTGATAATGCTTCAGTTGCTATCGCTTCATTTAATAGAAGACCTGTTGTTTCAGCGAGAGCAATGGCTTTAGCTCACTCTAGAAAATCAGGAGCTACTGTCTTTGGTCTAAATCCAAAAATTAAAGTAGATTGTGAATGGGCTGCATGGGCCAACGGAACAGCTGTGAGAGAACTAGATTATCACGACACTTTTTTAGCAGCAGACTATAGTCACCCAGGTGACAATATTCCTGCAATCCTAGCAGTTGCTCAACAAAAAGGATGTAATGGTAAAGATTTGATTAAGGGAATACTTACAGGTTACGAAGTGCAAGTTAATTTAGTAAAGGGAATTTGCTTACATGAACATAAAATTGATCATATAGCTCACCTGGGACCAAGCGTTGCTGCTGGTTTGGGAAGTTTATTAAATTTAAAAACAGATCTAATTTACCAATCTGTTCAGCAAGCATTACATATCACTGTCTCAACAAGACAATCTAGAAAAGGAGAGATCTCTAGTTGGAAAGCCTTTGCACCTGCGCATGCCGGTAAGCTTGCAGTAGAAGCTGTTGATAGATGCATGAGAGGTGAGGGTGCTCCATCTCCAATTTATGAGGGAGAAGATAGTGTAATTGCCTATGTTTTATCAGGACCAGATAAAGAATATACAGTACCATTACCAAATATTAACGAGCCTAAAAGGGCAATTCTTGAAACGTATACAAAAGAACATTCTGCAGAATATCAGTCCCAAGCTTTAATTGATCTTGCGAGAAGCTTACATAAAAAGATTTCAAATGTTAGTGACATTGATAATATTGTAATTGAAACAAGTCATCATACTCATTACGTAATTGGTACAGGAGCAAACGATCCTCAAAAAATGGATCCAAAAGCGAGCAGGGAAACTTTAGATCACTCTATAATGTACATCTTTGCGGTGGCACTAGAAGATGGAGTATGGCACCATGTGAAATCCTATACACCTCAAAGGGCAAAAAGAAAAACCACAGTTGAACTTTGGCAAAAAATTTCAACAAGAGAAGATACAAGATGGACAGAAAAGTATCATGATCCAAATCCTGATAATAAATGTTTTGGTGGAAAAGTGATAATCACAATGAAAGATGGATCAATAATTTCAGAGGAAATAAATGTTGCTGATGCGCACCCAGCAGGCAAAAGACCTTTCACAAGAAAAGAATATATTAGTAAATTCAGAACTTTAACTGATGGAATGATTTCTAAAAAAGAGTCAGATCGATTTTTAAAATGTGTACAAAATCTTCCAAAATTAAAAGCTAAAGATTTAATTGGTTTAAACGTGGAGGTTAAAAGTTCAATAAAAGATAAAGCAAAGATTAGTAAAGGTATTTTCTAATTATTTTATTTTTTTCGCAAGATCATTTGCGCTTAGCCAAGCATTTTCAACTTTTGGTCCACTAAACCAGTCACCACAAATACCTAAATTAATTTTTTTACTCCAAATACTTAAGTAAGGAGTTTTCTTATAATTATATGAATATTTCCAACCATGAATTTTTTTAAAAATTATTTTATCTTTTTTAATTCCTGTTAATTTAATAAAGCGTGTAATCAACTGATTCATAATTGATTTATCAGTTTTATATTTGTTAATAGTTTTTTTTGACCATTTAAGTGTAGCCTGAAGTGTCCATAAATTTGTATTGGACGAAAATCTTTTTTTACTATTTTCATTAGCAGCCCAAGCTAAAATATCATCGTTAAATTTTATTGAACTAATAGGAAGAGTTTTTTGGTTTCTTAAAGCTAGCATTACCGTAATATTTGGTTGCATTTGGATTTTCAGTTTTAGGATATTTTTACCTATGTAATTCCTTGCTAATTTTTTTAATTGAGGAAAAGGGCAAGTAATTATTAATGATTTAAACTGATGTTTTGATTTATCTTTTAAAGTAATTTCCCAAAAATATTTTTTAAAATTAATTTTTTCGATTGGTGCAGCAAATGACTGTTTAATATTTTTTAAATTAAATTTTACTAAATCATTATTAGCTTTTCTACCTATATATTTTTTTGAAAAAGGTTTTTTCTCAAACGTAAAATCTAAATGATTATTATCCCAACTTTTTAATATTTTATTCTTATAAAGCTTACGAATATATTTAATAAATGGTTTTGATTTAGGAGATATGTATTGAACGCCATGATCAAAGCTCAAATTTTTTTTAAATCTTTTATTTGAAGATCTGCCCCCTGGACCTCTTGCTTTATCGAAGACATGAACTGAGTATTTTTTAGATAAAAGATTTGCAATTGTAGAGCCAGCAACCCCTGACCCTAGAACGCAAAAATCTATCATATAGCGAATAAGAATTTAAACTTCTCGTTAATTGAAAGAACCTCGTAATTTACAAGACCACCGATTATTAATTGCAATGCGATAATCAAAATCACGATTAAACCTAAATAACCAAGCCATTTATGTCTCCTAATAAAGTCTGCAAAATAACTCGCAAGAGTGGCAATTAGAAATACTGACAATAAAAGACCAATAACCATTATATGAAAGTTACCTTTAGAAGCGGCCACAACTGCTAGTACATTATCAAAACTTAAAGTTAAGTCAGCTATCAAAACCTGATATACACCCGTAGCAAAACTTTTCGGTTCTTTCGATTTTAATTGCGGAGATCTTACTTTATTCAGACCGAAAAAATCTTGTCTTAAATTGTTAATAACCCATATTAAAAGTAAACCACCTAATATTTTCACCCAAGGAAATTCAAATATATAATTTGCGCCGGTAGCAAAAAATATTCTAAAAATAAAAGCTCCTGCTACACCCAATGCTATAATTTTTTTTCTATTATCAGGTGCAAAGTTTGCTGCAATAAGACCTATTATGATGGCATTATCTGCGGCCATCACTACATCAATTATCAGAATTTGAAAGGTAATAAATAATTGCTCTAACATTGTCCTAAGAGGTGTATATAAGCATAATTAGATATTTTAAAGCAGAAAAATGAAATTAGCAAAATATTCAACAAAATTTTCAAAAAAACAAATCATCTTATTGTCCATTCCAGTGTTTTTTTCAAACTTAGCAATTCCTTTAGTTGGGATTGTGGATACCGGATTAATGGGGAATCTTGGAGAAACAAAATATCTAGCTGCAACGAGCATCGCTACGTCAGTGATGACTATGGTGATATGGAGTTTTGGTTTTTTAAGAATGGGTACCGTAGGAATCGTTTCTCAAGCCCACGGTAGAGGTGATTATAGAGAGATTGTAAGAACATTATTTAGAAATTTTGTAATTGCTATGGTGATAGCTCTAGCTATTATAATTTTAAAACCCTTAATTAGTAACTCTATTCAATATTTTTTTAATACATCTTTAGAAACCCAAAAATTAATTAACACTTATTTAAATGTAAGGATTTTTTCAGTTCCAGCGGAGTTAGTAATCTATATTTTAGTTGGATTTTATCTTGGAATACAAAAAACTAAAATATCAAGCTTCATTATCGTAACTTTATCTATTTTGAATATAGTTTTTAGTTCTTTTTTAGTTTTATCTTACAACTTAGATGTATTTGGTGTTGCTCTTGGAACTTTATTTGCTAGTTTCATTACAGTAATTATTTTTAGTTTTTTTACTTATCAATTTATAATTAAAAAATTTAAATTAATACCTAGATTTGAAAAAATCGTTATTAAATCAAAGCTTTTAAAATTATTTAATATCAATTTAGACATTTTTATTAGAACTTTGTTTTTAACTTTTTCATTTTTATGGGTCACTTATTTAGGCTCAAAACTTGGAGAAGATTTTTTAGCTGTCAATACGATATTAATGCAATTTATAATATTAGCTGCTTTCTTTTTAGATGCATACGCATTTTCTACAGAAGGCGTAATTGGTTTTACTATTGGTAGAAAAAATAAAAACTCTTTTTTATCTGTTGTTAAAAATTCTATTCAACTGAGTTTTATAACTGCATTAATAGTATCTTTCTTTTATTTGATCTTTTTTAAGCAAATAATAAATATTATTACCGACATAGAAATTTTAAGATTCATATCTTTTAAACACTTTATATGGGTGCTTGTGATACCTCCTATCGCATCTTTTTGCTATCAGCTTGATGGTATTTTTATTGGCGCTTCACAAACAAAAGAGATGAGAAATGCTATGATAATTTCTGTTGCAAGTTTTATAACTATATCTATCTATCTAACTAAATATTTTGATAATCATGGATTATGGTTTTCCCTAATGTGTTTTATGATATTTAGATCTTTAACGTTAAAATTTTATTTTAATAAGATCTTAAGAAAGTTTTAAATGCAGATTTTTTATAAAATTCCTGGATATATCCTTCTTTTATTTGGAGGATTTTGTTTAAGTTGGGGAGGTTTTATTGTTAGATCATTTCAAGAAGCCAATGTTTGGCAAATATTATTTTTAAGATCATTTTTTTTTATATTTGCACTTATTATATTTTTATCACTTACTTATAGAAATAAAACAATTAAAGTAATCAAGGAGTCAGGAGCTCCAGGCATTTTAGGAGGCTTTGTAATGTCTTTTAGTTTTGTTGCTTTTATTATCGCAATGAATAATACTACAGTAGCTAATGTTGTATTCATAATTAGTACCCAGACAATGTTTCTAGCAATTTTTGGATTTTTTTATCTTAAAGAAAAAGTTTCTTTAATTGGATTTTCCTCAATTTTTTTAGCTATGAGCGGAATTCTAATAATGGTTGGAGACTCAATCTCAACAGGATCTTTATTTGGCAATATAGTAGCACTAGTTATACCGATTAATTTTGCAATTTACGTAATGATAATTCGAAAAAATTCTAATTTAGATATGGTCCCAGCAATGCTTTACTCTGGAATTTTTAGTTTAATTTATGGCGCTATTTTATCTAAATCTTTTGAATTTACTTCACATGATCTTTTTATGGGATTTTTATTAGGTGTTCCCCAACTGGCACTAGGATTTATATGTATAACCATTGGTTCAAGAACGACAGCTTCAGCCACAGTAGGTTTGCTTATGTTAATGGAGACTTTATGTGGACCTCTTTGGGTATGGTTATTTTTAAATGAAATTCCTCCAATTAGTGTATTTATAGGCGGCGCAGTCATTATTTCGGCAATAATATTGAAGAGTTTTGATAAAAAACATAGCAAGACTTGAATAATTTGCATTTGACTTTTAATTATATTTAGAGGAAAGTCCTCAATGTAACGGGAGAGACCATTTAGGCGCCGAAGGAGCAACCACCCCGGAAACTCTCAGGCAAAAGGACCGTTACCGTAATAACTCTGGAAAGCAGGCGAAAGCCTCACCGAAGGATTAAATCTCTCAGGTACATAGACAGATGGGGTTAGATAAGAGTTATTATGGAAGTACAAAAAACAGCTTTATACAATTATCATAAAAATTTAGGAGCAAAGTTTGTTCCGTTTGCTGGCTATGAAATGCCTATTCAATATAAAGATGGTATTGTTAAAGAACACATTTCTACAAGAACACACGCTGGATTTTTTGATGTCTCGCATATGGGGCAATTTTTTTTAGAAGGAGACGAAACATTAATTGAGTCGTTAGAGAAAATTATACCAGCAGATTTAAAAAATTTGAAAATTAATCATTCAAAATATTCTTTTTTACTTAATAATGAAGGTGGAATAATTGATGATTTAATTATTACGAGAACAGAAAAAGGTTTTTGTATAATCTTAAACGCAGCTTGTAAGGAAAATGATATAAAACAAATTTCTCAATTTTTAAAAAAGAATCATAAACATCTTTTAAACAATGATTTATCTTTAATAGCGTTACAAGGACCCAAATCTGTAGAGATTTTAGAAAAGTTAATCCCGGGCGTTGCTAAATTAAAATTTATGACAGGAAGTAATTTTGAGTATGAGGGCGAAAAACTTTATGTAACAAGATCTGGGTATACAGGTGAAGATGGTTTTGAAATCTCAATTTCTAACACAAAAGTTGAAAAGCTCATCGACTACTTAATTTCAAATGAAGTAAAACCGATAGGATTAGGAGCTAGAGATACATTAAGATTAGAGGCAGGTCTGTGTTTATATGGTCATGATTTAAATGAAAAAATAAATCCTGTGGAGGCCAATTTAAAATGGGCTATAGCAAAAAAAAGAAAAGAAGTTGGTGGATTTAATGGATGGGAAAAAATAAAAAATTTATTAGCTAACGGAAGTGAAAAAATTAGAGTTGGTATAAAACCAGATGGAAAAGTTATAGCTAGAGAAAATACCAAAATCTTTTCGTCCGATAATAATGAAATAGGATTTATTACAAGTGGTACTTTTGGCCCGAGTGTGAACGCTCCAGTTGCAATGGGATATGTTAAATCTGAATTTTCTGAAATAGGCACATCTATTCAGCTTGAAGTAAGAGGAAAAAAATATGGGGGTAAAATTTCTGAACTTCCATTTTATAAAAAAAGTTATGTTAAATAGGAGGAAATAAATATGAGTGAAAAAAAATTTTCTAAAAAACACGAATGGGTCTCATTGGATGGAGACGTTGCTACAGTTGGAATAACTAAGCATGCAACAGAAATGCTCGGTGATATTGTTTTTGTGGAGGTTCCTGATGCAGGGAAAGCCGTTGAAAAAGAAGGTCAAGCAGCTGTTGTAGAGTCTACTAAAGCTGCGAGTGATGTTTATTCTCCTATTTCTGGAGAAATTACTGAGGGAAATAAAGCTATTGCTGATGACCCCGGTAGCGTTAACTCAGACCCTGAGGGAGCGAGCTGGTTTTTTAAGTTAAAGATAAAGGATAAAGGTGAGTATGACTCACTTATGTCAAAAGACGAATATGATAAGTTTTGTAAGGAGAACCCAAGTTAAATGATAGACGATAATTCAAAAGAATTTATTAAAAGACACATTGGTCCTTCTGAAGAAGATCAGTCTAAAATGTTGCAATACGTTGGGTATAAGTCACTAGAGGATCTAATGACCAATACTGTGCCAGAAAAAATTTTATTAAAAGATGATCTTAAAATTGATCAGCCAATGTCAGAAAACGATGCATTAAAAAAATTAAAATCTATATCTAAAAAAAATAAAATCTTTAAAAATTTTATTGGAATGGGATACTACAATTCTATTACACCTAATGTAATTCTTAGAAATATTTTAGAAAATCCAGGATGGTACACGTCTTATACACCTTATCAGCCTGAAGTGGCGCAAGGTCGTCTTGAAATGTTATTGAATTTTCAACAATCAATAATTGATTTGACAGGCATGGATATAGCTAATGCTTCTTTGTTGGATGAAGCAACAGCAACAGCTGAAGCAGTAGGTTTAAGCCAGAGATTAGATAAGACTAATTCAAAAAAAATATTTATTTCAAGTAATTGCAATCCTCAAACAATTGATCTCATAAAAACAAGAACCAACCCCTTTGGGTTAGAGTTGATCATTGGTGACGAAAAAAAAGAGCTTACGAAAATTAATGAAGATATTATTTGTGGAGTTTTATCATATCCTGGAACTTTAGGTGAGATAAACGATCCTAGTGAAAGCATAAGTCAAATACATAAAAAAAATGGAAAAGCTATTTTGGTTTGTGATTTATTGGCTTTAGCTAGATTAAAAACTCCAGCTGAACTCGGAGCTGACATTGCTGTTGGTAGCGCTCAAAGATTTGGTATCCCAATGGGTTATGGTGGACCTCACGCAGCATTTTTTGCAACTAAAGAGGAATTTAAAAGATCGATGCCGGGTAGAATTATAGGTGTATCAAAAGATAGACATGGAAAAAAAGCTTACAGGCTTTCTTTACAAACTAGGGAGCAACACATTAGAAGAGATAAAGCAACAAGCAATATTTGCACTGCCCAAGCATTATTAGCTATCATTTCTGCTGCCTTTGCAATTTATCATGGACCTGAAGGAATTCTTAAAATAGCGAATAGAACTTCTAAATTAGCTAAAATTTTTGCTGATAACATCAAAACAGGTGGTTACAGGATTTTATCAGATTATTTCTTCGATACCGTCACAATTAAGACCGATGCAAAAACAAATTCTATTTTTGAAGCTGCATTAAAAGAGAATATAAACCTTAGAAAAGTTGATAAAGATCATTTATCTGTTGCGTTTGATGAAGCAAAAAAACTTGATGATGTTAACTTATTGTTAAAAATATTTGGAATAACTAAAGTAATTAAACAAGACGTTAAAGTTGAACTAAATAATCTTCCAAAAAATCTTTTAAGAACTTCAAAATACTTAACTCATCCAGTTTTTAACAAATACCATTCTGAAACTGAGATGTTAAGATATCTAAAGAAACTAGAAGATTGTGATATCGCACTTAATAGATCAATGATTGCTTTAGGATCTTGTACAATGAAACTCAATGCAACAGCAGAATTAATTCCTATTACTTGGAAAGAGTTTTCACTTCCACATCCTTTTGTTCCTACAAATCAAATGGAGGGTTATAAGATTCTTTTTAATGATCTAATAAACGATCTGAAAGAAATTACTGGATATGACGCAGTTTCTTTACAGCCTAACTCTGGTGCTCAAGGAGAGTATGCAGGTCTAATGACTATAAGAAAATTCCATAAAAATAATAAACAAGAAAATCGTAACGTTTGTTTAATTCCGGACTCAGCTCATGGAACTAATCCAGCAAGCGCCCAAATGTGTGGGATGAAAGTGGTTGTAGTCAATTGTGACGAAGATGGAAACGTGGATATAGACGACCTTAAAAATAAAGCAGAAAAACACTCAAAAGATTTGGCTGCTTTAATGGTTACTTACCCCTCTACTCATGGAGTATTTGAAGAAAAAATTATGGATATTTGTGAAGTAATTCATAAGCATGGCGGACAAGTTTATATGGATGGAGCAAATCTAAACGCACTTGTAGGTGTTGCAAAACCTGGGAAATTTGGACCAGATGTTTGTCATATTAATTTACATAAAACATTTTGCATACCGCACGGTGGAGGCGGACCAGGGATGGGCCCAATCGCTTGCGCTAAGCATCTAGCTGATTTTTTACCAACACATGAGATTATTAAAGAGGCAGGCCCTAAGAATGGAATGGGAGCTGTATCAGCTGCGCCTTGGGGTAGTTCAAGCATACTTCCAATATCCTGGATGTATATAAAGATGATGGGTGCTGAGGGATTGAAAAAAGCTTCACAAGTTTCAATTTTAAATGCAAATTACATTTCAAAAAAATTATCCAAAGATTACAAAGTTCTTTATACTGGTAAAAATGGAAATGTTGCACATGAATGTATTATTGATATCCGACCAATAAAAGCAAGTTCAGGAATCTCTGAGGAGGATTTAGCAAAAAGATTGATTGACTTTGGCTACCATGCCCCAACAATGTCATGGCCTGTTGCTGGCACAATTATGATTGAGCCGACTGAAAGTGAAAATTTGGAGGAGATTGATAAATTTTGTAATGCACTTATAAAAATTAAAAAAGAAATTAATTTAGTGGAGTCATCAAAGTTTGATAAAATTGATAATCCGCTGAAAAACGCACCTCATACTTATGTCGAATTAGCTTCCAGCGAGTGGAAGCATGCTTACTCAAGAGAGGAAGCGGCTTTTCCCACTGAGTATGTAAAAAATAATAAATATTGGGCACCAGTTGCTAGAGTAGATAACGTTTTTGGAGATAGAAATTTAGTATGTTCATGTCCTTCAATGGATGAATATAAAGATGAAGCTGCTTAATCTCTTTTAATGAAAATCGCTGTAATCGGCTCAGGTATCTCAGGATTATCTTCCGCATATTTTCTCTCAAAAAAATATAAAGTTGATCTATACGAAAAAGAAGATCACTTTGGAGGTCATTCTTTTACCTACGAGATAAAAGAAGATGATAGGATTGTTCCAGTAGATCTAGGCTTTATTGTTTTTAATGAGGTTACTTATCCAAATTTAGTAAATTTTTTTAATGAGTTAAAAGTTCCTTATGAAAAAAGCGACATGTCATTTTCTGTATCAATTAAGAATAGCAATGTTGAATATAGCGGAAGTGGTTTAGGAGGTATTTTTGCTAATAAATTAAATCTTCTTAATCTAAAATTTTTATATATGATTAGAGAGATAATTTCATTTTATAAAACTGCTCCAAAATTACTTGAAAGTGAAATTAAAGAAGAGACTCTAGGAAATTTTCTTAATAAAAAAAAGTTATCAAAATACTTTATCGAGTATCACTTAATTCCCATGGTTGCTGCTATCTGGTCAATGCCATTTAATAAGGCAAAGGAAATGCCATTAAAATTTTTTTTAAATTTTTTTACTAATCATGGTTTATTTAAATTTAAAAATAGACCGCAATGGTACACAGTTTCTAATAGAAGTAGAGCTTATGTAAAAAAGGTAACAGATAAAATTAGTGGAGAAATTTTTAAAAATTATAAAGTGGATAAATTAATTAGAAGCGATGACAATATCAGGGTAATTATTGGCAATGAATATGTTGATTATGATCAAGTAGTTCTAGCGTCCCATGCAGACCAAAGTTTAAGAATGATAGAAAAACCAACGGAACAGGAAAAAAATATATTGGAAAAATTTAATTACGTGAAGAATGAGGCTTATTTACATACTGATAAGAGATTAATGCCTCACAAAAAAAGGGCCTGGTCCAGTTGGAATTCTATTTCAGATGGAGAAAAGACATGCATTACCTATTGGTTAAATAGACTACAAAATTTAGATACATCTAAAGACTATTTTTTAACTTTAAACCCAATTTATAAAATTAACGAAAATTCTGTTATAAAAAAAGTTGATTTTACTCACCCATATTTGAATTCAAAGAATACCGCACTTCAAAAAGATCTAAGATTAATACAAGGAAAAAAAAGGACTTGGTTTTGTGGAAGTTATTTTGGTTACGGATTTCATGAAGATGGATTAAAATCATCTATAGATTTGATAAATAATTTTAAAATTTGATGAACTCCTGCATTTATAATGGTGAAGTAACTCATACAAGATTTAAACCTGTAAGACATTTTTTAAAATATAAAACTTTTTCATTATTAATTGATTTAGATGAAATCAATCAATTAGACAGTTCAATAAATATTTTCTCTCATAATAAGTTTAACATTTTCAGCTTTTATGACAAAGATCATGGAGAACGTGACGGAAGTAATTTAAAAGAGTGGGTTCTTAAAAACATTAGTAAGTTCAATATAAAAGGTGAAATTAATAAAGTTAAAATACTTTGTTATCCAAGAATTTTTGGCTATGTATTTAACCCTTTAAGTATTTTTTACTGCTACGAGGACAATCAATTGAAGGCGATTTTCTACGAAGTAAAAAATACTTTCAATGAGCAGCACACATATATTTTTAAAATTAAAAATAATGAAGAAATAGCTCAAAAATGCAAAAAAAAGTTTTACGTATCGCCATTTATGGATATGGAAACTTACTATAATTTTAAATTACTTAACCCCAGTGATAAACTCTCAGTCTTTATTAAACAAACAGACTCGAAAGGAACAGTTTTAACAGCTACCCAAACAGGAGAGAAAAAAGAATTTAGCTCCAAACAACTCATGTTCAACTTTTTTAAGTATCCATTAATGACAATTAAAATTATTAGTTCGATACATTTTGAAGCATTACTTTTATGGAAAAAAGGGGCAATATATAGAAAAAGAAATATTAAATTAAAAAATAATTTAAGTTACGAGGAATATTAATGAGTTTAATAAAAATTTCAGAAAAATTCGTCCTAAATAAATTGAAAAAAATCTCACAAGGAAATCTTAAGCTTATAAATTACGATGGAAAAGTTTTTCATTTTGGTGACTTAGAAAGTAAATTATCTTCAGATATCAAAATAAATAAACCTAATTTTTACCTAAATGTTATTATGGGTGGAAGCTCAGCTTTAGGTGAAGCTCACATGAAAAAAGATTTTTATTCCTCAAATTTAACAAATTTAATCGAACTTACAGCGAGAAATATTAATACAATCTATTCTTTTTCAGGAAGTTTAAAATTACAAAAAATCAAAAATTTTCTAAAAAAAATATTTGCATCAAATACAAAATCTAAAAGTAAAAAATATATTTCAAAACACTATGATTTAGGGAATGAATTTTTTTCGTCGTGGCTTGATAAATCTCTTACTTATTCAAGCGCAGTCTATAAAAACGAGAAAGATGATTTAGAAATCGCTCAAAGAAATAAATTTCAAGAGCTTATAAATTTAATGAATATTAAAGATGGAAACAAGGTTTTAGAGATAGGGTGTGGTTGGGGCGGGTTTGCTGAATTTTTAGCTAAAAATTATGATGTGAGTGTAGACTGTATTACAATTTCTAAAAATCAATATGAGTTTACTAAAAGGAAGATTTTCAACTCAGGACTAAACAATAAAGTTAATGTTAAATTTTTAGATTACAGAGATCTGAAGGAAAAATATGATCACGTAGCTTCGATAGAAATGATAGAAGCTGTTGGTGAAAAATACATGGACCAATATTTTGGTACAATTAAAAATGTTCTTAATTATGGGGGAACTGCCGCAATTCAAGGCATCGTGATAAAAGATGACTTATTTGAAAGATATAGAGCAAATGAGGATTTTATTCAAAAATATATATTTCCAGGTGGATTTTTACCCTCAATTCAATTTATGAAAAATCTAATTAAAAAAAATGATCTAAAACTGGAAAAAATTAATACATACTCCGACGATTATGCCAGAACTTTAGCAACTTGGAGAAAAAATTTTTTAGGTGCTTGGGAAAAAATTAGCCCACTTGGTTTTGATGAATATTTCAAGCGTATGTGGGAATTTTACTTATCTTATTGTGAAGCCGGTTTTAAGTCTAGAAACATTAACTTGATTCAATTCTCTATGTCTAATAGATATTCGTCATGAAAAAATTTATAGTACTATTTTTACTAATTTTAACAACAGGATGTGCAAATAAAATGAAACCGACAGATTTTAAAGATCAAAAACCAAGACTAGTCATCGAAAATTATTTATCGGGTAATGTCAAAGCTTGGGGAGTTTTACAAAATAGATCTGGAAAAGTTACAAGACAATTTAAAGCTGATTTAAACGGAAAATGGGATGGTTCTCAGTTAATTTTAGACGAAGTTTTTGATTGGAATGATGGGGAAAGACAAACTCGTCAATGGACTATTAAAAAAATTGATGAACATAACTACGAGGGGACAGCTTCTGATGTAGTTGGAACAGCTAAGGGATATTCATATGGTCCAGCTTTTAAATTTGAATATGTATTGCTGGTGCCGGTCAAAGGCAAAAATATTAAAATTACTTTTGATGATTGGATTTTCATGCAGGATGATCGAGTGGCAATAAACAGAGCGACAATGACTAAATTTGGAATTAAAGTAGCAGAATTAACCGTAATGTTTGTAAAAGATTAATATGTTTGAGCTTCCTAAATTAGATTATAGTAACTCAGCTCTTTCTCCAATAATGTCAGAGCAAACTTTGGATTTACATCATGGCAAACATCATCAAACATATATTACAAATCTAAATAACTTTATAAAAGGTTCTGATTATGAAAAATTATCTTTGGAAGATATAATTAAAAAATCATCAAATGAAAAAAAAGTAGGAATTTTCAACAATGCAAGCCAACATTGGAATCATAATCTTTTTTGGAAGTGTATGAAACCTAATGGCGGAGGAAATGTTCCATCTAAACTTGAAAAAAAGATTAAACAAGATTTTGGAGATTTTGAAAAATTTAGGAAGGAATTTATTAATGCTGGTGTTACTCAGTTTGGATCTGGATGGAGTTGGTTATCTTTAAAAGAAGATAAGCTAGTAGTAACAAAAACACCAAATGCTGAAAACCCAATAATTCATAATATGAAACCTATATTAGGTTGTGATTTGTGGGAGCACTCATATTACTTAGATTACAGAAACAAAAGACCAGCTTACTTAGAAAATTTTTTTGATAAACTAATCAATTGGGAATACGTTGACTCTCTTCTTTAATTATCGTTTTACAAGTTTGTCTACTAAAAATAAATAAAGTCTATAAGGTAATATTCTTAAAAATTTTAAAATTAAAGTTAAGCCTTTTGGGAAGTGAATTTCAAAAGCATTTCCTCTCACTAAGCCATTATAAATTTTATCTGCAGCGTATTCAGGAGTTTTTAAAAATGGCATAGGAAACTCATTTTTATCAGTCAAAGGAGTTTTGATGAAACCTGGTGATACAACTGAGACTCTCACTCCAAATTTTTTAAAATCAAAATAAATACTTTCACTAAAATTAGTTAGAGCAGCTTTTGAGGGACCATAACCACTTGAATTTGGCAGACCTCTGTAACCTGCAATAGAGGAAACTATCGAAATGTGCCCAGATTTCTTATTTTTAAAATAATCTTCGACAACTTTTACACAATCAATAACTCCTAAAAAATTTACATTAATTACATTTTTAATTTTATCCGGATCTATATTTTGCTCGTCTTTTGGCTCATAAGTTCCACTAGAGAATAAACAAATGTCAATATCACCAAAAGCATTTAAAATATCTTTAAAAACATTATTTATTTGGGACTGGTTGGTTACATCCAGGGGAAATGAACTTATGTTGTTATGTTTAGCTAACTCATCCAAAAGTTCTTTTCTTCTTGCGGATACAGCAACTTTCCATCCTTCGTTAGCAAATTTTTCAGCTACTGCCTTTCCGATCCCACTACTAGCACCTGTAATCCATATTTTTTTCTGATTTTCAGACATAAATTAGTTATATCTTATAATGTTATGAAAATTAAATACTTATCTTTACTTATAATACTTTTAATAACATTTATAGCACCGATGATTGGTAGTTATGTGACAACAACTTTTAAAGAACCATGGTATTCGCAAATTATTTTACCAAATTTCAATCCTCCTAGCTGGGTATTTGCTCCTGTCTGGTCAACATTGTATGTTTTAATGTCACTTGCAATTTGGAAAGTCTGGATCAAATCTTTTGAAACGAAATTATTAAAAATTTACTTTATTCATTTATTTTTTAATAGTACATGGAGCGTAGTATTCTTTGGTTTTCACTTAATTGGTGTAGCTCTAGTAAATTTAGTAATTATATTAATATTTATTATAATTTTAATGAAAGAGTATTTTTCTAGAGATAAAATGAGTTTTTATTTAATGACCCCTTATTTAGCTTGGTCAAGCTATGCATTAATTCTAAATAGCTCAATTTTTCTATTAAACTAAAACCATCGAACTGGGTAATTTCTTTTTAGGAGATACCGGTTTATTATCACAGATAAAACTATGATGACTATTGAACCAACTATTACAGGAAAAACAACATAACCCAATGATACGTCAGCGAATAATGCTATTAACGGGTTTGCGGCTGCAGGAGGGTGTATAATTTTAAAATACATCATTAGTGTTACAGTAGTCCCTACAGATAATCCAAGTGTTAGGTAAGACATTCCTAAAAATTCATTAAAAAGAATTCCTATAACGATTGCTAATAAGTGACCAAAAAAAACATTTTTAGGTTGAGCAAATTTACTATCATGAAATACCAACACAATTAAAGTAGACGATCCAAAAGAAAACATTAACCAAAAACCTGTGGATGTTTCGAAGCTAAGGAAAGAGAGAATTCCAATAATAATTGAAGCAAAAAGTCCTGCGAGTAAAGGTTCTATTTTTTTGGGTATTTTCATATATATTTTTTTTAAAATTAAGCTATATACACATAATGGATTATAACAAACCATACAACTTTCTTAAGCAATTACCACCTAAGTTGAACTCATTTTATAAAACAAAATCTAAGTTTGGTTTAGTAGTAAGCAATAAATCAAAGTCTAAAAAAGATTTTGATCCTGTAACTAATTTTGATAGAGCATTTGAAAAATATATACGCTCACTAATAAATAAAAAATTTCCAAAAGACTCTATTATTGGAGAAGAATTTGAAGATAAATTTTCATCAAATGATTATAAATGGTCTATTGACCCAATAGATGGCACAAGGGCTTTTGTTATTGGAGCACCAACATGGTCAAATTTAATAAGTTTATCGTTCGAGGAAAGATCTTTGATAGGTCTGGCTAATTTTCCAGAGCTAGATAAATATTATATTAATGATAAAAAAAAATCTTATTGTTATAAAAACAAAAAAAAATTTATTTTAAAATCATCAAATAATAATAATTTAAAAACAATTAAAATAATTGGAAATTTTCATGGAACATTAAGTTATGAAAAACAACGCAAAGTGATTAAAAAATTTGGTTGGTCTTTTCGATTAGCTGGGTTTGATGCGCTGAATTATTGTTTGTTAGCTGAGGGAAAAGTTGATGCTGTAATTGAAGCAAATTTAAAACCTTATGATATACTTCCTTTGATACCAATAATAAAAAATTCTGGGGCCATAGTCACAAATTGGAAGAATGAACCAGCTGAGAATGGTGGAAATATTCTAGCAACATCCAATAAAATTTTGCATAATAAGATTTTAAATTTGTTAAAACCGTTTACCAAAAAATAGAATGATAAATATATTTTTAAATAGAGTATTTAGAGCAATTAAAATTGATATTGAGTTATTCGAAGAAGTTGAAAAAGATAAAAAAGCAACTTTTCAGGCTGGTGCTGTGGTAGTATTATCTAGTTTAGCTGCAGGTGTTGGTTCAATTCATTTAGGGGCCTCTAATTTTCTTATTGCGCCAGCTCTTTCATTATTAAGCTGGTATGTGTGGGCTTATGTAATTTATTTTGTTGGAGTAAAACTTTTTGGGGGAGTTAAAACAAAAAGTAATCACGGAGAACTTTTAAGAACAATAGGTTTTTCAAGTGCACCAGGATTAATAAGAGTATTTGGAATTACACCAGAGTTAATGACAGTTACATTTATTGGCTCAGCTTTTTGGATGCTTGCTTGCATGGTTGTAGCAGTAAAAGCAGCTTTAGATTACGATAGTCTCTGGAAAGCTTTTGGAGTCGTTGTAGTTTCCTGGTTGTTTCAAGCTTTTTTCTTATTATTGGTGATAGTTTTATTCAAAGGGATTTAAATCGGAAATATTGTTTTTGCTAAATTACAACTTTTACAAATCTTGTAGCCATGCATAATTAAATTTTGTTTAACACTTTCTTCCTCTTTTTTACATTCTTCACATACATCATTTATTTCCAGCCCTTCCTTAATAACCCAAGCTCTATGGTAAAAATTATCTACGTTTTTTTGTATTAAAGATTTTGCAAAAACTTCGGCCTGTTTTTTTTTAAATGGGCCATGAATTTTTTTGGTTTTTTCATCAATAGTATCAATATTGTTAGGGTTTTTATGAATTCCCTCTATGACAATAAATCCATCGTTTTCCATATTCATTAATATAACATATTTAAGATGAGAATTTTTTTACTATTCGTCACATTAATAATCTTAAATCCAGCTTTACAAGCAGAGGAAAAAAAAGCTTATTTTGCAGGTGGTTGCTTTTGGTGTATGGAGGAGTCATTTGACCAAGTGGAGGGAGTAATTTCAACAATTTCTGGTTATTCAGGTGGACATTTAAAGAATCCAAAATATGCTGATGTTATTTATACAGACTCTGGACATGTAGAGGCAATTGAAGTTACTTATGACTCAGCTAAGATTGATTACCAAAAACTTTTAGACATATATTGGAAAAATATAGACCCATTCGACGCCAATGGTCAGTTTTGTGACAAGGGAAAAAGTTATAGATCTGTAATTTTTTTTGAAAATGAGAAACAAAAAGAACTTATTGATAATTCTTTTAGGAAATTAGAAAATGTATTTAATAAAAAGATTGTCACATTAGTTTGGAAATTTGAAAAATTTTACAAAGCTGAAACTTATCACCAAGATTATTATGAAAAAAATTTTATAAGATATTTAATGTATAAAAAAGGATGCCAAAGAGAGGAAACGTTAAAAAAAATATGGAATTAAAAAAAATATGGAATTAAAAAAAATATATTTATTTATAATTGTTATTTTATTTAGCAATAAACTTAATAGCGAAATAATTAATCCAAATGAAAAATTGTTACCTTATGATGTAGTTAAAATACAATTAGAAGCACTTAAAAATAATAATAAAAACGACGAAGGTATAAAACAAACTTGGTTATTCGCCCATCCTGATAATAAAAAAATTACAGGACCATATGAGCGATTTAGAATTATGATTTATGGAGCTCAGTATAGATCATTACTAAATCACTCTTCACATAAAATTAATTTAATAATGAATACTCCCAATAAACATATTTTTAAAATTGAAATATTAGCAAAAGATAAACAATTATTATTCTATGAATGGCATGTTCAAAAAGCTTCTGAAAAAAATTGTAAAGATTGTTGGTTTACTTCTGGGGTTTCATTGCCAATGGATCAAGGAAATACTATTTAATGAAAAAACCACCTTTTGTAGTTAGATATTTTATAATAGGAGCTATATTAGTTTTGCCACCAATACTCAGCACGCACTATGGAACAATTTTTTTAGGAAAAGATAATGGGGTTCTTTTAGGGTTTAGCGTCGGTATCATTTGTGTTTCATTCGCTTGTTGGAAGTTATTTATTGACGGTTGGAGGGATGACGAAGATTAATGAAATTCGAAATTTCGAGAGATGGAGCTTTAAAACAGCTCGATGCTTTTATAAACAGTGAATTAGCCAATTATAGTTTCAAAAGAAATTTTGACTTTGGGCCAAAAGATAAATCAAATGTATCTTGCTTATCACCTTACATCTCACATAGATTAATTACTGAATATGAAGTCGCAAAGACAGTTTTAGCAAAGTTTCCATACCAAAAAGTTGAAAAATATATTCAAGAAATATTTTGGAGAGTTTATTGGAAAGGTTGGTTAGAACTTAGGCCTCAAGTTTGGACTGACTTTTTAGAAGATTTAAAAGGATTAAAGGAAGATGACAATTATAAAAAGGCAATCAATGGCGAAACTCAAATTAAATGTTTTAATGATTGGGTAAAAGAGCTTAAAGAAAATAATTATTTACACAATCATACAAGAATGTGGTTTGCTAGCATTTGGATATTTACTTTAAATTTACCTTGGCAGAAAGGTGCAGAGTTTTTTATGAAACACTTATATGATGGTGATGCCGCCTCTAATACTTTAAGTTGGAGATGGGTAGCAGGCTTGCAGACCAAAGGCAAACACTACGTTGCTCAGTCATGGAATATAAGCAAGTTCACAAATAATAAATATAAAAATGTTAAATTAAATGAGAACGCTTCACCTATAACAGATAGAAGAGAATATAAACTCTCATCTTTGGAAATAAATAAAGAAGATTTAGAAAGCGACACACTTATATTTTTTGAAAGCGAACAAAATATTGAAACTTTAAATCTAAAAGATTATCAAAATATTTATTGTGTTTTTCTCAATAATGAAAAGCGAAAAATTAAATTTGATGAAAAGGTAATCAATTTTAAAAAAAAAATTATTGAAGACCAAGTCAATAGATTTTCAAATATAAAAATAATTGATGAAATCAACTTTGATAAATATACAAATGAAATAAAAGATCTGGATGTAATTTACCCTTCTATAGGAGAAAATTTATCTTTTTTAAAGAGTATTAAAAAAAAGAATAATTTGAATTATAATTTTATAGTCAGAGACGGAGATGAATTCTGCTGGCAGTTTTCTAATAAAGGTTATTTTAATTTCAAATCAAATATACCAAAGATAATTCAAAAAATTACTTAGAGGCACACCTTTTAGAGCAATATTTAACTCTATCCCAGTTTAACCTCCATTTTTTTCTCCAAGTAAAAGGTTTATTACATTTTGGGCAAATTTTTTTCGGTAAGTTAGTTTTTTTCACTATCTAATAAATTTTTATTTTTTATAAAAAGAAAATAAGCTGCTATTTCATAAAAAATATTTAGAAAGAAAAACAAAGGTTTTATCTTAAAGATTTTATACAAGAAATTATATTTAGGAATATTTTTCCAAATGATTAAAAAAGACTCTGCTCCATCAATTACTTTACCATCTTGTATAACATGCATTCTTCTTAATAAGTCCTTATATGACTTTGAGGTTAATTGTTGAGCATCCTGATTATCAGTAACATCAACCCATTCCAAATTACCATCAGAGTGTTTCTTGTAATGATTAATTTCAGCTCTACAAATATTACATGAATTGTTAAAAAAAACTTTAACCATTAGTATTATCTTTTATAAAATTATTGGCAGCTTTAAAAATTCTTGTTTTTCTCTCTTTATTCATTTTTTCAGAAACTCTAACCATCATTGCAAGACGTGGATTTTTCAAGAAGAATTTCTTATGTCTATCTATAAATTTCCAATATAATCCATCCATTACATCACACCAAGTACCTTTTTTAAAATGCATCATTTTAAGAAAATAACTAGAGCCACAAATATAAGGTTTAGTTGCAAATATTCCGCCGTCACTAAATATTCCCATTCCATAAACATTTGGAGCCATTACCCAGTCAGATGAGTCTACAAACATTTCCATAAACCATTTGTAAACTTGTTTGGGATTTATTTCACAAAGATTCATTATGTTAGCCAGTATCATTAGTCTTTCAATATGATGTGACCAGCCGTAGTTTTTAGCATTATTGATTGCATGATCTAATGGATCTAAACCAGTACTCCCGTCATACCAGGATTTTTTCATTTTTCTCTTATGATTAAAAAAATTAGTCTTTTCTAATCGTTGATCATAGTTTTGGTAAATTCCTCTCATAAACTCTCTCCAGCCTATA
This sequence comes from uncultured Pelagibacteraceae bacterium, assembly GCA_902615435.1. Classification (GTDB taxonomy): domain Bacteria; phylum Pseudomonadota; class Alphaproteobacteria; order Pelagibacterales; family Pelagibacteraceae; genus Pelagilacustribacter. The sequence continues at coordinate 178,470 of CACMOZ010000001.1, forward strand.
ATCTGTCTAATATAACCTTCTAAAGAATTCATAGGTACTTTATTTTCAATTTTCTTTAATTTCTCAATTATCTCTTCAGGAGCTATTAAACCTAAGTTTATAAGTGGACTTAGAGCGCTATGAAAAACAGTATTAGATCTATCTGTTACTGCATCCTCATAATCCCCAAAAAGTTTAATTCTTTCTTTTAAAAACTCGTCCAACCACTTGTTTGCATCTCTCCTTGTTGTAGGAAACCAAAAATTATCAGTATTCCCAGGATGGTCTTTAAAATTAGAATTTATGAATTTTTTAAGAGTAATAGTTTCTTTTGTCTCTTTTACCTTAGAAATTACAGGAACTTTAATATCATTCGGAAGTTTTTTTCTATTGTCTTCATCAAAACTCCATTTATTTCCTTTCGGGGTCCCGTTTTTATTCATCAATAAATTCATTTTTGTTCTTACAATTTTATAAAAATTTGCCATGAAAGGTCGTTTATTTTTAGAAAGATAATCTTTAAATTCCTGTCTCTCCATTAAAAACATTGGAGACTTAACCTGGTTGATCTTAAGTGAATTTTTTTTTCCTAAATTTAATATTCTTTTCTCAAAAAATTTATCCTCAATTTCAAAAAAGGTAATTTCTCCTATCTTTTTCTCTTTAATAGTCTTTTCTAATTTTTTTTCGTAGGACAATTTAAAATCTTTATTAATATCTTTATAAATTAAATTAAAATTTTTTGATTTAAGCTCATCCCTAAATGATCTCATTGAAGATAAAAATAATAGTATTTTTAATTTATGATGTTTTTCAAAGGTGCATAAACCATAGTCTTCTGCCATAAAAAAAGTATGGTCCTTATAATCAGAGAGATATTTTGGGTTAAAAAGTTGATTTCCTAAAATTATAAAAAGCTTCATAAGCAACAAAATACATATTTTATTTAGATATTACACGCGTCATTATTTGCATGTAAATAACCTTTAATAATGTTATTTTTAATTATGAAAAAAGTAATTTTAGGAGCAACAGGGTCAATTGGTTCATCATTAGCAAAAAAGCTAGTAGAAAGTGGAGAAGACGTACATTTAGTTGGCAGAGATGAGGCTAGTGTATCAGAGCTGGCCAAAGATTTAAATTCAACATTTACAATTTGCGATGTATTAGAGGAAAATTTTTCTGAAAAAATACTTAATGATTTAAAAGATGAGCCAATCAATGGTCTTGCTTTCTGTGTAGGCTCAATTGATTTAAAGCCTTTAAAATTAACAAAAAAAAGTGATTTCATGCAATCATTTAATTTAAATCTTGTCTCCGCAACAGA
>CACMOZ010000002.1 GCA_902615435.1 uncultured Pelagibacteraceae bacterium
CATTTATGAAAAGAACATATCAACCTAGCAATCTAGTTAGAAAAAGAAGACACGGTTTTAGAGCAAGAATGGCATCAAAAACTGGTAGACAACTTATCGCGCGTAGACGCGCTAAAGGTAGAAAAACTCTATCAACTTAAATCTAAATGGTTAAGCTTGAAAGTTTGAAAAAAAGCAACCAATTCAAAAAAGCTCTTAAAGAAAAAAAAGTTCATACAGATTATTACTCTGTATTTGCTGCCAAAAACTTTTTTAAAGCTAAACATAAAGCTAATTTAATTATTAGTTTTGTGATGAAAAAAAAAATCGGTAATGCTGTTAAAAGAAACAAAATAAGAAGAAAATTAAAAGCAATTGTACAAAAATTATTAAAAAAAAAGGGTGCAATTAATAAGGATTACACTTATATAGTTTTTGGTAAGTCTAATGCTTATGCTCAAAAACAAGATGTGCTTTTGCCATTAATGGAGAAAAGTTTTAGCAAATTAAAAAAGTAAAATGACAAAAATTCTTATTTTTATAATCAAAATTTATCAATATTTAATTTCTCCAATGCTGGGTAGTAGATGTAGATTTTTACCAACTTGTTCCGAGTATTTTATTGAAGCACTTAAAACTCAAGGCTTAACTATGGGAATTAGATTAGGCATAAAAAGAATTTTAAAATGTCATCCAATTAAGAAACTTGGCGGTAGTCACGGTTTAGATTTTGTTCCAATTCCGAAAGATAAAAAGGAGAGCAAGAATGGATAGAAATGTTTTTGTTGCAATTGCTCTTTCAATGTCTGTTTTGCTTTTCTGGGGTGCTTTTTTCGAAACTCCAAAAAAAACTTCTGAACAACAAATTAATCAAAAAGTAGAACAAAAGAGTGAGCAAGGCTCTATTACACCAACAATTAATCAGCCACAGATAATAAAAAAAATTACCAGAGAAGAGTCTATTAATTCGAGTAAAAGAATTAAAATTGAAAATGATAGTATAGTGGGTTCTGTTAATTTAAAGGGTGCTTTAATTGATGATATATCTTTTAAAAAACATAAACAAAAAGTGGAAGATGGAAAAAATATAATTTTTTTAAACCCATCTGATACTGAAAACGGTTTTTACATAGAGACTGGTTGGACAAGTATTGGAAATAAAATTAAAGTTCCAACAAAGGACTCTGAATGGAAAGTAAAAGGTAATAATATATTAAGCGATAAATCTCCGGTTATTTTGCAATGGGATAATAATGAGGGTGTTACCTTTGAAAAAAGAATTGAGTTAGATGACAAGTATTTATTTAAAATATCTCAGCAAGTAAAAAATAATTCGAATTCGACTATTGATCTTTACCCATATGCACAGATGACAAGGAATAAAATCCCCGACGATATTCAAAATTTTTATATTCAGCATGAGGGGTTCATCGGTGTATTTGATGATGAATTAAAAGAAGACGACTATGATGATGTAGAAGAAAAAAAAATAGTAAGAGGTTCAAGTGAAGGCTGGCTTGGAATAACAGATAAATATTGGATGACTGCATTTGTCCCTGAGTCAGGTAAAAATTTTAAATCTACATTCCTTTACGAAAATGGATTCAAAGCGAATTATATTATTAATGAACCGGTAAATATTGGAAAATCATCAACTGGAGCAAATAAACTGAGATTATTTATTGCCGCTAAAGAGGTTGAGACAATTGATGGATATGCTGCAGAACAAAATATAAATAAATTTGATTTAGTTATAGATTGGGGATGGTTCTACTTTTTCACAAAACCTTTGTTTTTTGTTATAGATTATCTATTTAAAATTTCAGGAAATTTTGGAACAGCAATAGTGCTATTAACTATTGCTATAAGACTTATTTTCTTTCCACTGGCTAATTTCTCATTCAGGTCAATGGCAAAAATGAAAGCAGTTCAACCGGAGATGATGAGGCTCAAAGAGCTACATAAAGACGATAAAGTTAAATTACAGCAAGAGATGATGGCTTTATATAGAAAAGAAAAAATAAATCCTGCATCAGGTTGCTTGCCAGTTTTAATACAAATACCGTTCTTTTTCGCAATTTATAAGATGCTTTTTATTTCTTTAGAAATGAGGCATCAGCCATTTTTTGGCTGGATAAAAGACTTGTCAGCACAAGACCCAACTTCTTTGTTTAATTTATTTGGTCTAATTCCGTGGGATCCCCCAGGGTTTATGATTATAGGCATCTGGCCTATATTAATGGGGGCCTCTATGTGGGTTCAACAAAAATTAAACCCTGCTCCTGCTGATCCTATACAAGCAAAAATATTTGCTTTCTTCCCATTGTTTTTAACGATAATACTTGCCTCTTTCCCTTCTGGGTTAGTTGTTTACTGGACGATAAATAATATTCTCACAATTGCTCAACAGTACGTAATTGTTAAAAAAACGACTGTGAAAACAAATTAGATGTCAGAAAATATTTCTTTAGACGAGATAAAAGAATTTTGGCCTGATAAAGCTCCTGACATTAATATTGTTCAAAAATACGTAAAAAAATATGAAAATGAGAAAATTGTAATTAAATATGGTGGAAATGTTCTAATAGACAGAAACGTTTTTAATAACTTTATATCTGATATAAATGTTCTTAATAGATTGGGTTTATCTGTAATAGTGGTCCATGGCGGTGGTCCAAGAATCAAAAGAGAGTTAGATGAGAAAAAAATAGTATCAAAATTTATTAATGGTTTAAGAGTTACTGATAAAAATATAATTGATATCGTGGAGCAAGTTTTAATTGATTTTAATAAAGACATAGCTAGTTCTCTTAAGAAATTAGGTTCTCAAGCAGCTATGTTTAATACAAAGACTGAAAACATTATAGAAGTTCTGCCTGAAAGAGAGGAACTCGGATTTGTTGGAATACCAAATAAAATAAATGATAATTTAATTCAAAACGCATTAAATGAAAATAAAATCCCAATTATAGCACCTTTAGGTTTAGGAAAAAATGAACAAACATATAATATTAATGGTGATACTGCAGCCAGTGCTATTGCAAAAAAACTTAAGTCTAGAAGACTAATATTAATGACAAATGTTGAAGGTGTATATGATGATCAAAAAAAGTTGATATCAGAAATTAAACCTTTTGATCTAGAAAATCTTATTAAATGGAAAGTTGTTCAAGGAGGAATGATCCCGAAAATAGAAAATTGTGTAGATGCAGTGCAAAACGGAGTCAGAGGTGTTGTAATTCTAGATGGAAGAAAACCCCATTCGATTTTACACGAAATTTTTTCTGATAAAGGATCTGGAACACTGATTAGAGAATGAAAGATTTAAAAAATATAAAATTTTGGTTATTTGACCTAGACAATACGCTTTATGATGGAGCTACCAAAGTTTTTGATCAGGTAGACAAAAAAATGTCAAAATTTATTTCTGAAAAACTTAATGTCGATATTGAAGAAGCTAGAAAAATTCAAAAGAACTATTTTCAAGAATATAATACAACTTTAAACGGAATGATAAAACACCACAAAATAGATGCTGATGAATTTTTAGAGTTTGTTCATGACGTAGATTTAAGTTTTTTAAAAGAAGATAAAGATTTAGAGGGCGAAATCAAAAAATTAGAAGGAAAAAAAATAATTTTTACAAATGGCTCTAGAGCGCACGCTCTCAATGTTACAAAACGAATAGGGATAGATAAGCTTTTTGATGGAATTTTTGATATCCGAGATTGCGAATTTATTCCAAAGCCTTCAAAAGAACCTTATAAAAAATTAGTAGAAAATTACAAAATTGAGCCACAATATTGTATATTCTTTGAAGATATTGCAAGAAATTTAAAACCAGCATACGAATTAGGAATGAAAACTGTTTGGATTAAAAATGATGAACCTTGGGCAGCAGAATATTCTGACTCGAATTTCATTAATTATAAAACAGATAACTTGGCTAAATTTTTAAAGGAGATAAATGGGTTACTATAAACTTGAAAAAATAATAAACGAAAGTTTTGAAAAAAAAGAAAAAGTAGGTCCAAAATCAGATAGAAAATTAGTTAAGGCTATTAATGAAACTATAAATTTAGTTGATAGTGGAAAAATTAGAGTAGCAAATAAACGAGATGGAAATTGGATAGTAAATCAATGGATTAAAAAAGCTATTTTGTTAAGCTTTAGAATAAACAAAATGGAGATGATGAAAGGCCCATACACAACTTGGTATGACAAAGTACCGGGCAAAACGGTAAAGTGGAAAGATAAAGATTGGAAAAAGGCAGGATATCGCCACGTGCCTAATGGAGTGGTAAGAAAAGGAGCCTTTATTGCTAAAAATGTTGTTTTAATGCCTAGTTTTGTAAACCTTGGAGCTTATGTAGATGAGGGTACAATGATTGACACTTGGGCGTCTGTTGGCTCATGTGCTCAAGTTGGAAAAAATTGTCATATCTCTGGAGGAGCAGGTATAGGAGGTGTGCTTGAACCACTTCAAGCTGGACCGGTAATTATTGAGGATAATTGTTTTATCGGCGCTCGATCTGAAATTGCTGAAGGTGTATTAGTAGAAGAAGGTGCAGTATTATCAATGGGAGTTTACATCGGCGCATCTACAAAAATAGTGGATAGAAGTTCTGGAGAAATACATTATGGTAAAGTGCCTGCATATTCTGTTGTTGTTCCGGGAAGCTTACCTAACAAATCGAACCCAAGTGGACCTTCATTATATTGTGCAGTTATAGTTAAAAAGGTTGATGAAAAAACTAGAAGTAAAACTTCTATAAATGAATTGCTTAGAGACTAATGACTGTAATAAATGAAATACAATTATCCAAAGATTTAATAAAATTTCCAAGCATCACTCCAAAAGATGCGGGCGCAATAAACTTTTTAAGTAAAAAACTGAAAAAATTAGGTTTTAATTGTAAAATATTAGAATTTAAAGATAAAGGAAGTAAACCAATAAAAAATCTTTATGCAAGAATAGGTAAAAAAGGACCTAATCTTTGCTACGCTGGACATACCGACGTAGTTCCTCCTGGAAATTATAAAGATTGGACTGTTAATCCTTTTAAACCAAAAATAAAAAAAAATTACTTAATTGGAAGAGGAGCCAATGACATGAAAAGCTCAATCGCCTGCTTTGTTGCAGCTGTAAGTAAGTTTTTGCAAAAAAACCGAAAATTTAATGGATCAATTAGTTTTTTAATTACTGGTGATGAAGAAGGATATGCAATTAATGGTACGAAGAAAGTCGTAGATTACCTTAAAAGAAAAAAAGAAAAAATTGATTTCTGTATTGTGGGAGAGCCGACTAATCCAAATAGACTTGGAGAGATGATTAAAATTGGGAGAAGAGGAAGTTTGTCGGGAAAAATCGAGATATCTGGTACTCAAGGTCACATCGCGTACCCTCATCTTTCAAATAATCCAATAAACACATTAGTAACTATATGTCAAAAACTTAAAGAAAAAAAACTTGATAAAGGGAATAAAAATTTTCAGCCTTCAAATTTAGAATTTACATCTATAAATGTAGATAATAAAGCCCATAATGTAATACCTGCGAGAGCAAGAGCTCAGTTCAATATAAGATACAATAATTTTCACAGTTCTTACTCATTAAGGAAAAAAATTAATTTAATTGTAAAAAAAATTAGTAATAAAAATAAATGTAAATATAAAATTGATTACATTTCAAATGGCGAAGCTTTTTTAACAAAACCAGGAAAAACCATATTTATGGCAAAAAAGATAATTAAGAAAATAACAAGAATTAACCCTAAATTTTCCACCACTGGGGGAACTTCTGATGCAAGGTTTATAAAAAAAATATCTCCTTGCCTTGAGTTCGGACTTGTAAATAAAACAATGCATAGAGTTGATGAATGTGTCTCATTATCGGACTTAAGAAAACTTACAAAAATATACAATAATATTTTAGTAGAGTATTTTAAGTGAAATTATTCAAAATTAAAAAATCCAAAATTGACAAAAAAGGTTTGTACGCAAATTGTAATATAGAAAAAGGCACTAAAATTATTGAGTATAAAGGAAAAATAATTTCAACAAAAAAAAGTGAAGCTGACCCTAAATTTGATAATGGTAAAGCAATTTATCTTTTTAATATAAATAAAAGATATGATCTTGATGGTGATTTTAAATTTAATAAAGCAAGATTAATAAATCACTCTTGCGATCCAAATTGTGAAGTGACAGGAACTGGGCTGAAAGTTTGGGTTTATGCAATTAAAGATATTAAAAAAGGTGAAGAATTTTCATATGACTATGGGTTTAGTTTTGATGAAGATTTTAAAAATTATCCATGTAGATGTGGTTCTAAAAAATGTTGTGGTTATATAGTAAGAGAAGGATCAAGATGGAGAATAAAAAAGAAAAGAAAAAAAAATTAGTATTTTACATCCATTAAATACAGTCCCTCTGCTGGCGCAGGTGGTGCACATTTTAATCTATTTTTAGATTTAAAAGCTTTTTTAAAATCAATTAGAGTCCATTTATTTGTAGATAAATATTTTAAACAGCCTACCATTGATCTTACTTGGTTTTGTAGGAAAGATTTTGAAACAAATTTAATATAAATTCTGCTATTAATTTTTTTTACAATTATAGTCTCCATTTTTTTAATTGGCGAATTGGCTCCGCAAGATGCAGCTCTGAAAGTAGAAAAATCATGTGTTCCCTTAAATATTTTTATACCCTTCTTCAAAAGGTTTAAGTCTATTTTTTTTTTTATATGCCATGCTTTATTTTTATCGATTGTTAATGGGCTTTGTCTATTAATAATTAAATATTCATATATTCTTTTTTTTGCATTATACCTTGCATGAAAATTTATTTTTTTAGATTGAATCTTGATAACTGAAATTAAATTTTTTTTTAAAAAAAAATTTATAGACTCTAAAAATTTTTTTTTATTATCTATTTTTTTTGTGGTTTTGAAATTTGCATATTGCCCAAGTGCATGTACGCCTTTATCTGTTCTGCCTGCTCCTGTAATTCTAATTTTTGATTTTAATATTTTTTTTAACACTCTCTCAATTACATCTTGAATTGATTTTCCATTTTTTTGACTTTGCCAACCAACAAAGCCTAATCCGTTGTATTCAATCTTGATAAGATAATTAAACATCTTAAAATAAACTTAAGCCTTTTTGTAATTTATTTCCTTTAAGAAATTCCTTGCTTGACACTTTTTTTTTACCTTCTTTTTGAATTTCTAAAATTTGAATAGCATTTTCGGAACAGCCTATCGTCAATTCATCATCAAGTACTACACCAGGATTACCTGTAATTTTTATCTCTTTGGCTTTAATTATTTTTATTCTTGACCCGAAAAATTTAAACCAGCATCCTGGATTTGGGTTTAAAGAATTTATTTTAGCAATTATTTTGCTAGCTTTTTCATTCCAGTCAATTTTCGACTCTGATTTATCAATTTTTTTAGCATACGTCGCCTCCCTTTCATCTTGATCTACGAAATTTGCTTTATTCTTTTTTATCAAATCTAAAGCTTTTATCACCAGACTTGCACCAACGTCAGCCATTTGTTTGCTTATATCTATAAAGTTACTTTCTTTTGTTATTTTTATTTTTGATTTTAACATTACTGGTCCAGCATCTAATTTTTCCACAATTTTCATTACTGAAACCCCAGTCTCTTTGTCCATGTTCATTATAGCTCTTTGTATTGGCGCAGCCCCTCTCCACCTTGGAAGCAATGAAGCGTGGAGATTGATAAACATAACTTTACCTAGATTTAATAATTTTTTAGGTAAAATTTTTCCATAAGCCACAACTAATACTACATCTGGGTTTAAGCTTTTGAAGTGATCTAATTCATTATCAGATTCTAATGAATTAGGAAATCTTGTTTTCAAATTTAATTCATCTGCACATTTATGCACTGGGGAACTAAGAATTTTTTGTCCTCTATTTTTTTTTTTTGGTGGTTGTGTATAAACTTCTAAAATTTTATTGTTTGATTTAAAAATAGATTTTAAAATTGAAACAGCAAAATCTGGTGTTCCCATAAAAATAATTTTCAGTGCCATTTATATTAAAGAACAATTTTTTTAAGTTCTTTTCTATGTTTAATTAATTTTTTTATTATCATATCTTTTTTTAATTTCGATAAATAATCGATAAATAATATTCCATTCAAATGGTCAACTTCGTGCTGTATACAAGTTGATAAAAGTCCTTTTGCTGTAATTTTTTTTTTTTTTCCATTATAATCTAGATAACTTACTTGGCATTCTGCTGGTCTCTCTATTTCTGCAAAATGTCCTGGTAAAGATAGACAGCCTTCCTCATAAGTTGAAGTATTATTTGATTTAGAAATTATTTCTGGATTTATTAAGAATAATGGATCTTTTTTTTCATCTTTTTTTGAAATATCAATAACAATTAATCGTTTTAAGATACCTATCTGAACTGCTGCTAATCCTATACCTGGTGCAGCGTACATAGTTTCTAACATATCATCCATTAATTTCTTAAGTTCATCATCAACTTTTTCTAAGTTTTCACTTTTTTTCCTCAAAATAGGATCAGGTTCAATAACGATGTTTCTTTGGGACATTGCTAATTATATTTTAATTATATTCTTTTTGGTAGAGCAGAATTTAAAACTTTATTTCTTATAGTCACTAATTTCATTTTATTTAACAAATTGGTTACAAAATATATTGTCTCTGGGTCAAGTTGGTAAGGCTCATCCTCACCAATTATCTCAACTATCTTTAATCCTAAAAAAGCTTTTTGATCATTCTCAATTAATTTTAATAGATTTTTAGGTACATCAAATTTTTGAGCAAGTTCATTATATTTAAAGTTAGTGGGAAGAGAAAAACCGTCAGTAATTAGAGCATCTGCTAATGCTAAATCTTTTGCAGAGATAAAGTATTTTTTATTTTTAGTAATTTTTTTAAAAATTTTATCTATATCTTTTTGAGTCTTTTTTTTATTTTCTCCCTCAACAAAATACTTGAGTATTTTCGATTGATGTATAATTTTATCATTGTATCTAACTTTTCCTAAAAAAAGGTCTTCATCTGAAAAAATACGTCCCAAAGCTACTTCTTGATATTTTTCAGGAATATTTTTAATTCCAATTTCTTGTATCTTATCGCTCAAAAATTTTGAATAAACATTAGTTAAATCATTTTTTTTAAATAACTCCTCTAATAATAATAAATACTCTATTTTTGATTCGCTGTTATCTGAAAGCAAATACTTTTGATAAATAAGCGCTCTAGCATCACTTTCATTTAATGTTTGGTAGCTTGTTTTGGCGTTTATTAAAGTATTTAAGCTAAATGGTATTTGTTTATAAATTTCAAAAATTTTATTTTTATCCAATTGATTTTTATTTGCTGCTAGTTCCAATTCTTTTAACTTCTCTTTATCAGAAGCATCATCAAATTTGATTAAATTTGCAGCATTCAAATACTTCCAAACTTCTGGCTTAGTTTTAATTGTTGGTTCGTATTTAAAATCAGCTATAGTTATACTTGAGAGATAAAAATTAAGAAGATTTTTTTCGTTTATCTTTTCATTAGTTTTGTCTGAAAGGCCTAGAAGAAAATTAATTTTATCGTCATAAAATTTACTTGATTGATTTTGTTCGCGTAAAAGATCCAACAAAAGCTGTGCTTCACTTTTTTTATCATTAAAAACTAAACAATAAATTTTAAATTTTTCTAAATATGCGTCTTTAATACTTGCGTCAATAAACTTGATTTTTTCACAGCCTTCTTTTATGTTTGCGCTTGCTATACTTTTATCAACTAAATATTGAACAGCTCTACTTTTACCGTCAAATTCCTCATTTTGTTTTAAAAAACTTTCAATCAAAGGAGCTCGGTCATTTTTAATTAACCAATTTATTTTTAAATTGTTAAATTCTTTTTCAGTCATACCTTGAGGGGGATATGAAAATGAAAACAAAATCATTTCCAATATATCGTTTGAGGATTTTGAAAGCTCGATTTTATCTAATCTTTTTAAACTTGACCTTAAATCTTCAGCTTTAGTAGATGACCACATATTTAAATTTAAATCATAATTTGCAGGTTCATAAATTCCATATACTTTTTGATCATTTGATTGAGGTAATATACCTTCTTGGATTTGAACTGTATCTTTAAATTTAATAGGTTGAGACGAATTTGAATTAAGTTTTTTTTTTATTTCACCTTTTTTTTGTGGCGTTATTGTTACAGCTTCTTCTTTTTTGTTTTTCCAAATATCTATTTTTTCCTCACTCAAAAGAGGTGAAAAGATAAGAACAATTAATAAGCCTACTAGATAATTAAAGCTTTTTAATTTCATTTGTTACATCAATTTGATAATTTTTTTCTGGACTTGGAAAACTAATTTTTTCTATTAAGAAAATTACAAAAATTAAAACAACAATAGCAAAAATTAATTTTATTAAAGTTTTGAATATTGAGCTGCCTAAACTTGGTTGTCTGTTGTATTTAAGTTGCATACTTTAAGATTTAATTTAAACTCAATAAATAAGACATATTTATGAAAATTCAAAATCAAAAAGGAAGCTAAAGTGAGAAAAAACCTTACTTTGACCGGTATGATGGGAGTAGGAAAATCTACAATTGGCAAAAATTTAGCCAAAAAGCTTAGTTATAATTTTGTTGATATAGATAAAATAATAGAAGCAAAAGAAGGTACTTCAATAAATTTGATATTTAAAAATAAAAGCGAGAGTTATTTTAGAAAAATTGAGAGTGAAATAACTTTATCAGAGCTCAAAAAAGAAAGCTCGGTAATTTCTTTGGGTGGCGGAGCCTTTTTAAATAATACAATTAGAAAAAGTACAAAAAAATTATCTGTAAGCTTCTGGCTAGACGTTTCAATTAATGAATTAATTAGAAGATTAAAAAAAAGTAAAAAAAGACCTCTTTTAATAAATAAAAAAAATATAAGTGAAACTGTAAAAAAAATTTATTTTGAAAGAAAAAGTATTTATAATGAGGCTGATTTTAGAATAAAATGTAATTCACTTAAATCTGAAGAAATAGTTGAAAAAATACTTGGCTTATATGAAAAATCAGGAAATTAAATTCAAAAATAATACTAGCAGCTACTCAATTATAATTGGTAAAAATACAATTAATATTTTACCAAAGAGGATTAAATTACTTTGTCCAAAAACCAAGAAAATTGCTGTAATAGTAGATAAGAATATTCCAGCAAACTTTAAAAAAAAAATAAAAAATAAATTAAAAAATTACAAGGTTATATTAGTCTCGTTTAATGCCAGCGAAAAAAACAAATCTATTAAATCAATAAATTATTTTTTAAATTTATTGTTATCAAAAAATTTTAACAGGTCAGATTTAGTAATTGGACTTGGAGGTGGTATCACAGGTGATGTGGCTGGTTTTGTCGCTAGTATTTTTAAACGGGGAATAAATTTTATTAATGTACCAACTACGTTATTAGCACAAGTGGATGCAGCAATAGGAGGAAAAACAGGAATAAATTCTAATTATGGGAAAAATCTTATTGGCGCTTTTTATCAACCAAAATTAGTTATAAGCGATACATCTTTTCTTAAATCTTTACCAAATAAAGAGATAATTTGTGGTTATGCCGAAATTTTAAAACATTCAATTATAAAAGATAAAATTTTTTTTAATTGGTTAAGAAAAAATACTGAATTTATTTTTAAGAGAAGAGATAAAGAATTGACTTACGCAATTAAAAAAAGTTGTGAGATTAAATTACACTTTGTTAATAAAGATGTAAATGAAAAAAATTTACGAATGATCTTAAATTTCGGACATACATTTGCACATGCGATAGAAGTTAAAAATAATTTTTCAAAAAAAATTACTCATGGCGAAGCTGTTTTGTCTGGAATAATTTTAGCTACAAGGCTTTCTTATGTTAAAAAGATTTGTTCTCTGAAAACATTAAATCATATTGAAAATATTTATAAGAAAAATAATCTATCTTACACATATAAAAAATATTCAAATTATGCTGCGATAAATAATTTAATCCCATATCTTAAAAATGATAAAAAAAATAACGACAATAATATAAATTTTATTCTTCTTAAGAAAATCGGAAAAACTGCTTTACCTAATAAGAGTAAAATTTCTATTAATAATTTAAAAAAATTAAGTAAATCTATTTCTCAATACTAATTTCCAAAGCATGTATTTTTGTTTTAAGATCATTACTTAAAGCTTTCATGACAATTTTTTGAGCGTTTACTCTAGACAAAGAGCTTAAATATAAAGATTTTATTTTAAGATGTAAGTGAAATTTTTCCGAAGAATAAAACTTATGACCCTTGTGTTTATGGGAATTATCAACAATTACAATTTCCTCTAATTCTATCTCTTTATTTAATTTTCTTCGAATATCTTCAAAATAATTTTTCATTAATTTAATTTTACTATATAGAATTATTCAATGAAAATAATTTGTGATTGGGAAAATTGTAATGAAACTGGGGCGTATAAAGCCCCAGTTGAGAGAGATAATAGTAAAAAATATAGGTTACTATGTTTAAATCATATTAAAATTTTCAATAAAAACTGGAATTATTTTGAGAATATGAATGATCAGCAAATTGAATTTTTTATAAAATCAGATTTAACATGGCATAAATCTACCAAAACTTTTGGCTCATCTGACAATTTCTTCAACATTCTTTGGAATAATGCGCTAGATGACAAATTAAATATTTTCAAAAGTTCAAACTTTCGAGATTTTAAAAAAACAAAAGTATCTCATCAAGATAAAGATGCTTTACAAGTAATGGAATTAAATGAAGATGTAAAATGGGAGCAAATTCAAGCAAAATTCAAAGAACTTGTAAAAAAATATCATCCTGATAAAAACCAAGGGAATAAAAAATTTGAAGATAAATTAAAAAAAATTACTTTGGCTTATAGTCAATTAAAAAAAACTTTAGGAAAGAAATGAGTACTGAACAACTATTACAAAAAACTGATATTAAATTGTCCGTAAAACAAACCTTTGGTTTTGAAAGTGATATGAAAGTAGGGGCATTTTCAAAAAAAAACGAATATGTACCTAAGATCGATCATGATTATAAATTTGACAAAGATACGACTTTAGCAATCTTGGCAGGCTTTTCTTTTAATAAAAGAGTTTTAATTCAAGGTTACCATGGAACAGGGAAATCTACTCATATTGAGCAAGTGGCTGCAAGACTTAACTGGCCATGCGTTAGAGTCAATTTAGATAGTCACATAAGCAGAATAGATTTAATTGGAAAAGATGCGATAGTTCTGAAAGATGGAAAACAAATTACTGAATTTAAAGAAGGAATTTTACCCTGGTCTATTCAAAATCCAGTAGCATTAGTTTTTGATGAATACGATGCTGGTAGACCTGATGTTATGTTTGTAATTCAAAGAATTCTAGAAAGTGAGGGAAATTTTACATTATTAGATAAAAATAAAGTTTTGCAACAACATGATTTATTTAGAATTTTTGCAACAACAAATACTGTAGGTTTAGGCGATACAACTGGTTTGTACCACGGTACCCAACAAATTAATCAGGGTCAGATGGACAGATGGAATATAGTTGCAACTTTAAATTATCTTCCATTTGAAAAAGAATTAGAGATAGTTTTAGCTAAGAATAAAAATCTCAACAATAAAGAAGGAAAAGAAATTTTGTCTAATATGATAAAAGTTGCTGATCTCACAAGAAAAGGTTTCATCAATGGTGATATCTCAACTGTGATGAGTCCTCGTACAGTTTTACACTGGGCAGAGAACACAAGCATATTTAAAGATCAAGGTTATGCTTTTAGAATTACTTTTTTAAATAAGTGCGATGAATTAGAAAAAAAGATAATTTCTGAATACTATCAGAGATGTTTTGGCGAAGACTTGCCCGAGTCATCTATCAATATCACACTATAAAGTGGACAATAAAAAAGAAAAGATAGCTGATTTTAAAACCGCAATAAGTTCAACTGTAAGGTCATTATCTAATTCAGAAAAAATTGAAGTTTCGTTTGGTAACGAAAGCTCAAAATCTGGAGCAAATTCTATAAGATTGCCAGAGCTAAATGCCATTAACAATAAGTTAAATTATAATCAGATAAGAGCAACAGCAGACTCGAAATCCTTAAGACATAGATTCTCTGATCCCAAAACACTTAAACAATATGAACCCGAAGGTAATATATCTAAGCAATTATATAAAATTTCAGAGAAAATTAGATGTGAAAAAATCGGTACTAGCTATTTTAAAGGGGTAAAAAATAATATTGAGACATTTTACCAAGAGAGAGTGTCTGGTTTAGATTTTAAAAGTAGTGAAGATAAAATCGTTGAATCTTTTGAAAATTATTTAAGAACAAAATTTCTTGAATTTGAAAATAATACTCAAATTGATAAAAAACTTAAATCATACAAAAAAGATTTGAATGAGAAATTTAAAGATAAAATAAAACAATTAAACGATTTTACTTTAAATCAGAAAAAATTTAATTCTTTAATTTCTGAGCTAATTACAGATATGAATCTTGATGAAAATCTAGAGGAGGAAGAAAAAAAAGATGATGAAAAAAATAACGACGATAAACAAAATAAACCTGATAACCATGAAAAACAGGCAAAAGAAAAAGAGGATAAGCAAGAGGAAATGTCTATAGACTCAGGCATGCCTGATCTTGAGAATGAAGCCAAAGAATCAGACCAAGCAGAGGAGGATATTGAGATAGAGAACAGTTCTCAACCAGATTTAAAAAAAAAAGGAAAGAGTGCTTTAAGTGATATAAATTATAAAACTTACACTACAGAATTTGATGAAATTATAAAAGCAGAGGAATTAGAAAATGCTGAGGAACTTATAAGATTAAGAAAAAATTTAGATCAACAATTATTACAACTTAAAAATTTCATCTCCAAACTCGCAAATAAGCTACAAAGAAAACTTTTAGCTAAACAAAATAGGTCTTGGAATTTTGACCTTGAAGAAGGATTATTAGACACATCGAAATTGCCAAGAATAATTATAGATCCATTTAATTCTTTATCTTTTAAAAAAGAAAAAGATATTGAGTTCAAAGATACGCTGGTCACAATTTTAATTGATAACTCTGGTTCAATGAGAGGCAAACCTATTTCAGTAGCAGCTATCTGCGCTGATATACTTTCTAGAACATTAGAAAGATGTGCGGTCAAGGTAGAAATACTTGGCTTCACTACAAAACATTGGAAAGGAGGATCATCAAGAGAAAAATGGATGAAAAATGATAAACCAACTTTACCAGGAAGACTAAATGATCTCAGACATATTGTTTATAAATCAGCGGACACACCTTGGAGACAAGCTAAAAATAATATGGGTCTAATGCTAAAAGAAGGGTTGTTAAAAGAAAATATTGACGGCGAAGCACTTAAATGGGCCTACAACAAAATGAATAGAAGAAAAGAAGAAAGAAAAATCCTTATGGTAATCTCAGATGGAGCTCCAGTGGACGATTCTACTTTATCAACGAATACGAGCGACTATCTAGAGTCAAATCTCAAAAAAACAGTCAAGTGGATTGAGAATAAAACAAACATTGAATTATTAGCTATTGGTATTGGTCATGATGTTACGAGATACTATAATCAAGCTGTAAAAATTACAGATGTTCAAGATTTAGGCGACGTAATGATAAATCAACTAACTGACCTTTTTGTCGAAAAAAATAAAAAAACTGTACACTAATTTTTTATTTTTGAAACCGAACTTTCTGAAAAGTCTTTTATTTTTTCAATTAATATTCTAAATGGAATTAACATTGCCAGTGCTATAAATAGTTTTACAGCTAAATCTCCAAAAGCTAAAGTCAACCAAGGTATTCCTGTTGCGTAGAAAGCTATTGAAAAAAATAAAAAAGTATCAGTCACAGATCCAATTATTGATGATACAAGAGGAGCTACATACCATATTTTTTTTCTTAGGGAGTCAAAGATTTGAACATCTAAATTTTGGGCAATAAAAAAAGCAACTCCAGAGCCAATAGCAATCCTTATAGAAATAATATCTGAATAATTAGTTGACACAAATAATGTTAAGAGAATACCAATAGTAAATCCTATATACACGACCTTTCTTGCTACCAATTTGCCGTAAGCGCGATTTGCTAAATCTGTAACTAAAAAAGTAATTGGATAACTAAAAGCACCATAAGTCAAAATTTCATTTAGTCCGAAATATGGGATAGGAAATTGAACTAAATAGTTTGAAAGAACTACAACCAAACCCATTAATAAAGAGAGTTTGTAAAATAAATTCATTGTAATTATGATTTTGCTGAAATTGATGCTTTAATTTTTTTAACTTTTTTAGATAATTTAGCGTTTTTTGCTGATATTAGAAATTTATCTATACCGCCTTTGAAATCTACAGTTCTTAATGCTGCATTAGCTACATTTAATTTTATATCTTTTTTTAAGATATCGCTTCTAAAAGTAACTTTCTTTAAATTAGGTAAAAATCTTCTTTTAGTTTTGTTTTTAGCATGGCTGACGTTATGACCTTTGAGAGGTGATATTCCAGTTAATTCGCATCTTTTAGACATAATTTTTTCCTGGTGTTATATAATTCTTGTATACATTGGGGTCAAGCATTAATTCCAACTGCTTCACTAATATTTTTAAAATTTTCTTTTTTTAAAACTGATATTAAGTCTTTTTTAATCTCTTTAACAATACCAGGCCCTTTGAAAACCATACCTGTATATAATTGCACTGCATCAGCGCCTGCAGTTATTTTTTCAAAAGCACTTTTTCCAGAGTCCACTCCCCCGACTCCAATTATCTGAATCTTGCCCTTAGTTTCTTTATAGAATTTTTTAATTAAATTTGTTGAAATATCTTTAAGAGGTTTTCCTGATAATCCACCAACCTCATGCCTTTTAATATCAGAGAGTTTGTCGCGATTGCTGTCAGTTGTATTAGAAACTATTATGCCTTGTATTTTATGGCTACTCACTAATTCTACTATTTTGCTAATTTCATTATCATTTATATCTGGTGATATTTTTATTGCTATTGGACAATCAATCTTATTTTCTTTTATAATTTTGTTTATTCCAGATAAAAGTTTTTTCATCTCTCCTTGATCATGAAAATTTCTTAAACCTTCGGTGTTTGGAGAGGAAATATTAATTGTTATATATCCAGCGTACATTCCAAGTTTTGAGAGACAAATATAATAATCATCTTCTTTATTTTTTGTTTCTTTATTTGGCCCGATGTTAATTCCTAAAAATCCGTCAGGGTGGTTACTCGATATTCTTTTTGATACAGTTTCTGACCCATGATTATTAAATCCAAGACGATTGATAAGCGCCTGGTCTTTTTCCAATCTAAATATTCTTGGTTTTGGATTCCCTAATTGTTGTTTTGGAGTAACTGTACCTACTTCAATAAAACCAAATCCAAATTTAAAAAGAGAGTTATAAACTTCAGCACTTTTATCAAAACCAGCTGCTAACCCAATTGGATTTGAAATTGTTTTTCCTAAAAGATTAATCTCAAGCATTTCTTCACTTTCAACTTTAAAAAAACTTTTTGGGAGAATATTCGCTTTTAAAGATTTAATAGCTAAATCGTGTGCTACCTCTGGATCTAAAGAAAATATATAAGGTCTTAAAATTGAAAACATTAATTATTGCTTATTTTATCTTTCATTAACTCAATTGTCTCTTTCAATCCGAAAAAACTGACAAAATAACCCATCCTGGGACCATTTTCTTCTCCAAATACTACCTCGTAAATTAATTTAAACCAGTCTCTTAGATTTTGTTCGTACCCGTTTTCTTTACCTGTAGCGTAAACAACAGTTTGTATTTCTTCTGGTTTTAAGTTTTGTTTAATTTCAGATAATTTTTTAACAAGATTTTCTAACGCTTTCTTCTCATTTGATGAAGGCCTTTTAAATTTTTTGTTTGGTTCAACTTTGTCTTTAAAATAATTTATAGCATACTCTGTTAATCCATCTAATATGGGATAATCTTTAGGTTTTATTTCTTTATGAAATCTATTTATAAACTTCCATAAAATTTCTTTATTATCTGCATTACTAGATCCAACTAAATTCAATAACATCGAAAAAGACATTGCAATTTTCTCTGTTGGTGGTTTTCCATTGTGTACATGCCAAACTGGATTTAAAATTTTATCTTTTTCTTTTTGATTTGGATATTTTTCTATGCTTGTTAAATACTCATCAACTGTTTTAGGTACAACCTCTGCGTAAAGTTTTTTTGCTCTTTTTGGATTGGGGTACATATAAAGAGATAAACTCTCTGGTGATGCATATCTCAGCCACTGATCTATAGAAATTCCGTTTCCTTTTGATTTAGAAATTTTCTCCCCTTTTTCGTCTAAAAAAAGTTCATAGGCGAAACCATTAGGAGGATTCTTTCCAAGAGTTTTACAAATCTTATTAGACAAAATTGCGCTCTCAGTTAAATCTTTGCCGTACATTTCAAAATCAACATCAAAAGTAAACCATCTCATTGCCCAGTCTACTTTCCACTGCAATTTACATTTACCATCTAAAATACTTGTCTCTATTTTTTCTCCCTTATTATCAAAAATTGCTTTTCCAGTTTTATTGTCTATTTCAAGCAATGGTATTTCTAATACCTTTCCCGTTTTTGGACAAATCGGTAAAAATGGACAATATGTTTTTTTTCTTTCTTCTCGCAGAGTTGGAAGAATAATATTCATTACCTCTTCATATTTTTCTGCAACCCTCATCAGAGATTTATTAAAGACACCGTTTTTGTAATTTTCTGTTGAGCTTTTGAAAGTGAATTTAAATTTAAATTTATTTAAAAATTCTTTGAGCATCTCATTATTATGCTCACCAAAACTATTAAATTTTTTAAATGGATCTGGAATATTAGTTAAAGGTTTACCTAGATTGTCTTTCAAAACTTGATCATTAGGAATATTGTCAGGAACTTTTCTTAAACCGTCCATGTCATCAGAAAAAGTAATAAGCTCATAATTTAATTTTTTTATATGATTAAGAGCATTAATCATCATAGTAGTCCTAGCTACCTCACCAAACGTTCCTATATGTGGTAATCCACTTGGCCCATAACCTGTTTGAAACGTTATTATGCCCTTTTTTTTTATAATATCTCTTCTATCTTTTAACAGCTTTCTAATTTCTACAAATGGCCAGGATGAAGTAGATTGAATTAAGTTATTATCCAGCATAGGTATGGTTTATTAAATTTTATATGCAAAATACAGATATAATTACGTCATATTAAGTTGAATTTTAAAACTATTTAAATAATCTCATTTTAATGGCCAGTAACAAAACAGTTTTTTTCTTAATCGGAGTATTACTAATCGTGTTGGGGGTTTCAATGCTAGCACCGTATACTATGCAAATTTTATATAATGAAAATAGTCACAGCTTTATCTCATCATCTTTTGTAACAATATTTATTGGTATTTTATGCATATTAGCTAATCTTGAAAAAGATTTTAAATTAAATCTCAGACAAACTTTTTTATTCTCAACACTTGCCTGGGTTACTGTTGCAATCTTTGGAAGTCTGCCTTTTATATTATCCAACCAAACATTTTCATTTAGTGATGCATTTTTCGAAAGTATGTCAGGTATAACTACTACTGGAGCGACAATAATATCTGACTTAGATAATAGTCCTAAAAGTATTTTATTATGGAGAGCTATCATGCAATGGTTAGGTGGAATTGGTATTGTTGTAATGGCTATTACAATTCTACCATTATTAAAAGTTGGCGGAATGCAGCTTTTTAAAATGGAAGGTCCAGCCAGCACTGAAAAAATTTTACCAAGAACAATTGAAGTTGCAGCTATAATAATTTCTACTTACATCGCTCTTACTTTATTTTGTGGTTTTTTTTACTGGATATTTGGAATGTCAGTTTTTGATAGCATTTGCCACGCGATGACAACTATAGCGACTGGTGGCTTTTCAACTCATAATGACTCAATAGGATTTTTCAAAAATTCAAATATAGAAATTGTAGCATGTTTATTCATTATTTTGGGTAGTATACCCTTTATCTCATATTTGAAATTTACTCAGGGTAATAAAAAAATTTTCTTTCAAGACGTACAAATTAAGGGTTTGATATATTTATTGGCTTTTTCAATATTGGTGATGTTTCTTTATCTATTATTTATAAATTATGAGAGCAATGTTTTAGAAAAAATTAGAATTTCTTCCTTTAACGTAATTTCTATATTATCGGGTACAGGTTATGTTACGGATGACTTTGGGTTATGGGGAAAATTTTCCCTAATTTTTTTTCTATTTTTAATGTTTATTGGTGGCTGTGCAGGATCTACTGCATGTGGAATTAAAATTTTTAGATTACAAATGCTTTTGATTTTTTTAAGAAACCAGGTAAAAAAATTAATTTACCCTAATAGTGTAATTATAACAAAATATAACCATCAAAAAATTTCTGATGATTTTATAAGATCAGTAATTATATTTATTTTTTCTTTTTTGTTTATTTTTTTGATAATTGCCATGCTTCTTTCTATAAGTGGTTTAGATTTTGTGACATCCATATCTGGGGCAGCGAGTTCAATTTCAAATGTTGGGCCGGGATTAGGTGAGATAATTGGACCTGATGGAAATTATGAAAGTTTGCCTGATTTATCAAAATGGATTTTAGCGACAGGCATGTTGCTTGGAAGATTGGAATTATTTGCTGTCTTAGTTCTCTTCTTTCCATCTTTTTGGAGAAATTAAGTTATGGAAATATATAAGAAACAATCGCTTGCTGAAACTTTCTCCGTTTATTTTGATCGTAGAATGATAAAAATATTATTGCTTGGTGCTATAAGTGGTTTTCCTTGGGTCATTATTGGAAGCAGTTTAAGTCTTTGGCTAAAAGAAGACGGCTTAAGCAGAAGCACTATAGGATGGGCTGGATTAATTTTTGCAGTTTATGCTTTTAATTACTTATGGGCTCCAATAATAGACAGAGTAAGGATTCCATGGTTAACAAATAAGATTGGACATAGGCGCGGATGGATAGTTTTTATGCAAACTATCATTCTGATAAGTTTAATTATTTGGAGTTTAATTAACCCGTCTACAAATTTAGCATTAGTTATTAGCATTGGATTAATAATTGCTGTTGCCTCAGCCACACAAGATATAACTGTTGATGCATTAAGAATTGAGCAAATTGGGGAAAACGAAGGGAAGTCTATGCAAGCTGGTGCCGCAATGGCAGTTGTAGGTTGGTGGACTGGATATAAATTAGGTGGTGTAGTGGCTCTTACTTCCGCAGAGTTATTCCAAAATTTTGGTTTTGAAAATTATTGGCAAATAACATTTCTTGTTTTAGGTACTATAATTATAGCCTGTAACATTGGTTTAATGTTTATAAACGAGCCTTTACAAACAGATAGAAGCGAATCTCAAAAAAGAACCGACAAAATGATTGAGGATAAATTAGGTGTTTCAAACCTATTAACAAAAATTGTCGCATGGCTTGCTGGAACAGTAGCTGGCCCTATTATCAGCTTTTTTAAAAAAAATGGTTTCAAAATAGCTTTAGCAATATTAGCTTTTATTTTTCTATTTAAAATCGGAGAAGCTTTTCTTGGCAGAATGTCAGTTATTTTTTATAAAGAAATAGGTTTCACAAAGACAGATATTGCATTGTATTCCAAAGGTCTTGGTTGGTTAACCACAGTAATTTTTACTCTTCTAGGTGGATTGTTTGCTATTAGATCTGGGGTTATCAAGGCGATGTTTGTCTCTGGAGTACTTATGGCCTCGACTAATTTACTTTTCTCATTATTAGCATGGTCAGGAAAATCAGAATTATTATTTGCTATTGCAGTTATATTTGATGATATGGCAGCAGCATTTGCAACAGTAGCTTTTGTTGCTTTCATTTCGATGCTGGTGGATAGAACTTATACAGCAACTCAATATGCTTTATTAGCATCGATTGGAACAGCAGGCAGAACTACTTTGGCAGCATCGTCTGGGTCTTTGGTTGATTGGTTGAATGGAGATTGGGGTATTTTTTTTATAATTACAGCTTTAATGGTGATACCCTCTCTTATATTTCTTTACATGATCAGACATAAACTAAAACTAAATGACTAAATATTTTACCAGCATTACTCCCATTGTGAATATTTATAAAAAACCTTCAAAGAAATCAGAGGTAGTCAGTCAGATGATTTATGGTGATAGTTTTTCTATAATCAAGAAAACTTTTAAATGGCTTAAAATCAAAACAAAAGAGGATAATTATATTGGTCATATTCAAAATAAAAGTTATTCTGATTATTTGAAACCAACACATAAAATTGATGTTTTAAAAACTTCAATCTATAAGTTGCCAAATAAACTCAAGAAAATAAATATTTTACCTTTTAATTCAAAAATTAAAGTAACTAAAAATAAAAGAAAATTTTTAAAATTTGAAAAGGGATGGATAGATAAAAATTGTGTAAAACCGATAAACTTTAAAGAAAAAGACATATTTAAAAAAATTAAAATTTTTAAAAAAATAAAGTATAAATGGGGAGGAAAATCTTATAAAGGAATTGACTGCTCAGCGCTAGTTCAAATATGTTTGAATTTTAACAATCAATATTGTCCAAGGGACTCGAAAGATCAAGCTAGGTATTTTAAAAGAAATATTAAATTAAAGAATATAAAAAAGAATAATATAATTTTTTGGAAGGGGCATGTTGCTGTAGCTCTTTCTAATAAAAAACTTATACATGCATATGGACCGCTAAAAAAAACAGTAGTAATGGATTTACAACATACAATCGATAGAATAAAGAAAACTGCAAATTTAAAGATTATTTGTATAAAAAAAATATGATTAAAAATAAACTTTTTTTAAAAAAAATTGTATCTTACCTTCCAATTTTCCTCAGTCAGTACATAAGAAAAATATATTATAAATTTATAAATATAACCTATTTTATACCAATTGAAGAGAAGGATACTCCAGAAAAAATTAAAAACAAAAAAAGTTATAGACTTAATATTAAAAATTTTAAAAGATTTAAAAATCAATATAATTTTTTTTTAGTATTTAAAGATAGATCAATAAAAGATTATTCCTCGAAAAAATTACAAATAATTAAAAATTTAATTTACACGAATAACGGAGAGATTGCCTATGATGGAGATAACCCCTTTAATATAGAAATCGTTTCAAAAAATATATTGGATTTTTACTCAAAAAATAATGATATTGAAAAATACCCATATAGATTTTTTTATATTAAAGATAAATTTAAGGTTCTTAATATTGGTGCTATGCATAGATCTTACAATTTTAATGGAACTTTTTCTCTTCCATCAGGTGGAACTAGTATAGGAGATGGTGGTCCTGTTGAAAATAGATTACAATTTATACCAGACTTAAAAGGGAAATCTTTTTTAGACATTGGTTCTGAAGAAGGCTACGCAGTGTTTGAAGCTATAAAAAAAAATGCTAAATTTGCTAAAGGACTAAATATAAATGAAACTAAAGAATATGATTTTTTTCCTGATTATTTAAGACCTGATGATATTACTTCAAGACGCAGGGTAGAAATAGATAAAACTCAAAAATTTTTGATGAAAGAATATAATCTAGAAAATAGTGATCAAATAAAATTTGAATATGATAACATATATAATCTAGCTGAAGAAAAATATGACTTTGTTTTCTGTTTTGGTGTTCTTTATCACTTAAAAAACCCTTACCTTGCTTTAGAAAATCTTTTTAAAATAACTAACGAAACTTTAATCATTGAGACTCAAGGAATCAAAAGTGAGAAATATCTTAACGCAGGAGTTTCAATGGAAGATGGTTTTATAAGACACTCCTCTAAAGCTCTTGTTTATTTATTAAAAAGAGCAGGATTTAAAAAGGTTGAAGTTTTAAAAGATGCTTACGATAAGAAAACTCTAATTGAAACGTATAAAAATGTTTCTAATGTACAAAACATAGTGTTGAAGGCTGAAAAGTAAATACTTGAAAATATTTTATTTTTAAAAGGCAAAGGCAGTTTCAGTCTCCCTCCACTGCCTTTAAAAATAAATTAAACGATTCGGACTTTAAGCTTAAGACTCTTTTTAGTTGAATGTGGATATAAAAAGCTGGCGGAGAGAGAGGGATTCGAACCCTCGAAACGGTTTCCCGTTTACACGCTTTCCAAGCGTGCGCCTTCAACCCAGCCTTCTAGAGTTATTGATTAGCGCAAAGTTTTTTGTGCAAATTTTAAAAAAGTAGAGCTGCTGGCGCCCATGCGGAGTCCAACTTTTAACTTAAAAAAATTGTACCCAAATTATTGTAATCTCCAAAATTAATAAAAGAGCAGCAGCCAAAAAACATATAATCATCTCTGAAGTTTTTGGGGTAGTTACTGCTCGTCTTATTAAAAGAATAATAATCAGAGGCCATAGAATTAGAATTACAAAAAAAGCTATAAACACTCCAAAGTTTAGAGATAATTCTCCTAAATCGTAATCGAGAATTGAATTGATTATGTCTCTAAGTGTCATTTTTAAAATGCAAGATCAGATTACAAACAGTCCACTTTATAGCTACCTGCTGTTCCTGTCTTATTATCTTTACTATTTACTGTGAATGATTTGGAGCTTAAGTCAAAGAAAACATCGTAAACCGTCTTTTTAGTTTTTAATGTTCCAGCAAAGTAAGACTGATCTTTATTTGTAATTTTATATTTGTCGATGTCACCATTTGCAAATATCTGGTATATATATTTTTTATCTACTGTAATAATACTCTTGCCGCATTTTAAGCCTGCAACTACTTCACTATTGCTATTTATACTCCACAATGAAATTAGAGTAATAATTATCAAAAATTTTTTCATAATCTAAAATTTTTTCTTAGCAACTCTGCAATCGTATCTAAGAGTGAATGGGCTTCCATACGAGGAGTCTCTACCTACTACTTTTGAATAAACATCTTTAACAAGGACTCCTGTAATTCTGTTTAACTTCCAACTTTTTTTTAATTTAATAGTACCCTTTGGCCCTTTAAGGTCCTCTACCCATGTTATCTTTATTATTTCATCATCAAATCTATCAGCTTTTCCTCCAGCAAAAAATTTTCTAGCTTCATCAATTGTAACAACTGTATCTTGCGAAATAATGTGATAATTCTCATTGTTAGAACTTAACTTCCTTACACTTCCATCCGACATAGAGTCGTATGCATCTTTGAATGAGCAATTAAGCTTTACTGCTTTAGCGTAACTTATTTCACTAATGAGTAAACTTAAAATTATGATAATAAAAAATTTTTTCATCTGTTGACGCCCATATGGCGACCAAATCATTTTATTATATATTTCAGGTTGTGCAAGATCATTAAATAATGGCGGAGAGAGAGGGATTCGAACCCTCGAAACGGTTTCCCGTTTACACGCTTTCCAAGCGTGCGCCTTCAACCACTCGGCCACCTCTCCTAACTGTAACTATCAATATATTTAACAAATTTTTCAATAAATTCTTTATTAGTAGGAAGTTTATTTTTTTTCATCTCTTTTTGAATCTTCTTATAATTTTTTTTAATATTATTTAAGGTTCCTAAAAAATTTACAAAATTTCTTTTTGATACAAAGATACCTTTTTTAGTTCCAATCACATGTTGTATATCCTCAAATACAATTACTGGGCGTCTTCTAGCTAGCGCCTCTAACAAAACCATAGGATGGCCTTCAGTATAAGATGGTAAAACAAATATATTATGATCATCATAATATTTTATCAATTTTAATTTACTGCTTTGTGTTTGAAAAATTTTAACATTACTTTGACTTAAATTATGGGATATCTCTTTTTCAGCTCCA
Organism: uncultured Pelagibacteraceae bacterium; assembly: GCA_902615435.1. Lineage (GTDB taxonomy): Bacteria > Pseudomonadota > Alphaproteobacteria > Pelagibacterales > Pelagibacteraceae > Pelagilacustribacter. The sequence continues at coordinate 25,885 of CACMOZ010000002.1, forward strand.
ACTACCGTAAGAGAAATATCTTTTTTATTTTTAATAAGGTTTAAAAGAGAATGTATCCCTTTTTCTATTTTAAATCTTCCAATGTATAATAGTTTAAAATTCTTAACTTCTATATTTTTAGGTTGTCTTAACCAGGTTGAGTCTAATTGGGACGGGCTAATAATTTTTCCTTTTCTTCCCCTTAAAATATACTCTCTACAGCTGATTAAATTTGAGATAGTTGAGATAATACTGAACATCAAATGATATATAAGTGCACCAATTTTACCTAAAATGGCTTTATATTCTCCATATCCATCACTTCTAAGATAAACAATTGGTTTTTTTCCCAATAATCTTAAGAGTATTGAAATGATAAATGTAGATGGAGTAATTGAAATTATTAAATATTTAGAATCTTGCTCTTTTGATGATTCTATTACAGAAGCAGCGTAGGAAAAAAAGTTTGAGAAGATTTTTATTTTTTTAATCTTAATCTCATGTGATCTATTTTTATTTGTTTTACGTCCAAATAAGTTTACCTCAAATTTTTTATTAAGCCCTTCAGGTGTTGTTTTAAGATCTATATTATCACAATAAAACTTTCCATCCTGAAACAAAATACTTTCGTTGGAAAATATAAATAATTTTTTTTTCATCAAGACTCTTTATTTATTTTTAAGACACCAATAAATGCCTCTTGGGGAATCTCTACTTTACCGAATTGTTTTGATCTTGCTTTACCTCTTTTTTGTTTTTCCAAAAGTTTTCTTTTTCGGTCAGTAGCACCACCTCCATGAATTTTAGTTAGTACATCTTTTTTGAAACCTTTTATTGATTCTCTTGCAACAATTTTCCCTCCAATTGCTGCTTGAACTGGAATCATAAAGTTGTGTCTTGGTATTAAATCTTTTAATTTTTCACAAACTTGTCTACCTGTAGATTGTGCAAAATCTTTATGGATTATCATAGCTAGTGCATCAACGGGTTCCGAGTTAACAAGTATGCCAAGTTTAACTAGATCTCCTTCCCTGTAACCAGAAATTTCATAGTCGAAACTTGCATAGCCACTTGAGATAGATTTTAATTTGTCATTAAAATCAAATACGACTTCATTTAATGGTAAGTCATAAGATAAAACTGCTCTTTTGCCTGAGTAGCTTAAATTTGTTTGTATTCCTCTTTTGTCCTGACAAATTTTTATAATTGACCCCAAATATTCATCAGGAGTAATGATTGTAGACTTAATCCATGGTTCCTCTATTTTTTCAATTTGAGATGGGTCGGGCATGTTTGATGGATTTTGCAAATCTAAAACGTCACCTTTAGATGTGTGAACTTTGTATATTACTCCTGGAGTTGTTGTAATTAGATTAACATCAAATTCTCTTTCAAGCCTTTCGGTAATAATTTCTAAGTGTAGTAGACCTAAAAATCCACACCTAAAACCTAATCCTAATGCACTAGATGACTCTGGTTCATAAGAAAAACTTGCATCATTAAGTTTTAATTTTGCTAAACCGTCTTTCAGTTTTTGATATTCAGAACTATCGACTGGGAAGAGTCCGCAAAATACAACGGGTTTGCTTGGTTTAAAACCTGGAAGTGGTTTATCAATAGGTGTGCTTGCATCACAAATAGTGTCTCCAACTTTTGTTTCCGATAGAGATTTAATTCCTGTGATAATAAATCCTATCTCACCAGAGCTCAATTCTTCTATATCATTTGGTTTAGGAGTAAATACTCCTACTTTTTCAACTACATATTCTTGATCATTAGACATTAATTTTACTTTCATGTTTTTTTTTAATTTACCGTTGATGACTCTTACTAAAATAACAACACCAAGATAACTGTCATACCAACTATCTACTAGTAAGCATTTTAGTTTTTCATTTATTGTACCATTAGGAGCGGGTAATTTTTGAATAATTGCTTCCAAGATCTCGTCTATTCCTTCTCCAGTTTTTCCAGAACAAGAAATAGCATTCGTTGTCTCAATTCCAACAACGTCCTCGATTTCAGTTTTTGTTTTTTCGATATCTGAAGCAGGTAAATCTATCTTATTTAAAATCGGTATTACCTCATGATTAATTTCTAAAGCTTGATAAACATTTGCTAAAGTTTGAGCCTCTACCCCTTGAGTGCTGTCAACAATTAAAAGAGATCCTTCGCATGCTGATAAAGATCGGCTTACCTCATAGCCAAAATCTACATGCCCAGGCGTATCGATAATATTCAATATATAATCTTTACCATCTTTTGCTTTGTAATTGAGTTTTACAGTTTGCGCTTTAATTGTAATTCCTCTTTCTCTCTCAATATCCATTGAGTCGAGGACCTGTTGTTTCATTTCACGATCAGTAAGCCCACCACACTTATGTATAATCCTATCTGCAATAGTTGATTTACCATGATCAATATGCGCAATTATAGAAAAATTACGTATTCTTTTTATATCTGACATTAAGACCTAATTGTAGCGCCAGTTTTTTTACTCACTGTATCAATAATTTTTTTACTGATATCGTCAAAATCATTCTCTGATAAAGTTTTATCGATAGCCTGTAAAGTAACATTAATAGCAACTGACTTTTTATCTTTTGGAATATTTTCTCCCTCATAAACATCAAAAGTTGATACATTTTGAATTAAATTTTCATCTACTTCTCTAATAATTTTTTCAAGAGCTCCAATTTTAAAAATTTTATCTATCACGAAAGCAAAATCTCTTTCTGATTTCTGGTAATCTGAAGCTCGAAAGCTTTTTTTGCTTTGTCTCAATTTTTTGTTTGGTTCAGGAATATTTTTTAAAAATATTTCAAATCCAAAAATATTTTTATCTTTACAATCTAAGTTCTTAATAATTGCAGGGTGTATTTCTCCAAAATAAGCTAGATAAGGTCCTTTTTCTGATTTTAATGTTATCGATCCTGATCTACCTGGATGATAACTGTGCTTTGTATTATCACTTACAAAAAGGTTTTTTTCTTCTATTCCAAGTTCGACCAAAGTTTTAATAGCGTCACTTTTTATATCAAAAACATCGACGTTTCTTTCTTTATCTAGCCAGCTCTTTCTATTTATTTTTCCAGATTTTAAACCACCAACAACTATTTGTTGTTCGCCAGGATTCTTTCCAAAAAATGTTGGGCCAATTTCAAATAAAGATAGGTCTTCGTAACCTCTGTCTTGATTCTTTTTTAAGTAAATCGCTAAATTAGAGAAAATTGATCGTCTTAAAACATCTAGATCAGAAGAAATTGGATTATATATTGGAATTTCTTTTTCACCTTTAGAAAATTGTTTGTCAATTTTTGAGTCAGTAAAAGACCAGGTTATTATTTCCATATAGCCTTTGGAAGCTAAAGATCTCTGTGATAAATGGAATAGTTTTTGCTTAAAGTTTAAAGTATCTTGGGTTCTGTTTTTGCTAGGTTCAATTAATTTTATATTGTTGAATCCTTTGATCCGAATTAGCTCCTCAATCAAATCTTCATCCAAACTCACATCTGGCCTCCAGCTTGGTACTACCACTTTAATAGCTTTTTGACTTTTTTTACATTTAAAACCTAGAGAGGATAAAATTTTATTAATTTCATTAGCGGTGATTGAAATACCAATTAGTTTTTCAAATTTTTCTATTTGAAAGTTAATTATCTTATTTTTTTGGTTTATCTTTCCAATAATTTGAAAATTACTAGCTTCCCCTCCGCAAATTTTTAAAATTAGTTCAGTTGCAAGTTCTAGCCCTTCTTTAACCGAGTTAGGATCAATTCCTCTTTCAAATCTGTACTTAGCATCTGTGTTTATATTAAGGATTCTAGCTGTTTTTCTTATTGAAGATGGGCTGAAATAAGCAGCTTCTAAAAGTATATTTTTCGTATCTAATTCGGTAGAGGTAGATGTACCTCCGATAATTCCACCTAACCCAAGAACCCCAGATTTATCAGAGATGACACACATATCTTTTTTTAATTTATATTTTTTATTATCTAATGCCTCAAACATCTCACCCTCTTTAGCATTTCTAACTATAATTTCTTTATTTATTTTATCTGCATCATAAGCATGCAATGGTCTATTAAGGTCAAACATTACATAGTTAGTTATATCAACTACAGCAGAGATAGGTTTTAGACCTAGTGCGATTAATTTATTTTTAAGCCATTCAGGACTTTCTTTATTGGTAATATTTTTTATGTAACAGCTCCCGAAGATATCGCACCCTTGATTCTTTTCTTTTGTAATGGATGTTTTAATTAGGTGTTTTGTATTTTGTTTAATTTTCTTTCTATTTATTGATACTAATTTTCCAACTCCTGCTGATGAAAGATCTCTTGCTATCCCTCTTACGCCTAAACAATCAGCACGGTTAGGGGTTATAGAAATATCGAAAGCTTTTTGTGAACTACTTTTAAAATAGCTTTTTCCTATCTCTTTTTCTCTATTTTTAAGTTCTATAATCCCTTCACTTTCCTCAGATAAATTAAGTTCACTTTCAGAGCAAAGCATCCCTTTCGATTCAACGCCTCTAATTTTAGCTACCTTTAATTCAAAATTGGTTTTAGGTATTATAGCTCCAGGAGGTGCATAGATTGTGATTAAACCTTCTCTTGCATTTGGAGCTCCACATACAACTTTTAAAATCTCTTTCCCGCCAATAGTAACGTCACAAACTTTTAACTTATCAGCATTAGGATGTTTTTCTGCTTTTAAAACTTTCGCAATTTTAAACTTACTCATCTCTCCAGAGTTTTCTTTTACACCTTCGACTTCGAGTCCGATATTTGTAAGACGATCAATAATCTCATTTTCTTTAGCTGATGTTTTTAGATGTTCTTTAAGCCAGGGAATTGTAATGATCATTTACTCAATCCTCTATAATTAGTTGGAACATCTAATGAATCAAATCCAAAATGGCTTAACCATCTATAATCAGCCTCAAAGAAAGCTCTTAGATCATTAATTCCATATTTTAACATTGCTAAACGATCGATTCCTATACCAAATGCAAATCCTTGATATTTTTTTGTATTAATTTTTACATTTTTTAAAACATTAGGATGAACCATTCCACATCCTAAAACTTCTAACCATTTATCCCCTTCGCCAATAACAATTTTACCTTTTTCAATTTTGTATCCAATATCAACTTCCGCTGATGGTTCGGTAAAAGGAAAATGACTTGGTCTAAATCTCATTTTTACATTTTTAACTTCAAAAAACTCTTTTATAAAATAATCTAGGCAACCTTTAAGGTGTCCCATTGTGATACCTTTATCTATGTGTAAGCCTTCAAGCTGGTGAAACATTGGAGCATGAGTTTGATCACTATCACATCTATAAGTCCTACCTGGTACTATTATTTTAAATGGTGGTTTACTTGATAACATTGTTCTAATTTGAACTGGTGAAGTATGTGTCCTTAACAACAATTTTTTATTTTCTTCTAAATAAAAAGTGTCATGCATATCTCTAGCTGGATGTTCTTCAGGTGTATTTAATGCTGTAAAATTATTATAATCGGACTCAACGTCAGGTCCTTCTGCAACTGAAAAACCTATTTCTGAAAAGATAGATGATATTTCATCTATAACTTGTGAAACTGGATGAATTTTTCCTTGGCGTTCAGGTCTAATTGGCAAAGTAACATCAACTTTCTCATTTTTAAGTTTTTCATTTATCTCGCTTGTTTCAATCTCTGTATTTTTTTGCTCTAATTGATGTGTTAGATCATCTTTAATTTTATTTAAATGTGAAGCAAATTCTTTCCTTTTCTCTGGATCTAAAGATCCTAGAGATTTGAACTGTAGGGTGATTTGACCATTTTTTCCAAAAAATTCTGTTTTAATATTTTGAAGATCGTCTTTTGTTTTAACGGTATCTATCTTTGCATTAAATACAGAATTTATTTTATCTAAATCACTCATTAGGTAATTGATTTTTTATATTAAGTTGAGATTAAATCAAAGACCCTTTTAAGCTAGGGAGGATTGAACCTTTTTCACTACTGATTTAAAGACTTCAGGATTATTGTAAGCAAGCTCTGCTAGAACTTTTCTATCTAGCTTAATTTTTGATTTCGCCAAACCATTGATAAATTTTGCATAAGTTAAACCTTCGGCTCTTACTCCTGCGTTAATTCTTTGTATCCATAATGATCTAAATTCCCTTTTTTTTGCCTTCCTATCTCGGTAAGCATACTGCATTGCTTTTTCCATTGCTTGACGAGCTACACGGATTGTATTTTTTCTTCTTCCCCTTTGCCCTTTTACTGCCTTTAAAACTTTTTTATGCTTAGCTCTACTTACTACACCTCGTTTTGTTCTAGCCATTTTATCCTCTTAAGTTATATGGCATGTACGATTTAACAATTTTAGAGTCTTGTTTTGTCATTATTGTAGTGCCTCTTTGTTTCCTAATTTGTGAATTTGTTCTTTTAATCATACCGTGTCTTTTACCAGCTTGAGGCATTTTTATTTTACCTGAAGCAGTAAATCTAAATCTTTTTTTAGCTGAGCTTTTTGTTTTAAGTTTTGGCATAAAATATTTCGGTTTTATATAGGCATTAATAAATCTTTACAAGCTGATATTATTGGTGATTTACAGAGGTTGAATTATCATGACCATCTGTCTTCCCTCAAATTTTGGCTTGCTTTCAACTTTGGCAACATCTTTGGTCTCCTCGATTATTTTATTCATCAAATCTTTACCTAAATCTGTATGTTGCATTTCTCTACCTTTAAATTTGACCGTAAATTTTACTTTGTTGCCTTTAGTAATAAATTTTTTAGCGTTTTTAATTTTAAAATTGTAGTCATGAGTTTCTGTACCCGGCCTTAATTTTATTTCTTTTAAGGAAACAATTTTTTGTTTTTTTTTAGCTTGATTAGCTTTTTTTTGTAAATCATATTTATATTTACCCATATCCATTATTTTGCAAACCGGAGGATTTGCATTTGGAGATATTTCAATTAGATCTAAACCTTCTTGTTTTGCCAAATCTATTGCTTTATTAAGAGGCATAGCACCAAGGTTGCTTCCATCGCTACCTATTACTTGAACATCTAAAGCTCTTATTCTTTCATTAGCTTTAGGGCCTTGAGGTTTACTTCTTCTTTGAAAATAATTGGGTTTAATATTTGACACTTAATTTAAAGGCAACTTATTTGAGGCAAGCATATTTTTTATCAAATCTTCTCTTTTCATAGTTTGTTGTTTGTCCGAACCTAATATTCTAACTGTAACAGTTTTCTCTACAACTTCTTTTTTTCCACAAACAATTATAAACGGAATTTTCGCTAGAGAATGTTCTCTAACTTTATAATTTATTTTTTCATTTCTTAAATCCATTTCACATTTTATACCCTCTTTAAATAGATCTTCAAATAACTTTTTTACATATTCATTATGTTCTTCAGCTATGGAGCACACAACTGCTTGTGTTGGTGAAAGCCAAAAAGGTAATTTACCTGCATAATTTTCAATTAAAATTCCAATAAATCTTTCCAGTGAACCAAATAATGCTCGATGTAACATCACTGGAACCTTTTTGCTGCCATCTTTAGAAATATACGAAGCCCCTAATCTTTCTGGTAAATTTAAATCCACTTGAAGAGTTCCACATTGCCAATCTCTCCCAATAGCATCTCGTAAAACAAATTCAATTTTAGGACCGTAAAAAGCTCCCTCACCTTTATTAATTATATACTCAAGTTTAGATTGTTTTATTGCAGACAAAAGTGCAGCCTCTGACTTATCCCACACACTATCATCACCAACTCTCTTCTCTGGTCTGTCAGAATATTTTAAAATTACTTGATCAAAACCAAGATTCTTATAAATTTCTAAAATCAAATTCGTCACTGATAAAGACTCTTGAGTTATTTGATCTTCAGTACAAAATATATGTGCGTCGTCTTGTGTAAACGCTCTTACTCTTAATAACCCATGTAAAGCTCCAGAAGGCTCGTATCTATGTACTTTACCAAATTCAGATAATTTTAGTGGCAAATCTCTATAACTTTTTAAACCTTGATTAAAAACTTGAACACAACCTGGACAGTTCATTGGCTTTACAGCAAAAGTTTTTTCATCTGGTGTCTCAGATGTAAACATATGCTCTCCAAATTTATCCCAATGGCCAGATTTTTCCCAAAGTGTTTTATCTAATAATTCAGGTGTATTAATTTCTTTATATCCCGCAAGCCTTTGTTTTGCTCGCATATATTCTACTAATCTTTGAAATAAGAGCCAACCTTTTTCATGCCAAAATACAGATCCCGGACTCTCTTCTCTAAAATGAAATAAATCCATTTCTTTTCCAAGTTTTCTGTGATCTCTCTTTTCTGCTTCCTCTAGTCTATTTATGTAATCATCGAGCTCTTTTTTTGAACTCCAACAAGTCCCGTAAATTCTTTGAAGCATTTCATTATTTGAGTCACCTCTCCAATAAGCTCCTGATACTTTAGTCAATTTAAAAGCTTTCCCTATTTTTCCAGAAGATGATAAATGTGGGCCGCGACACAAATCATACCAAGTATCCCCATGATGATAAATAGATAATTCTTCGTTTTTAGGTATACTTTCTATTATTTCGGCTTTGTAGTTTTCTCCAATATTTTTAAAGTGTTTAATTGCTTTATCTCTTTTCCAAACTTCTCGTTTTGTTTTTACATCTCTATCAATTATTTCTGCCATTCTCTTTTCAATTTTGTTTAAATCATCACTAGTAAAAGGTTCTTTTCTTGCAAAATCATAATAGAATCCATTTTCTATAACTGGTCCTATTGTTACTTGTGTGCCCGGAAATAACTCTTGAACAGCCATTGCCATAATATGAGCGGCATCATGTCTTATAACTTCTAAACCTTCTTTATCTTTTGAAGTAATAATTCTTACTTTTGAATCTTTATCGATTTCATGACTTAAATCTTTTAATTCACCATCAACTTCCATTATTAATGCAGACTTTTCTAGTGACTTACTAATTTTTTTGGTTAAATCAAATCCACTGATTGACTTTGTGAAAGAAATTTTTTTACCATCTAATAATTGAATTTGAGGCATTAATTTTTTATTAATCTTTTATACTCTTTTAAATTAGATTGGCACATTGTTTCAACATCAAATTTTTTAGTAATATTTTTTCTACCTTCATTTCCCATCGATTTCAATTCATCTTGAGATAATTGAATAACAGTATTTAAACTTTTCGCAAGTTCTCTTGGGTCATCATGCTTATATAATAGTCCAGTTTTTTTATTTATTATTGTCTCTTTTGATCCTCCTATATTACTTGCTACAATAGGCTTACCCATTGCTTGTGCTTCTACAGATACTCTACCAAAAGCTTCGGGCTCTATGGAGGCCGAAACTACTACATCAGCTAAAGAGTAAGCTAGTGGCATTTCTTTGCAATTTTGAATAAATTTTACTTTTTTATTCAGGTTATATCTTTCAACTAAATTTATTAATTTTTTTGAATAAACTTTTCTTCCTTGATCTGATCCAAGTATGACAGCTTGAAAGTTTGTTATATTGTAATCCTCAATTAAAATATTCAAAGATTCTATAAACTTCTCTTGACCCTTCCAATAAGTAAGTCTACCTGGCAAAAGTATGGTAATTTTATCTGAAGCTAAACTCCATTCCTTTTTAAGTTTTTCTTGCTTTAAAATTGAAATATTTTTTGAGTTAAAATAATCCACATTGATACCTCTAAAAATAACTCTAAGTTTTTTTTCTTTACTTAAATATTCATTATAATTTTCGTTTATATGACTAAAGATAAAATTAGATCCAGCAATCGTTAACTTTGCTCTTAACATTACACTGTTGTAAAATTTTTTTATATTATTTTTAAAATTATAAGTTCCATGAAAAGTTGTTACAAAAACTCTCCCAGTCAATAAACAAGCTAAATAACTTGCCCAAGCAGGTGCGCGACTTCTTGCATGAACGATATTTATCTTAAAAAAAATTATATATAAAACAAGTGCTAGAGTATTAAAGAATATAATTAAAGGATTTTTTGAGTGAACGGGTAACCTCAATATTTTCACTTTATCTTTTTTGACAAATTTTAATAATTCTCCACCTGAAGTTGCTACGAATGACCCACATTCATTCTCTGATAAAAAATGTGCAATATCGTAACAGCCTGTTTCTGCCCCGCCGTAACCAAGCTTTGGAATAACTTGAAGAACATTTATTTTAGTAGCCATGATATTTGTTATATATTAGCACTAAAATAAACTTATATGAAAAAATTCAAATATTTTAAAATTTCAAAGACTAGAAAGCTTAGATTTATCGACAATTATTATAGAAAAAAACTTTATATTGTTTTTCTTCATGGGTTTATGTCGGATCTTGAAGGGAAAAAACCTAAGACTCTTTTAAATTATGCAAAAAAAAAACGATTGGGGTTTTTTGCATTAGAATATTCAGGTCACGGAAAATCATCTGGGGAATTTACTAAAGGCAATATCAGCTCCTGGACTAAAGATACAAGAATTATGATCAGAAAAATTGTAAGAAAGAATAATTTTATACTAGTTGGTTCTAGCATGGGTTCATGGATTGGACTTAATCAATTTAAATTTTTTAAAAAACAAATTCAAGGTTTTGTTGGTATAGGCTCTGCGCCTGAATTCTTGACAAGATTAATGTGGGAAAAATTTTCTAAAAAAATTAAATTTGAAATTATAAATAAAGGAAAAGCAATTATTAAGAATGGAAATTACGAGTATCCTATTTCATATCAGCTCATAAAAGATGGTAGAAAAAATAAAATTTTAAATAAAAAAAATTATTCAAAAATTAAAGTTTCAATGGTACATGGGAAAAAAGACGAAGTAGTACCAGTTTATTTTTCAAAATTAGTATTATCTATATTTAAAAATGCTAAAAAAAAATTAGTAATTGTCGAGAATGGTGATCATAGTTTATCTAGCACTAATCATCTAAAAATTATTTTGAAAGAATTAAATAATTTGGTTGAAAATCTTAATTAATCCTTCTTTAAAAGTTGGATACAGCAATTTATAATTAAAAAATCTTTTCATTTTTTTATTGTCTACTTTTTTTGAATCTCTATAAAAATCTTTTAGCATCCCTTCCTCTAAATCATCTATATCTAATAATTTTGGGGTATCTATTTTTAGTAATTTTGAACCGAATATTGCAAGTTCTTCCTGAGAAGCCGGTTTATCATCAGAAATATTGAAAATTTCATTTCTTTTAAATTTATTTAAAGAAAGAAACAAAATATTAGCTATATCTTCAATGTGAATTCTTGAAAAAAAATGATCCTTTTTTTTTACAATTCTCGCTTCCCCACTTAATAATCTTTTTAAAATATTATTATCATTTGAATAAATCCCAGATAATCTTAAAATTTGTGTTGGCAGATTATATTCTTTCGAAAATGCAAGCCATTCTCTCTCTGCTGACAGTCTACTTTTACCGTTCATTGAGATTGGATTAGTTTCACTATTTTCATCTACCCAAGCACCGTTATGATTACCGTAAACACTAGTTGCCGACAAGTAAGTAATCCATTTGGTTTTTGTTTCTCTAATTACTTCTTTAAAATTTTCAATTACAATGTCCTGTTCTTCTACCGGTGGAACCGAAATTAAAATATGGCTTGCCTCAAATATTTTTTTTATAACGTTTTTATCTTTTCTTTCTTTACTAAATTGAAAAGCATTATATTCAATTTTATCAAATTTTAGTGAAGCTGATTTATTACGTGTAGTAATATTTAATTCAAATTTTACATTTTCTTTAACAAGTTTTTTTACAAAATGTCTTGCTACCTGGCCAAATCCAAAACAAAAAATTTTCATTTTATATCCTATTTCTTTTTAAAAATTTCCCAATGACTAAATTTCTCAAAAAAAGTGTATTCATTGATTATAAAAGTATTGAGCAATTTTAACCTGCTACCTGCATGCCCATACGCATCAATATCAGACCTGTAAATTAAATAAGATGGTGAATTTTCTTTTAAATCTTTTATTATATTATTTTGAATGTTTAACGGGGTAGCCGAGTACATCAAAAAGAATTTACTACATGTTGGTTTTTTTAAAAAATAAGGAACAGCTACTTCATTAGTAAATATCATTACACATTCATCTTTTGATGATAATTTTTTATAATAAGAAATTAAATCTTTATAGTCTTCATTTAAAAAAATATCGTCTGAAAAATTTATAAGTTTGTGAATACTACTTTTTGACATTTTCATGTTACTAAAGCTTTTGTTTTCTAATTTCTTATCTACAAAAATTGAAGCTACAAAAACTAATAATAAAAAATAACTCACAAAATTCAAATTTATTGAAAGAAATATTTTTTGTTTAAGTGCTGTATTAATAATTTTGTAATATAATAAAGTTATTAAAGGAATATAAAGAAAACTAGATGCTTCTCTTATATGTGGACTATCTGATCTACTTAAACCGTACTTGAAGTAAAAAATACTTATTATAAAAAAAACACATACAACTAGCAAAAATTTGAGATCCATTTTTTTGTTATTATTAATTTCTGTAATTATTAAAAAGCCTGTAATTAAAAATAATATCAAAGCCTTTGTTGCCCTTGTATCTAGGGATAAAAAGGGCGTAGGGAATATTAAACCTTGAATTTGGTCAATTGTAGAAATTGCTAATTTTACATTGATAAAAAATTGCTCAAATTCATAATTAGGAATGTAGTAATATAAAGTTGTCCATCCCCCTACTATGGATATCAGCAGAATAATTGAAAATTTAAATTTTCTTTTAATAAGCAAAAAAATTAAGAATAAAAATAGTACTGAATTTATATAAATACCTATATCAATATACCAGAACATACTCGCAGAGGATAAAAGTCCAATTAAAATAAGATTTAAATTTTTTTTATTTTTTAATATTAGAAAATTCATAATTAAAAACATAAATAAAAGAAGAAGAATACTTCTTTGTAAGAATATTGGACTCATATAACTTGTAAAAGTTAAAAAAGTTAATGAAAGTATTAAATAAAAAATTATTTTTAAATTAGTATTAAAATTAACACTTGATGAAATTCTATAAGCAATTAACAGAAGGAAAATCTTATTGAGAAGAGTAGCAAAAAAAGAAAAAAATCTAGTTATTCCGATGGTTTCAATATTAAAAAAATTCCATAGTAAATATGGAAAGAAATTTCCAACATAACCTCTTAAAATGTAAGAAGATTGCCAAAATTCATTTTTAATATTTGCATTGTTAGAGGGTGTTAACCATAATCCCTCATGAAAAATATCTAGTTGATAATTTAAGTCTTTAAAATCAATAAAAAAAAACTCAATAATAATTAAATTAAGGCTTATAAATAAAAAAACTTTTAACCTAAATGGACTTTCAGAAACAATATTCTCATATTTAAAAATAATATTTTTAATATTGTTGTAGAAAATCTTTTCATAAATTTGATAATAAAAAATCAAAACAATAAAAGGTATTGAAAGATATACAATAAAACGCAAAGTATCGTTTTGTGAGTGATGTTTATTTTGAAGGTAACTATCACCTACATGAGCACTCTCAAGATCAAATGGAATTGAAATTTTATCCCAAATTAAAGTAACAAAAATTATTGAGATTAAAAATAAAAAATAAGGTTTTGTTTTTTTCAAATTAGCTTGCTTTTTTTTTATAAACCTTATTAGTAATTGGATTTTCCAGTTTATCAAGCATTTCTATAGGGCAAACTTGTTTGAAGTTTTTAATCTCTGACTCGAAATTATCTAAAATTTGTTTTCCTATAAAAGAATTTGTTTCATTGGTAAAATTTTTTAATTGTTCTTTTAAAAATGATTTCCAATAATCTGTTTCAATTTTTTGCCAGATAATTGAAGATGGATTTGCATAATTTTCAAAAGTATTTTTTTCGTCGTAAATAAAAGCCATTCCTCCAGTCATACCTGCTCCAAAGTTGTCACCAACTTCCCCTAATATAATTGCCGTTCCTCCAGTCATATACTCACAACCATGGGCTCCACAACCTTCAACGACTGATAAGCTTCCTGAATTTCTTACTGCAAATCTTTCGCCCGCTTGACCTGAAGCAAATAATTTTCCTGAAGTAGCTCCGTAAAGAACTGTATTACCAATTATAATATTTTTGCTAGAAACAAGTTGATTTTTTGATGAAGGATAAACGACTATGGTTCCGCCAGATAAACCTTTGCCTACATAATCGTTACAATCTCCTTCAACTATAAGTTTGATGCCTTTTGTTAAAAAAGCGCCAAGCGATTGACCGGCCGATCCATTCAACTTAATTTTTATCGTCTCGTCATTAAGTTCATTATTTCCAAATTTTTTATAAACGTAATGAGATAATCTTGTTCCAACAGATCTATATGTATTTTCAATTTCATATTCAAAGACATTTCCTGAGCTTCTGTCGATCTTATTATTTATTTGAGACCAAATTTTTTCATCAAGTGTGTCTGGAACTTGATTAATATTTTTATCTTTACAATATCTTTGGTTTTCTCCAGGGTCAGCTTGAACTAATAGGGGATTTAAGTCTAAATCATCTAAATTTGAGGCACCTTTGTTAACTTGTGATAATAGATCTGTTCTTCCAATAATTTCATTTACGGACTTAAAGCCTAATGATGCAAGAATTTCTCTCACTTCTGTCGCTACAAATCTAAATAAATTTACTACTTTCTCGGGTGTTCCTGTAAATTTCTCACGCAAAGATATATCTTGACTGCAAACTCCAACTGGACATGTGTTTGAGTGGCATTGTCTTACCATAATGCAACCCATTGCAACTAAAGATGATGTGCCCATACCGTATTCTTCAGCACCCATCATTGCTGCCATCACGACATCTCTCCCAGTTTTTAAACCACCATCAGTTCTTAAAGTAACATTGTGCCTTAAATTATTTAAAGTTAAAATTTGATTAGCTTCAGTTAAACCCATCTCCCATGGTATTCCTGCATATTTAATACTTGTTTGCGGACTCGCACCAGTTCCTCCTGAATGACCAGATATCAAAATGATGTCTGCTTTCGCCTTTGCAACACCTGCAGCGATTGTGCCAATTCCAGTCGATGCTACTAATTTTACCCCGACCCTTGCTCCAGGGTTTATCTGTTTTAAATCATAGATCAGTTGAGCAAGATCCTCAATTGAATAAATATCGTGGTGTGGCGGAGGTGAAATTAAAGTCACTCCTGGTGTTGAATGTCTTAATCTTGCTATTTCTTCAGTAACCTTAAATCCTGGAAGTTGTCCGCCTTCTCCAGGTTTAGCTCCTTGGGCAATTTTAATCTCTATTTCATTAGCGTTGTTTAAATAATCAACGGTAACACCAAACCTGGCAGATGCTATTTGCTTAACTCTTGAGTTTGAACTATCTCCGTTTGGTAAACTTTTAAATCTTTTGGCATCTTCACCTCCCTCTCCACTACAAGAAGCTCCTTTTATTCTATTCATTCCAACAGCTAAAGTTTCATGGGCTTCTGCAGATAAAGCTCCATGGGACATACTCCCGCTTCCAAAGCGTTTCAATATTTCATCTATGGGCTCTACCTCATTTATATCTATTTGATTACTCAAGTCTTTAAATTCTAACAAATCTCTTAGATTAATAGGTGGTAAATTATGTATTCCTGCTGAATATTTTTTATACTGTTCGTATGAACCACTACTTACTGCGCTTTGCAGCAAATGTATCAACTTTCCTTGATACTGATGATCTTCTCCACTTTTTCTATATCTGTATAGGCCACCAATAGGTAAGCTAAATACATTTTTTGAATTGAATTTTTCGTGAAGCTCTTTAATTTTTTTTTCTATTCCGATGATACCTATGCCAGAAATTCTTGAGGACATGCCAGGAAAATAGTCAGAAACAATAGCTCTACTTAGTCCTACTGCCTCGAAATTACATCCTCCTCTATAAGAGCTTATTACCGAAATTCCCATTTTAGACATTATTTTTAGTAATCCAGCATCTATAGAGTTTTTGAATTTTTTTACACAAGTTTCAAAATCAGATTTACCAAATAATTTTTTTTCAAATCTTTGATGGATACTGTCAATCGCTAAATATGGATTAACTGTAGTCGCACCCACTCCAATTAATATAGCAAATGAATGGGTATCCATTGCGTCAGAGCATTCAACATTTAAAGAACAATAACCTCGTAAACCGTGTTTGACTAAATGTGAATGAACTGCTCCAACAGTTAATATACTTGGTATGCTTGCTTTTTGATTGGAGATATTTTTATCAGACAAAATCAGACATGTGCTGCCTTCTCTTACTGCTGTTTCTGCCTCTTCGCGAATTGACTCTATTCTGTTTTTTAGTGAATCGTTAATATCGAAAGTGCAATCAATTTCTTTTACTTTTTTTGAAAAAAACTTTTTAAATTTTTTTAATTGAGAATTTGTAAGAATAGGGCTATCTAGGACATAAATATCCTCTTCAGTAAGATTGTCAAAATCCAAAATGTTTCCCAGATTTCCAAATCTTGTTTTCAAACTCATTACTTTGTTTTCACGAAGTGAGTCTATCGGTGGATTTGTTACTTGACTAAAATTTTGTCTAAAATAATGTGATACTGGTCTGAAATGACTTGAAAGTACTGCTACAGGGGTATCATCTCCCATTGAGCCAGATGCTTCTTTTCCTTCTTCGGCCATTGGATGAAGTATTAATTCTAAATCCTCAATACTTAAACCTGACAAATACTGTCTCCTTCTTAAATCGTCACTTAAAAAATTTGGCCTTTCATTCTCAGAGGATATTTTTTTTTCAAGATCAATAATTTGTTTATTATACTTTTTATAGTCTTTAGCTAAAAAATCTTTTATTTGCTTATCTTTAAATAGTTTTCCTTTTTTTAAATCTATTGCAATAATCTGACCTGGGCCAAGTTTTCCTTTTTCAACAATTTTTTCCTCTGGAATTTTTATCATTCCAGTTTCTGATCCTGCAAAAAATAAGTTGTCAGAAGTAATTGTGTATCTTAATGGTCTAAGTCCGTTTCTATCTGAGGAAGCTAAAACCCATTTGGCATCTGTAGCGCAAATTGCAGCTGGACCGTCCCATGGCTCAATCGTACTATTTAAAAAATTAAATAAATCTTGATGATTTTTTGGAACAGTTTTACTCCTCTTAGACCAAGCATCAGGGATCATCATTAATTTAATTAAAGGAGCTAATTTTCCAGAGTGTGTAAGTAACTCAAATACATTATCTAAAGCTCCTGAGTCTGATGTGCTTCTTATGACTGGTTTTAAATCTTTTACATTATTAAATAATGAACTAGACATATCTTGCTCGTGTATCTTCATCCAATTTATATTTCCTTTTAGAGTGTTTATTTCCCCATTATGCGCAAGAGTTCTGAAAGGTTGGGCTAAATCCCAGCTAGGAAATGTATTTGTGGAGTATCTTTGGTGAAAGATAGCAAATCTAGAAGTTAATTTTTTATCATTAAGATCAGGATAAAACTCTGACAACATTTCTGCCAAAAACATTCCTTTATATACAATTGATCTCGAACTGAAAGAGCAGATATAAAAGTCTTTTAATTGTTTTTCTCGAGCAATCTTTTCAATTTTTTTTCTCGTTTCAAATAAATTTCTCTCTAAATCATTAGTTTCCAAATTTTCATTTTTTTTAAACATGACTTGAGCAATTTCTGGACGGTTTTGGTCTGCCGTTTTTCCAAGCACACTTGGATTGATTGGAACTTGTCTCCAGCCATAAATGTAATAGTTTTCAGATAATAATGAGGACTCAATTATTTCCCTACATTTTTCTTGTTCCGAATAATCTGTTCGAGGTAGGAAAACCATACCAACACAAATTCTTTTATTGTCATCGGGTGTATGCCCAGTAGATAAAATTTTTTCTTTAAAAAATTCAGGAGCGATTTCTATTTGTATTCCAGCACCATCGCCAGATTTTCCATCTGCATCAACTGCCCCTCTATGCCAAATTGCTTTTAAAGCTTTAATTCCATATTCAACTATTTTTCTAGACTTTTTTCCATCAGTAGTAGCAATTAAACCTACTCCACATGCATCATGTTCCATATCTTTGTTGTAATTAAAACTTTGTTCTAAAATTTTTCTATTTTTTATATATCGACTCATACTAGTTAAGCTGCCTCAATTGTTTTATTTTTTTTCAATTTAAACTGTAAATATCTTTCAATCTGGGCTGCTGCGTCTCTGCCATCTCTTATAGCCCAAACAACTAATGATGCACCTCTTACAATATCTCCTGCAGCAAAAACTCCGTTTAAATTTGTCTGCATTGTTTGAAGATCAATTTTTACTGTCCCCCATTGCGATACGACTAATTCTTCAGCATTAAATAATTTTGGAAGGTTTTCTGGATCAAATCCTAAGGACTTAATTACTAGATCTGCTGGAATTTTATATTCTGATCCAAGATCAATCTCTGGCCTTCTTCTACCAGATGAGTCAGGTTCTCCGAGTGTCATCTTATTAACCTCGACTGCTTCTACTTCTGCGCTCCCTACAAAGCTTTTGGGGCTAGTCAGCCAAATAAATTGCACTCCTTCTTCAATAGCATTCTCTACTTCTCTTGCAGATCCTGGCATGTTTTCTCTATCTCTCCTATACAGACACTTAACAGATTTTGCATTTTGTCTTACAGATGTTCTTACACAATCCATTGCTGTATCACCACCGCCTATGACAACAACGTTTTTTCCTTCAGCATTTAAAGTTCCATTGTCAAATAGTTTTACTTTATCACCAAGACCTTTTCTATTTGAAGCTGTTAAAAAGTCCATTGCAGGAAATATATTTTTTAAATTTACTCCTGGTATTTCTATTTCTCGTGCTTTGTAAACCCCTGTTGCAATTAAAATTGCATCGTGTTTTTCTTTTAATTCATATAAAGATTTATCTTTTCCTACTTCAAAATTCTGAATAAATTTTATTCCACTCTCTTTTAAAAGTTTTGTTCTTCTTTCAACCACAAATTTTTCTAATTTGAAATTTGGAATACCATAAATTAAGAGCCCACCTGGTCTATCGTATCTATCATATATTGTGACTTGATATCCGGATTTTCTCAATTCTTCTGCGCATGCCATGCCTGCAGGCCCAGCTCCAATAATTCCAACCGATTGTTTTAACTCTTGTTTTACCTTTATTGGTTTTACCCAACCTTTATCCCAAGCTGTGTCCGTAATATATTTTTCAATGGATCCAATAGTTACTGTTCCATGTCCGGATTTTTCTATTACACAATTTCCTTCGCATAACCTATCCTGTGGACATATTCTTCCACAAACCTCGGGCATATTATTTGTACTTTGAGAAACTTCGTAAGCTTCTTTTAATCTTCCTTCAGCTGTCAGTTTGAGCCAATCTGGAATATTATTATTTAAAGGGCAATGTACTTGGCAAAAGGGTACCCCGCATTGAGAACATCTGCTAGATTGTTCTTTAGCTTTATCTGTTATAAATTCATTGTAAATTTCATTAAAATCACCCTTCCTGATAGATGTACTTCTTTTTTTAGGGGTCTCTTGATTTAAATCTACAAATCGTAACATTTTTTTTTTCATAAGTTCGTCAAAATAATTAAGAAATTATAATATTAATAGATTTTAAAGGTCAATAACTATTACCTATAATTTAAGATTCCTTTATTTTTAATGTAATTTTATGCATACCTGATATGCATTTTATAATGTCATTAAAAAAACAACCTTCATATTTAATTTTTATCTGATGATAGAAATTCTGATTCTTTCATTCGTACAAGGTATCACAGAGTTCTTACCAATTAGCTCTTCGTCACATTTAATCTTAACAAATGAGTTTTTAAACTTTAAACACTCGAATTTAGCTATTGATGTAAGCATGCACATTGGATCATTTTTTGCGGTTATAACTTATTTTTACAAAGACATATTTAATTTTATTAAAAATAAAGAGCTTTTTTTAAAAGTTTTTATTGCATCAGTACCAGTTATGATTATTGGTTTTTTTTTAGCTGAAACTAAATTAATTGAGTCGTTAAGAAGCATGAAAGTTATTGGGTGGACGACTTTAATATTTGGAATTTTACTTTTTTTAAGTGATAATTTTAAATTAGATAAAAAGATTGACACAGATTTTAGTTATAAATCTGCAGTAATAATTGGAATTTATCAAATTTTTTCTTTAATACCAGGTGTAAGTAGATCTGGAATAGCTATTACTGCAGCAAGATTTTTAAGTTTTGATAGATTTGACTCCGCAAAAATAGCATTTTTACTGTCAATACCTACATTGGGAGCAGTTTCAATTTATGGTATAAAAAATTTAGCTATTTCTGAAGATTTTAATTTTTCTATTTTAAATATAATTTGTATATTGTTATCTTTTTTATTTTCTTTAATTACTATAAAATTTTTTCTCAAATATATAAAGAGATTTAGTCTGAAAATTTTTGTTATCTATAGAATAATCTTAGGAGTCATAGTTCTTTTTTTTGCTTACTTATAATAATACAGATAAACTCAGCAAAATTATTAAAACTAATACGAAGAAAATTATTACAGAATTTCGTAGAGACATTATCAATTAATTTTATAAAATAATTATTGAGATAAAACAATATTTTAAAATTTAAATTCTCTATCTTTTCGTAAATAATCAATACACTTTAAGCAAAGAATGAGTTGTATTGGCAAAAGAATTAGGTTGTATCGAGGTAAAATAAAGAAAATGGAAAACAAAAGGACACTTAAAATAAAGTATAGGGCAAGAAATTGATAATTGCCTCTCTTTTTAATTGCTAAAACCGTGCCAAATAAGCTTACAATTGATAAAGTTATCTTTGGTGCTAAATGCATTAAATTGTAATAGTTTGGATATGTAGAATTAAAATCTATGAAAAAAAAAGAAAAAATTTTTTTAAAATATAATTTTATATAACTCAAAGGCTCTTCCTTTATAAATTCTAAAGCTTTTTCTTTAAAAAGATTATCTAAGTTAATTTCATAATTATTATCTGTTTTAATATTTTTTTCTGAGATTTGTATTTTTTTTATAATTTCGTAATCACCTTCAACTTTGAAAGAAGGATTGTTGCCCTTTAATAAATTGTAGCCAAATGACTTTGTCAAAACCAATTTATCAAAATTTTGATAATTTCGAAAAATATAAGGTGTAACTAACATAGAAACTACAATAAAAGATATCATGATAAATCTAATATTTTTTTCTATAAAAAGAAAAAAATATATAATAGTAAAAAAATAAAAAAGAAAAAATTCACCACGAATTAAAATTAATAATCCTGAGAAAAAGGAAAAAAGTAAAAGATTTTTAATATTTTTATTATAATTAAACAAAAATAAAAAATAAAAAAAATTTAGGATAAGAAAAATTTGAAGTGTAATGGATGAAATTTGAGATGCAGCAAAAACATTCATTGGAAAAAAGGAGAAAATTGACAACAAAATTATATTTATTGAATTTTTTTTAGAAAATAACTTAATTATTTTATCAAAAACTAGTATTGAGAATAAGCTTAAAAAAATTTGAATGGAAATTACAATATCAGCAATATTTGAAGGGTTGTTAAAAATTAATTTTACTAAGTAAATTAAATACAAATAAAGAGGCGGAATTATTACTGTAGGTAAAACTTTATCTCCTATCTCTGCTAATTTCGGAAGTGCTAAAAATTCATTGATTACAACATTTAACCCAAAAACACCGGAAATTTCATGGTTGTGCAAAATCATGTTCCATTCATTTCTGAGAATATTGTCAGCGTAAAAATTAGCTAAAACTATTCTTAAGATTAAAGCTGTAAATAAAATTACCAATAACTCTTTGTGAATTATTATTTTTTTCATAATTGGTGCGCCTGCTAGGATTTGAACCCAGAACCTCCTGGTCCGTAGCCAAGCGCTCTATCCAGTTGAGCTACAGGCGCATTATAATATTTATTTTTTAAATTTATTTTTAATATTCAATTCATATGATAAATAATTAATACAGTTTTTAAAAGATGTATTTATTTTCTAAATTAAGGATATCTAAAACAAATTATTTTAACTTATTAATTTTTCTATTTCCTTTGAGCTTTATAGCTGGAAACATGATAATTAATATAAATATCCTCTTGGTTATTTTATCCTCTTTATTATTATTTGGTAAAGATATTTTTAAAGTAAAATTTTATGTTTTAGATAAATTAATTTTTACATATTTTTTTTTTATTTTATTTACTGGCATAGTTAACGATATTCAATTTTTTTTAGAAGGACTAGCATGGGAGCAATATTTTCCTACAATAGTAAAATCTCTTTACTTTTTTAAATATCTACTCCTCTACATCGTTTTAAGATATTTGGTTGAAAAAAATTTTTTTCAAATTAAATTTTTTTTTCTTTCTTGTACTTTAGGCGCTGTATTTGTAAGCCTTGACATTTTCTTTCAGTTTTTTAATGGTAAAGATATTTTTGGTTTTGCTAGCTCAAAAAATCATTTAAGTGGTCCTTTTGGTGATGAGTTAATAGCAGGAGGTTATATTCAAAGATTTTCTATTTTTTCTTTTTTTTTGATACCTTTCTTTTATTCTAAAAATTTGACTAAATATCTCAAATACATAATTCCAATTCTTTTTATAATTTTTTTTACAGCAATAATTTTATCTGGAAATAGAATGCCTCTTTTATTGTTTTTATTTTCTACTTTTCTAATTATTGTTTTTCAAAAAGAAACGAGAAAATTTTTTCTACCAGCTATAATTGCATCTACAATTATATTTTATATTTTTATTAATTTTAATTTGAAAACTAAAGAAATCTTTTTTGCATTTTATAATCAGATTTCGCAAATGACAGTCATTGTAATAAAAAAAGATTTCGAAAATCCAAAAATACCTCCATATCTTAGAGAGTTTTCCTCTTTTTATGAAACTTGGTTATTAAATAAATATATAGGCGGTGGTATCAAAAATTTTAGATACTATTGCCACCATAGAAATAATATAGATCGAAGTTCTGATTTTATATGTAATATGCATCCTCATAATTATTATTTAGAAATTTTGACTGAAACTGGCATTATAGGTTTTTCGATAGTTATAGTAATTTTTTCATTAATAATATACTTAACTTTGATAAAAAAATATTTTTTCAGATCAATATTGAATCAAAATAAATTAATAATTCCATTTATCTTTTTATTTTTTGTTGAAATATTTCCAATAAAAAGTACTGGTAGTTTTTTTACTACTGGAAATTCAACATATTTATTTATTTTAATTGGAATTTTAATAGGATTAATAAGAAAAGATTATTCAATTGAAAACAAATCCTAAAGGTATAAATTATTCAAATGACAAATATTTGTATTACATCTGCTAAAAGAACTGCGGTGGGTTCCTTAGGAAAATCCTTAAAAAATGTAAAGGCTGAAGAATTAGGCTCAGCTGTAATATCAAGCGTAGTTAAAGACTCTAAGATAACAAATGAGAGCGTAGATGAAATTATTATGGGCCAAGTACTTACTGGAGGATCAGGACAAAATCCAGCTAGACAAGCTGGAATAAAATCTGGAGTCCCAAAGGAAAAACCGGCATATATTGTTAATCAAGTTTGTGGATCCGGTATCAGATCAATTGCATCAGGTTTTCAAAGTATAAGGTCTGGTGACTCAAAAATAGTAGTCGCTGGTGGTCAAGAAAATATGTCATTAGCCCCTCATGCAATTTTTTTACGAGAGGGAAAAAAATTAGGTGATGCCGAATTAATTGATACTATGATAAAGGATGGTTTATGGGATGCTTTTCATGGTTATCATATGGGAGTTACTGCAGAAAATGTTGCGGAAAAATTTCAAATAACAAGGGACCAACAAGATAAATTTGCTTTTAAATCTCAAGAAAAAGCGCTCGAGGCTCAAAAAAAAAATAGATTTAAAGATGAAATTATAAACTTTAAAATTAAATCAAAAAAAGCAGAATTGGATTTTAAAAAAGATGAACATCCAAGAGAGGGTATAAATTTAGACACTCTATCTAGACTTAAACCAGTTTTTAAAAAAGATGGAACTGTAACTGCTGGTA
This sequence comes from uncultured Pelagibacteraceae bacterium, assembly GCA_902615435.1. GTDB lineage: Bacteria > Pseudomonadota > Alphaproteobacteria > Pelagibacterales > Pelagibacteraceae > Pelagilacustribacter. The sequence continues at coordinate 49,999 of CACMOZ010000002.1, forward strand.
ACGCATCTGGAATTAATGATGGTGCTGCTGCGGTAATACTGATGACTGATGCAGAAGCAAGAAAAAAAGGTCTAAGTAAATTAGTATCTATTAAATCTTGGGCTAGTTGTGGTGTTGAACCAGCCTTAATGGGAACTGGGCCTATTCCTTCATCAAAAAAAGCTTTGGATTTAGCAGGGTGGGATGTAAAAGACGTGGATCTTTTTGAAATTAATGAAGCTTTTGCCGCTCAAAGTCTTGCTGTTTTAAAAACACTTTCTATACCTGAAGAAAAAGTAAATGTTAATGGTGGTGCTATTGCATTAGGACATCCTATCGGTGCATCAGGAACAAGAATACTAGTTACACTTATACATGAAATGATTAAGCGTGACGTAAAAAAAGGTTTAGCAACTCTTTGTATCGGTGGTGGTATGGGCATTGCAATGTGTATTGAAAGATAAATTGTTTCAATGGAGCTTCCTGTTGTTAATCATCCTGATTACGTAGCTAAAATTAATGATGATAACAAATTTCCTATTCAGAAATTTGGAGCTTTAGCTGATCACTTGATTAAAGAAGGCGTGGTAAAAAAATTTCATATTCCTAAAGAATGCTCTATTTCAACATTGAAAACATCTCATTCATTAAAATATATAAATCATATTAAAAATAAGACTTTAGATCTAAAACTTCAAAAGAAGATTGGATTTCCCATAAACGACAGTGTAGCAAGAAGATCTTTCGTTGCTACTGGTGGAACAGTTTTAGCTAGCAAACTAGCTTTAGAATCAAAACTTGCTTGTAATACTGCTGGAGGGAGTCATCACGCTACCTTTGATTGTGGAGCTGGATATTGTGTTTTTAATGATGTGGCTGTAGCAGCCAATTACTTAAAAAATAAAGAATACGCAAAAAAATTACTTATAATCGATCTAGATGTTCATCAAGGTAATGGTAATTCAGAAATATTTAAAAATGATAAAGACGTTCTAACATTTAGCATGCATTGTGCTTCTAATTATCCTGCTAAGAAATCAAAGAGCGATATTGATATTGAACTTAAAGATCAAATGGAAGACGAGGAGTACTTAAATATTCTTCATAAAAATTTAAAAGATCTTAACAAAAATAAGTATGATTTTGTATTTTACGTAGCAGGAGTTGATATTCATTTTGAGGATCGTCTAGGTAAACTTAAAATTACTGATGAAGGAATTAATAAAAGAGACCAAATTGTAATAGAAAATTTTTATTCGAGAAATACTCCTTTATGTGGTGTTCTAGGGGGAGGCTATAATAAAAGTTTTGAAAAACTTGTTGAGCTTCATTCAATGTTGCATAAAAATTGCGCTAAAATAATTTAAACTCAGTCCCAACTCCCTTTATAGGAGTTCTAGGGTTTGGGACCAAGCTTAGTTATAAGTCAACCTAAATTTTTTAAAGATTCAACGTTAGAAAATGACGCGCTACAATTTTAACTGTGGCAAATTTTCAAAAAACTTTAAACTATCGGGATTAGCTATTGCTTCTTTATTATTGATTGTTTCACCGTGAATTACTTTTCTAACAGCTAGCTCGACTATTTTACCACTTTTTGTCCTAGGGATTTCTGGCACCTTAATTACCACTGAAGGAACATGTTTAGGGGAGCAGTTTTTTCGAATTTTTGATTTAATTGTCTTTATTTTTTCATCGTCTAACTCCTCATTGTTTTTTGTAGTAATAAATAAAACAATTCTTACGTCATCATTATAATCTTGCCCAACAACAAGACCTTCAGTTATGAAATCAATGTCTTCAACTTGTTGATAAATTTCTGATGTTCCTATCCTAACGCCTCCGGGATTTAACGTAGCATCAGATCGTCCTCTCATGATAAAACCATTATTTATAGTTCGCTCTATAAAATCACCATGATGCCAAATATTTTCAAATTTATTGAAATAAGCCTTGTGATATTTTTGTCCGTCATCATCACCCCAAAATTTTACAGGCATGGATGGAAAAGGTTTTTTAACTACAAGCTCCCCCTTCTCTCCATCTTTTACACTTTTTCCCTCATCAGTAAAAACATCCACATCAATACCTAAGCTTTGACCTTGAATTTCTCCCATATATACATTTGAGTAAAGATTTCCTAAAACAAGACAGCCAACTAAATCTGTTCCTCCTGCAATAGAGGCAAGATGAACATCTTTATTTAAATTATCATACACATACTTAAAGCTTTCCTCAGCTAAGGGAGAGCCTGTTGAAGTTATTATTTTTATTGAACTTAGATCTAGATTTTTACTATTATATTTTTCATTCTTTAAATGATCGATGTATTTAGCGCTAACTCCAAAAAGATTTATTTTCTTGTTTTGACAATACTCTAAAAGAACATCTATTTTTGGATATACGGGCGCTCCATCGAATAAAAATATAGAAGAACCGGTTGCTAATCCTCCAACCAACCAATTCCACATCATCCAGCCTGTAGTAGTATAATAAAATAATTTTTCATTATCTCTGATATCGCAATGAAGCATGAATTCTTTATTATGTTCAATTAAAACATTTCCAGCTCCATGTGTTATGCATTTTGGTTTTCCAGTGGTACCACTTGAATAGAGAATATAAATAGGATGATTAAATTCAAATCGTTCAAAAGTTTCATCCATTTTTTCTTTTTCTAAAACTTGATCAAAGTTTATATAATTTTGAAGATCAATCTCTTCTTTCTTATTATATGCAAACACTAAAGTTTTTTTTATCGAAGGAATTTGCTTTAAAATATTTTCAATTTTTTCAAGAATATTTATTTTTTTACCATTATAAAAATAGTGATCACTAGTAATTAAAATACTAGGTTCGATTTGTTTAAATCGATCTACAACTCCTTGGGTTCCAAAGTCCGGGGAACATGACGACCAGATAATTCCATTTTTTGCACATGCTAAAAAACCTATTATAGACTCAATTTTATTTGGAACATAAGCAGCAACGCGATCTCCTTTTTTTAAACCTATAGATTTTAAGTAGTTAGAAAATTTACAAACTTTACTATAAAGTTGTTCCCAAGAAATCTCTTCTTCAAACCCTTTCTCAGATAAAAAACTTATTGCTATCTCTGATGACTTTTTCTTAAGAATATTTTCAGCATAATTTAGTTTTGAATCTGGAAAAAATTTAGTCTTATTAAATATTTCATTAGATTTAATAGTTTCTTTTCCTTTATCTCCTATAATCTTTGAATAATCCCAAAACTTTGACCAAAATTCCTCTGGATGATCTACCGACCATTTCCACAAAGTTTTAAAATTGTAATTAGATTTATGATTTATAAATTTTGAGAAATCTTCAAGAAGAGACTTTTCTTTTCTACTTCTAGAGGGTTCCCACAAAAACTTTTGCATAAAAGCTAGCTTAGCTTTTATTTTTTTATCTTAATAGGTATTTTTTAAGAATAATTTTCTGAACTAAAACTGCCCTATTTGTTTTAATCTCTCTTTTTTTAAATAAAAAATTTATTAACCAACGCATGACACATATGAATAAAACTAATTGACGAAAAAAAGCAGAAAATGTGACAAAAATTGATCTTATCCGACTATTTGCCCTATTCTTTAATGTTTATTAATTATTTATTTTTTAATATGTTGCACCCAGTTTATAATAGCTAATTATGGCTCAGAATATTTCAGTTCCAGATATAGGTGATTTTAAAGACGTTGAGGTAATAGAAGTTTTAGTTAAGCCTGGTGATCAAATAAACAAAAATGACCCTATTGTTACAATTGAGAGCGACAAGTCAAGTGTGGAAATACCTTCTCCTGCTGCTGGAGAAATTAAAGATTTAAAAGTTAAAATTGGTGATAAAGTTTCGGAGGGAAGCATATTAGCCACAATAGAAAATGGCCAAGCGGCTTCGGCTCCAAAAGAAGAAAAAATAGTTAAAGAAGCTCAACCTCAAGAAAAACCAAAAACTAATGGTGAAATAAATCAGGTAAGACAAGTTAAGAAGGTCTTTGCTGAACCAGCTTCAAAAGATGATATTGATCCTATTGAAACCAACGAATGGATAGACTCTCTTAATTCAGTAATTGAAAATGATGGTTCTTCAAGAGCAAGTTACTTATTAAACAAAGTTATCGATCAAGCTTATAAATCTGGTCTTGTTCTTCCAGATACTAGAACAACTCCTTACATTAATACTATTCCACCAGAAGCTGAGATTAAATCACCCGGTGATCAAAATATTGAAAAAAAAATACGGGCATATGTAAGGTGGAACGCAGCGGCTATGGTCGTTAAGGCTAACAAAAAAAGTCCTGAACTAGGTGGTCACATCGGTACCTTTGCATCTGCGGCTACACTTTACGATGTGGGAATGAATCATTTTTGGAGAGCAAAAAATAATAAGTTTGGTGGAGATTTAATTTATTTTCAAGGACACTCGGCTCCAGGAATGTATGCAAGAGCTTTCTTAGAGGGAAGACTTACTTCAAAACAACTAGATGGTTTTAGGCAAGAAGTGAATAAAGGAGGTTTGTCCTCATATCCTCACCCTTGGTTGATGCCAAAGTTCTGGCAATTTCCAACTGTGTCCATGGGTCTTGGACCTATCATGGCTATCTATCAAGCTAGATTTTTAAAATACTTAATCAATAGAGGATTAATTAAAGATGAGGGAAGAAAAATTTGGGTATTTCTTGGTGATGGTGAAATGGATGAGCCGGAGTCACTTGGTGCTATTGGTTTAGCTGCTCGTGAAAAATTAGATAATTTGATTTTTGTTGTAAATTGTAATTTGCAAAGACTGGACGGACCTGTTCGAGGAAATAGTAAAATTATTCAGGAACTAGAGGGAAGCTTTAGAGGTTCGGGTTGGAATGTAATAAAAGTTATTTGGGGATCATACTGGGACCAATTACTGGCTAAAGATAAAACAGGTCTTCTTATTAAGAGGATGAACGAATGTGTAGACGGAGAATACCAAGCATTTAAAGCTAAAGGTGGATCTTATGTAAGAGAAAAATTTTTTGGAAAATATCCTGAACTTACTGAGCTTGTTTCCTCTTTAACCGATAAAGATATTTGGAGATTGAATAGAGGAGGTCATGATCCTCACAAAGTTTATGCAGCTTACGCAGCAGCAATGCAGCATACTGGATCACCTACGGTTATCTTAGCAAAAACTATCAAAGGATATGGAATGGGTAAAACAGGTGAAAGTGTTAACACAACCCATCAACAAAAAAAATTAGATGAAGAGGATCTTCTTTACTATAGAGATAGATTTAATGTGCCTCTTACAGATAAACAAGTAAAAGACATAGAGTATTACAAACCAAGTGAGAGTTCTGAGGAAATTAAATATTTAAAAGATAAGAGAATAAAACTAGGAGGTTTTATTCCAGAACGATCAACTTTTGCCAAACAAATCAAAGCTCCACCAAAAGACATCTTTGATCAATTCATGAAATCAACCGGGGAAAAAGAGATGTCCACGACAATGGCTTTAGTGAGAATGATGACTGCACTCCTTAGAGATAAAAATGTTGCACCAAGGTTAGTGCCAATCATCCCTGATGAAGCGAGAACTTTTGGAATGGAGGGATTCTTTCAAAAAATTGGTATTTACGCACATGAAGGACAAAAATATGAGCCGGTTGATTCTGAACAACTTAGTTCATATCGAGAGGATAAAAGTGGTCAAGTTTTAGAGGAAGGTATCAATGAGTCTGGAGCAATGTCATCTTGGATTGCAGCAGGAACTGCTTACACTAATCACGATATCGAGATGATACCTGTTTATATTTTCTATTCTATGTTCGGATTTCAAAGAGTTGGAGATCTAGCATGGGCAGCTGGTGACTCTCAAGCTAGAGGATTTTTAATTGGAGCAACAGCTGGTAGAACCACATTAGCTGGAGAAGGATTACAACACCAAGACGGGCACAGCCAGTTATTGGCATCAAATATTCCAAACTGCGTTAGTTATGATCCAACATTTGCTTACGAGATGGCAACAATATTTAGAGAAGGCTTAAAAAGAATGCATGAAAAGAAAGAGAATGTCTTCTACTACATCACTGCAATGAACGAAAATTACTCTCATCCAGAAAAACCTAAGGATTGTGATGAAGGAATTCTAAAAGGTATGTACTTATTTAAAGAGGGAAAAAATAAAGGAAAAACTAAAGTTCAATTATTAGGTTCAGGAACTATTTTAAGAGAAATTATAGCCGCTTCTAAGATCCTATCAAAAGAATATAATATAGACGCTGACATTTGGAGTGTGACGAGTTTCAATGAGTTAAGAAGAGATGGAATGGAAACCGAGAGATTAAATCTTCTTAACCCAGATAAAAAAGCGAAAAAATCTTATGTTCAGAAATGTTTATCAAAAAGAGATGGACCAGTTATAGCAGCTTCAGATTATACAAGAGCATTCACTGATCAAATAAGACCTTACACAGACAAAAAGTTTTATTCATTCGGAACAGATGGTTATGGAAGAAGTGACACTAGAAAAAATCTTAGAAAATTTTTTGAAGTAGATAAAGAGCATATAGTGGCCTTTACCTTAAGCGCATTAGCAAAAGAACAACTTGTAGGTTCTAAAGAAGCAGAAAAAGCGATTAAAAAGTACAAAATAGATAAAGAGAAAGATTTCCCAGCAAATTTATAAAATGACAATTCAAAAAATTTTAGTTCCAGATATGGGTGACTTTAAAGATGTCGAGGTTATCGAAGTTCTGGTTAAGAAAGGTCAAGTCATTAAAAAAAACGACTCTTTAATTACTTTAGAAAGTGACAAATCAAGTGTTGAGGTACCCTCAACTCACGAAGGTAAGATAGAAAAAATTAATGTTTCTGTAGGTGATAAAATTAATAAAGGGGATTTAATTCTTACTTTAGAGTCAAAGCAAGAAACAAATGAACCTGTAAAAGAAAAATCTAAAAAAGAACCAGTAAAACAAAAAATACAAAATGAAGTAGTCCAGGTACAAAAGCAACAACCCGCACCTAGTGTTCCTGCTTCAGGAAAAAGTTCTGCAAGTCCAAAAATAAGAAAATTTGCAAGAGAGCTGGGAGCGGATATTTCTAAAATTTCTGGCACACAACGTGCTGGAAGAGTGTCAGAAGAAGATGTAAAAAATTTTATAAGATCTCAAGTTACAGTTTCTCAAGGTGAGGTGCAAAAAAAAGAAGTTACAAAATATGTAGAAGAATATTTTCACGAAGAATTTGGAGAAATAGCAACACAAGATCTACCACGTGTTAAGAAACTTTCGGGACCACATTTAGTCAGATCGTGGACAGAAATTCCACACGTTACTCAACATGATGAAATAGATGTTACTGACATGGAACAGTTTAGAAATTCTTTATACGATTATTATACTGGTGAAAAAATAAAAGTAACTCCTCTTGCTTTTATTGCAAAAGCCTTGGTGAGCGCTCTAAAAGAATTTCCAAATTTTAACGCGTCATTAAACCCTGAGTCTAATAAAATTATTTATAAAAAATATTTTCATATTGGCTTTGCCGTTGATACTCCTCATGGTCTTATGGTTCCTAAATTAAGGAACGTTGATCAAATGAGTATTCAAAAAATTGGTGAAGAGCTTAAAAATACAAGTCAACTTTGCAGAGAACTTAAGATTGATAAAAAAGAATTTTTTGGTGGATCGATGACTATCTCAAGTTTAGGAGGAATTGGCGGAACACATTTTACACCTATCATTAATCCGCCAGAGGTAGCAATTTTAGGCGTAGGAAGAACTTTCGATCGACTTGTTAAAGAAAAAAATCAAATAGTTTCTAGAAAAATACTTCCGATATCATTATCTTATGATCACAGATTAATAGATGGTGCGGAAGGTGCTAGATTTTGTGTCTATCTTGGAAAATGTCTTGGAAAAGATTTTGCCTTTAAACTTGCTGTTTAGTTGCTCTTAACCTAATAAGCCTTAATGAATAAAAAAGTATTTTCTCTTATATGTGCTATTAGTTGTTCTTTAATTTGGGGTTCAGCTTTCGTGGCTCAAGATATGGGAATGGATTATAACGGACCATTTACTTTTACTTTCGGCAGGCTATTTCTTGGATTTCTAACGCTAGTCCCATTTTTTTATATTTTCGAATATAAAAAAGTTAATTCAATAATTTTCAAAAAAGTTAACATTTTAAATCTATTGCTTATTGGATTTCTTCTTTCGATGGGAAATGTTTTACAACAATATGCTCTACTTTATACAGATGTAGCTAATACAGCAGTATTTACAATTTTTTATGTAGTTTTAGTTCCATTTGTTGCTTACTATTTTTTTTCAAAAAATATTCATAAGTCTGTTTGGCTATCTATTATTATTTGTTTATTTGGAGGTATACTTTTAACTGAGTTCGATAATATTCAGGTAAGAATAGGAGATAGTATTGCGGTTTTTAATGCATTATTTTGGGCGTTCCATATTGTTTTTATTTCAAGATTTTTAAGAATATTTAATTATCCAATCACTATTGCCTGCCTTCAATGCTTAATTGCATCTATATTTGCATTGATGCCGGCTTTTGTTTTTGAAAGTGTTAAATTTTCAAATATGGTTTTAGATGGAAAAGAAATGTTATACGCTGGAATTCTCTCGAGCGGAGTAGCCTTTCTTCTTCAAATTTACGGACAACAAAACCTTTCTCCAGCGCCTGTAGCTATTATATTTTCACTGGAAGGTGTATTCGCTTCAATTTTCGGATGGATTATTTTAAGTCAGTTTTTAAATGAAATTAAAATTATAGGAATAATTCTTATTTTATTTGCGGTTATTTTTTCACAATTAGCTCCGTTATATGATAAAAAAAAGTATGGACGAGTCTAATCAAGGGTTTATGAAACATCTTGGCGGGTTAGAGCTAAAAAAAATTAGTGATACTCAATATGAGTTTTCAGTAGAAGTTAAAGAAATACATTTAAACACTGGTAAAATTGCACATGGTGGTTTTCTTTCTACTATAGCAGATACTGGTATGGGAACGGCTGCTCACAGAGTTGCTGGTGACAAGAGATGTGTAACAATTAATTTAGATATGAAATTTATCTCTGTAGGCCAACTTGGTGATAAACTTACCGGGAAAGTAAAAATATTAAAAAAAACTAAAACACTGGTTTTTATTTCTTGTGAAATTTTTAATTCAAGCGACATAGTTGCCTCTGCAAGTGGTACTTGGAAAATACTACAATAGTATTTGATGAAATCAAAAACTGTCTTTGTTTCAATTTTATTTATTTTTATTTCAATTAAAAGTGCGTCTGCGAATTTTTTTAAGAATATTACAGATTTAATAGATAACAACTACGAAAGTCTTAGGTATGGTATTTCTGTGGCTGATGTTAATAACGACAGTACTTATGAATTTATAGTAGCTGGTTTTGGAAGTGAAAATTTAGCATTGTCATACAAAAATAATAAACTAATAAATATTGTAAATGATACTAAGTTTGCAGATAAAAGAAGTTTTACTATTGGTGTAGCTGCTTGCGATATTGATTCTGATGGATACGAAGAGATTTATTTTTTAAATACTGATACTTATAGTGGTGAAAAAAAATATTCTGACCGATTAATAGATTTAAAAAATACAAAATTTTTTGATCTTTTTGAACAAAAGAAGAATCAGATAGATTTAAACTTTACAGCTGGTCGTTCCGTTGTTTGTGTTGATAGAAACGGAAACGGAAAATATGGTATTTATGTTGCTAATTATGGAGGTCCAACAAGATTTTATGAAAAGTTTAAGGGAAAAATAAAAGATAGGGCAGCAGAGTTCGGCTTGGATAAAATTACTGGCGGAAGAGCAGTCGTTGCTGGACATATATTATCAAACAATATTGATATTTTCGCAGCTAATGAAAGAGGAGTAAATTTTTTATACAAGAATGTTGATGGTATCTTTTATGATGTGGCATCAGGGTACAATGTTTTAGACCCTTATGAAAATGGAAGAGGAACAGCGTTAAGTGATATTTTGTACAGAGGTCAATTAGATATTGTTAGTGGAAATTGGGATGGAGAGCACCGTATTTTTATAAAGAAAGAAAACTCTTTTAAAGACATTGCCGATAGTAATTTTAAAAGGCCATCTAAAATTCGAACGGTTATCTCAGCTGATTTTGATAATGATGGATATGATGAAATATTTCTTAATAATATCGGTGAGGCAAATAAATTATTCAAAATTAAGGAAAATGGGAAATTAGAAGAAATAGATATCACTTCTAACTCTGAAGCAAATGGTCTTGGAACTGGTGCAGCTGTAGCGGACATTGATAAAGACGGAATTTTAGAATTATTGATTGCCCATGGAGAAACAGGAAATCAAATACTTACACTTTACAAAGCAAACGTAAAAAAAGATAAGAATTATTTAAGAATAAAAGCTTTGAATAAAAATGGAGCTCCAGCTAGAGGAGCAACAGTGACACTAAAATCCAATTTAAGAAAGCATTCTAAAACAATAGACTCTGGTTCAGGATATCTATGCCAAATGGAACCTGTTGCCCATTATGGAATTAGAAATGGCGAGAAAGACTTTGAAGTACAAATTAAATGGACAAATGGGAAAACAAATAATTATAAAATAAAAGAAACAGGGAAGACTTATATTTTTAAACAAAGTAAAATGACTATCTCGCCATCTTAATAAAAATATCACCCATACCAATATTCATTTCTTCTAACGGAATATCGTTTTTAAAAGCACAAAATCTACCTGTAATTTCATTGGCTTCTATCTTTTTGATATCAGCTTTTTGACATTTTTTGGCTTCATAGAAAAGACCTATCACAAGCTTACCGTCGACAACAAATACTTCGTCATCATTTAGTCTTTGATTTTTACAAAAATAATTTCTATTTACTTCCGCAGGAAAATCTTTTTTTGAACAAGGATTGTTAATTAGTAAAACATCAATTTTTTTAAGACCGTCTTTAAACTTGTGTTTAATTTTTTTAACTTTTGTATAATTCATTAGATCACAGGAACAAGGCCAACAACATCTATAAAGCTCACCACAAATATTTTTTTGTGTTCTTAACTCCTTAACATAGATATAATCAGGTTTTTCTCCTGGATTGATTAAAGATCCTGAAACAGGGCAATAAAATTTATTATATTCTTTAAACTCTTCATAAGTTAAGTCTTGATCTATTAAATATTTGAAAAACCTTGGACCTGCAGCATTCCTGTTACTGTCTGGAAATATTTTAGACCAATTTTTAACAAGGTTTTCATAATAAAACTTTTTTTGTTGAAAATTTACATCTGCTGTAGCTGATGAGAAATAAATTAATATTAAAAATAGTACTTTTAAAAAAAATTTCATGAATTAAGCTAAATCATTTTCAAGTAAGTTTCACTGCGCTTTTCTTACTTAGCTGATATCATTTTTTTCGTCTAATTTTTTCAATTCCACAATCTTTGCATTTAATCGTTTCAGTTGAACCTCCTGGTCCAAAACTAAAATTAATATCGATTTTTTCATATCTATGAATGCCAATTTTACAAAACAACAAATACAACCACCTAATCATAATTCTAACAAAAAATTTATTAATTATTATAACAGGGGGTAATTAAATGTCAGGTTGGGAAATTTTGATAGTTGTAGCTATTCTTTACGCAATAGTTAATTAAGCTAATTTATAAAGCAAAAAAATTAGAAAATTTTAATTTGGAGATAGTTTTCCAGATTTGAAATTCATATATCCAAAAAATAATAAAAATAATAATGCAAAAGGATAAACGATTACTTTATTTGGTCTTTCTGGATTTTCAATTTTAAAATTACTAATGATATCACCCATTTGAATACCAGATTTTTTTGCCTCCCCTTTCCAATTTAATTTATCTACAGTGAGTTGATCATTCTGATCTACTAATGTTACTCCGTAATCCTCTAAGTTAAATTTATTTTCAAATTTACCTTCATCAATAACAAACAGTTTATATCTCTCTCCGTATTCAGTAACTCGAGTGACTTTTATGTGAACTTCTTTTGAAGGATCAAAAGATAAATTTTGAATACTTTCCGCTGAAAGCTTTTGTTCATTAAATTTTGGATAGAATTTGCTTAAAACATAATCTGGAGCTAAAAAAGACAAAGATATTATTAAGAAAGCTATAGTCTCATACCACCTTAATTTATTTATAAACCATTGTTGTGTTGCAGCTGTAAAAACTAAAATACCAATTAGAGAAGTTGCTATTACCAATAAAGCTTGCCAAATACTATCAACACCAATTAATAAAAGTTCATGATTAAATAAAAAAACTATAGGTAAAATTCCTGTTCTTAAACTATACCAAATAGCTTGAAGCCCTGTTCTTAAAGGATCTCCACCAGAAATTGCTGCAGCCGCATATGATGCCAAACCAACAGGAGGTGTTACATCGGCCATCAGTCCAAAATAAAACACGAATAAGTGAACAGCTATTAACGGAAAAATAAAGCCTGAAGCATTTCCAACGTCAACTAAAACTGTGGCCATTAGCGAAGCCACTACTACATAGTTAGCAGTTGTAGGTAGACCCATTCCAAGAAGTAAACAAAGAATAATAGTTAATAAAATTAATATAATTACATTATCTCTTGCTATTGTCTCGATGACTATAATTAAGTTTGTGCTTAATCCTGTAGATCCAACAGCTCCCACTATTATGCCTGCAGTGGCGATCGCTATTCCAACTCCTACCATATTAATTGCACCTTTTTGTAGACCTACAATTGTTTGATTCCACCACTCTATAAGGCCTATTTTATAATCTGAGTTTTTTATAATTCGATTTAATAAATTCACTAGAATCAAAGAAATTGTTGCATAAAAAATTGAAAAACCAGCGGTGTATCGCATGTAAACAAGTAAAAAAATTAAAACAAAAATTGGTATTAGAAAATGCAGTCCAGATAAAAAAGTTCTCTTTAGATGAGGAACGTCTGCATCATCCATTCCTTTAAGTCCTAGTTTAAGAGCCTCTAGATGGGATATATAAAACAAAGCAATGTATGAAATGATAGCTGGTAAAAAAGCATGTTTAACAACTTCAAAATAAGTAACGCCTATAAAGCTTGCCATAACGAAAGCTGCAGCTCCCATAACTGGAGGCATGATTTGACCATTAACAGATGATGAAACTTCAATTGCTCCTGCTTTCTCTTGAGAGAATCCTGTTTTTTTCATAATCGGAATTGTAAAAGTTCCGGTAGTAACAGTATTTGCTATTGAGGAACCTGAAATCATTCCTGTCATTCCTGATCCTAAAATTGCTGCTTTTGCGGGTCCTCCCCGCATCTTACCAACCATAGCAAAAGCTAAATCTAAGAAGTATTTTCCTCCTCCAGCTGTTTCTAGCAAAGCTCCAAAAAGTACAAATAAAAATATAAAATCTACCGATACTCCTATTGGTATTCCAAAAATAGCTTCTTGATCAAACCATTGAAATCCAACTAATCTTTTTACAGATAGACCTCCATGAGAAATTATATCAGGTGCATACTTTCCAAAATAAGAGAACAAAAGAAAGCAGATAGCGATAATCACCAAAGGTAAGCCTATTGCTCTTCTTGTAGCCTCTAAAAGTATTAAAATACCAATCGCACCAATAATAAGCTCTACAGGAACTTTAAACCCAAATATCTCTTTAACTAAAAGTATACCGCCCCTATTAACAAGATCATCATAGAAAAAATAAATATAAAGACAACAGAATGCAGCGACAATACTTATAAGAATATCAAAAACCGATATTTTCTTTCCTCGTACAACAGGAAAAATTAAAAATGTCAGTGTAAGTGCGAAACCTAAATGTATTGCTCTAGCAGGTAGACCTTTAAACATTCCAAAGTTAAACCAAAAAGGAAATGGAGAGGCGTACCAAAGTTGAAATAAAGTCCAGAGAATAGCAATACCAAAAACTACTTTTAAGTGAATGCCCGATAAATTTCGAGTTGGAGATATATCTTCTTGAATTTTGTCTTTAATCTTACTTTGAATAGTTTGATTCATTTCACTTAAGATACATTATTATAAAAAAAAAGGCCCAAAAATTTTGGGCCTTTTTTAATTAAACTAAAAAGTTGAATTACATTAATCCAGCTTCTTTGTAGTACTTAATTGCACCTGGATGTAATGGAGCCGATAAACCATCAGCTATCATATTTTTCTTTTCCAGAGGTCCAAAAGCTGGATGCTGCGCTCTGAAATCGTCAAAGTTTTCCATCACCGCTTTTGTTACTAAGTATACAAGTTCTTCAGAAACATCTGCGCTTGTAACAACTGTAGCTTTTACACCAAACGTTGTAGCATCTTTTTTCTGATTAGAATAAGTTCCTTTTGGAATTACAGCTTTTGCATAGTAGTCTGCTCCATCAATTAAACCTTGAACTGGAGCACCAGTTAAATTGATTGGGCTAGCTTTTGCTTTACAAGTTGCTGCTTGTTCCATAGCACCATTTGGAAATCCTACTGAATAACCAAATGCGTCTATTTTACCATCACAAAGAGCTTTAACTTGTTCAGAAGAAGTAAGTTCAGTAGTAGCTTTGAACATACTCATGTCTGCTCCCATAGCTTTCATTAATTCTTCCATAGTTCCTCTTTGTCCAGAACCTGGGTTACCAATGTTTACTGTTTTTCCTTTTAGACCTTTAAAATCTTTAATTTTAGATTTTTTGCTTGCCCAAATTTGGAAAGGTTCATTGTGAACAGAAAATACAGCTCTTAAATTACTGAACTGTTTTCCTTCCCATTTGCTTGAACCGTTGTAAGCATGATACTGCCAGTCTGACTGAGCAACACCAAATTGAAACTCACCATCTTTGATTTGTCCAATGTTGTAGTTAGAGCCACCTGTTGAAGGTGCAGTACATCTATAAGCTTTTGCAGTACCTTTTTTTCTACCATGATCAGCACTTATTGCTGACTTATGTAACATTTTACATATAGCGTTACCTGTTTGGAAATATACTCCAGTAGGTCCACCTGTTCCTATTGTAAAGAACTCTGCTGATTTTGCGATCGAAGTAATAGGGCTTGAAAAAGCTAACATTACTAGTACCGCTGAAATCAATGATATCATTTTTTTCATGTGCACTCCTCTTGTTATAATAATTAATTTAACTATGTTATTGGATAGAGGTCAAAGAGATTCTTATAAATTTTTGGCCCAATTTGATAATTTATTTACACCTTCTACTATATTTGGCGCATACTTTTTAATCATCTCATCATCTATCATACTACAGTTTGTAACATTTCTAAAAAATTCAATACCATCAAAATCAGTATAGCTTAACCTAGTTAACATTTTTTTAGGAGAAAAACCAAAATCTGATCCAGGTAACATTGCTACACCAGTATCGTTTAAAACTGCTTCACATAATTTTGATGAAGTTTTATATTTTTTATTTTTAAATTCAGGCATTAAATAAAATGCACCTTGTGGTGGAGCAATTAATACTTTGTTTGATTTAAGGTTATAATATACATAATTTCCAATTGCTTTTAATATCGCTCTTACTTTGAGTTTATAATTTTCATGTTCATAAGCATAAGCTTCTACGGAAGCGTATTGCGTTGGGGTATTTACCGTTGAGTAAGACTCACTAGCAAGTGATTTAAGGCTTCTTAAAAATTCAGTTAATTTTTTTGGAACAGCCAGAAATCCTAGTCTCCAGCCACCTGCTCCGCACCATTTGCTTAAACCTCCTGTTATAAAAGTTAATTCTGGGTAAAATTTGGATATAGAATTATATTCATTTGAAAATGTGAGATCGGTATAAATTTCATCAGATAAAACCATTATTTTATTTTTTTTTGCTATTTTAGCTAGTTCCTCTAAATTATTACATACTGCTCCAGATGGATTATTTGGTGAGTTTAGAATTAAAATAAGGTTTTTATTTTTTCCAATTGATTTAATTTTTTTTTCAAGCTCTTTCCCAGTAGGAAACCAATTGTTTGATCTTGAAGTTTCCAACCAATGAACTTTATTCGAACCTATCTCTGCTTGAGGTTCATATGAAACCCAGCCAGGTGCGGGAATTATAATTTCACCATTAAATGCAATGTGAATAAGCAGCATTGCTTCTTTTGAGCCAGGTGTAATTAATATATTTTCTTTTGGGTAATCATTTCCCGTTCTTTTATATAAGTATTTTGAAATATTTTCTCTTAAATCAGATAACCCTTGTATGGGTAAGTACTCTTTTCTATATGCATTTTTTTTTAATGCATCTACAATTCTTTCTGGAACTGGGAATGGTGACTGACCAAAACCAAATTGATATATTTTTTTTCCTTTAGAAATAAGTTCTTTCGATTTTTCGTTTATTACAAGTGTTGAGGATTCTTTTAACTTAAGAATTTTTTTTTTTACTTTAGATGTCATTTTAGCTTCAAATTACCTTACGGGGACTGCCTATTATAAGTCAAATCAATTATTAAAATTGGAACATTTGACAAAACGATTCGGTCATGTTTTAATCTTATTTTGTTCTCAACTTTGATCTACATATAGTATAAATTTAAATATCTGACACAATTATGAATACTAAATCTCAAAAAATTGTTGCACTTTTAGGACCTACAAATACCGGTAAAACCCATGTTGCGATTGAAAAAATGTTAGAGTTCAACAATGGGATTTTCGGGCTCCCGCTAAGGCTTCTTGCTAGAGAGGTATATGATAGATGCGTCAACAAGGTTGGATCAGAGAAAGTTGCTTTAATCACTGGAGAAGAAAAAATAATTCCGAGCACTGCTAATTATTTTATTTGCACTGTAGAATCAATGCCTAAAAATAAAGAGGTAGAATTTATTGCTATCGATGAAATTCAGATGTGTGGAGACAGAGAGAGAGGGCATATATTTACTGAAAGAATGCTTGAGTCTCGTGGAACAAAATTAACCATGTTCCTGGGTTCGCAAGTCATGACTAAAATTATCGATGAGTTAGTTGATAATGTTGAATTTGAAAATAAGGAAAGATATTCAAAACTTAGTTATTCGGGAATAAAAAAAATTTCTAGATTAGATCGTAAAGTTGCAATAATTGCATTTTCAATTGAGGAAGTTTATGCAATTGCTGAGCTTGTCAGACGACAAAAAGGTGGGGCCGCAGTAATTATGGGATCATTGAGTCCTAAAACACGTAACTCTCAAGTTGGTTTATATCAATCAGGTGACGTAGATTATTTAATAGCAACTGATGCTATTGGTATGGGCTTAAATATGGATATTAATGAAATTTACTTCTCTAATTTAAAAAAGTTTGACGGAAAAAAAACAAGGAGGCTTAATTTAATTGAGATGTCTCAAATTGCAGGCCGTGCAGGAAGATTTAAAAATGATGGTGGATTTGGAACTACAGGAGATTGCGAAACTTTAAATTCAGATGAAATTGAAAAAATTGAAAAACATGAATTACCAAATACTAAAACTATATATTGGAGAAATTCAAAATTAGACTTTGAGAATCCTGAAAAATTAATTTCCTCTCTGGAGCTTAAACCGTCTCAAAAAAATTTGTTAAGAACGAATGACTCACTCGATGAAAGTGTTTTAAGATTTTTCCTAAAAAAAGGAGCTAATAATATTATTTATCACAAAAATTTAGAATTATTGTGGGAATGTTGTCAAATACCAGATTTTGAGAAAAAAGCCTACGGGCAACATATAAATGTAATTGATAAAGTGTTTCAATTTTTGTCTACAAGAAAAAAAAGGATTCCAAGCACATTTATGAAAGAACAACTTAAAGGTTTAGAAAGGGATCATGGAAATGTAGACTTGTTATCTCATCGACTTTCTAATGTCAGAACTTGGTCTTACGTTGCTAATAAAAAGAATTGGGTTGAAAATTCAGATTATTGGGTTCAACTTACAAAAAATATTGAAGATAAATTATCAGATAAATTACACGATGAATTGACTAAAAGTTTTATTGATAAAAAAATAAGTATTTTATCAAGAAGTTTAAAACAGGATCTTGTCTTAAATACAGAGATAAATAATGAAAATAAAATATATATTGATAACCAATTAATAGGTGAGCTCAAAGGGCTTAAGTTTTTAATAGAAGTTACTTCTAAAACATTAGATACTGATATCAAATCAATTAAAAAAGCTGCGAGAAAGGGAGTTGAAGAAGAATTAGTAAAAAGAGTAAATGAAATTTTAAATAAGTCTGAAATTGAAATAAACAATGAGAGTAAAATTATTTGGAAAAACAATCCTATTGCAAGATTAAAGAGGGGAAACGACTACCTAAATCCTGAGATAGAAATCATTGCTGA
Source organism: uncultured Pelagibacteraceae bacterium (assembly GCA_902615435.1). GTDB lineage: Bacteria > Pseudomonadota > Alphaproteobacteria > Pelagibacterales > Pelagibacteraceae > Pelagilacustribacter. The sequence goes on from CACMOZ010000002.1 coordinate 68,318, forward strand.
CGACGCCTTAGATGCACAATCAAAGTCTAAATTGAATGCTTTCTTAATTAAATGGATAATAAACCATACTAATGAAGTTTTAGGTGATCTAATTAAATTAAAAAAACACAAAATTACTAATCAATATTTAAGAGGTTTAGTATTTCAGTTATATGAAAATAATGGAGTAATTAAAAGAAGTGAGGTAGACAAAATTGTAAAATCAATTCCTGCAGAGGAAAGAAAAAAATTGTGGGGAATGGGAATAAAAATAGGCAGATATCATATTTATTTACCAAAAATGCTTAAACCTAAAGCAGTGGAGTTTAGAATTGCTTTATGGAAAATATTTCATAACCTATCAGATCGAAACAAAATTCCTAAATCAGGATTAAATTTTTTAGTTGGAAGTTCATTAGAAAAAAATTTCTTATTACTATGTGGATTTGAAAAATTTAGAGATTTTTTTGTAAGAATAGACATCCTTGAAAAATTATTTTTAAAAATTGTAGATAATACAAAGGATAAAAAATTCAAAATAAATGCTGAAATGATGAATTTGCTTGGTTGTTCTAAAGATAATTTTTATAAATTAATGACATATATGAATTATAAGAAAGATAAGACTATCGATACTTATATTTTTGTGGGAGAAAAGAGAAAAAGAGAGAAAATAATACGATTTGACAAAAAAGAAAATCCATTTAATAAGCTTCTTTCTTTAAATATAAAATAAATGAATAAATTAGATAAAGAGAGCGTTATTGGTATTTCTGCACTACTTGTACATGCAGCAAATATAGATGAAACGTATTCATCTCATGAAAAAGATTTAGTTAAAAATTTTATAAAATCTTATTTAAAAAATGATGATGAAAATGAGATTTTAAAAAAAGCTGAAGAAATAGAGAATAATTCAAATCAACTATTAAATTATACTAATATAATAAAAAAAAATTCAATGGATTTAAAAAAAGATATAATCGAACATCTTTGGAAAGTAATAATTTCTGATAATACAGTTGATCAATACGAATCTAATTTGATGAGGAGAGTTTGTGGTTTGATTTACTTCCCTGATAAAGAATGTGCTGAAATAAAACTTAAACTATTAAATGATAAACTATAAATGACTTATATTGTAAAAGATGAATGTATTAAATGTAAACTCACTGATTGTGTTGAAGTTTGTCCTGTAGATTGTTTTTATGAGGGGGAAAATATGCTTGTAATAAATCCAGACGAGTGTATTGACTGCGGTGTGTGTGAACCTGAGTGTCCAATTGATGCTATAAAAGCTGACACGGACGAAACTGTCGAGGATAAAGAAAAATGGTTATTGCTAAATAAAAAGTTTTCTGCAAAATGGCCTAATATTTCAAAGAAAAAAGATCCGATGGTCGATCATGAGAAATTTAGAGAAATAAAGAATAAGTATGATAAACACTTTTCAGAAAAACCTGGAAAATAAAATATGCCAAAAAAGAAAAAAGCAAAAAAAGCAAAAAAGATAAAAAAAGCAAAAAAATCAATCAAGCCTAAAACGTCCATTAAAACGTTAGATAAAAAAAGTAATATTGCTGGTCCAGACGATAAACCAGAAATTAAAAAAATTAAAAAACAACCTACTGAAAAACGTAATTATAACTTAAAGGATTTTGTTGTTTATCCTAAGCATGGGGTTGGAAAAATAACTGCAATTGAAAAGGCAAAGATTGGTGAAATAGATATTCAATTTTATAAAATATTAGTTGAAAAGGAAAAATTGACATTAACGGTTCCTATAAACCAACAATCAAAACTAAGACCTATATCTTCTATAAATCAAATAAATAAATGTATATCAATTTTGAAAACAAAGCCTAAAATAAAAAGAACAATGTGGAGTAGAAGGGCACAAGAATATGATCAAAAGATTAATTCTGGTAAAATTTATGAATTGGCCGAAGTAGTTAAAGACCTTAATAAAAATACTGATATTATCGCAGATCAATCATACTCTGAGAGACAATTATTTGAAAAAGCCTACGAAAGATTGAAATCTGAATTCGAGGCAGTATTAAAAATAAACCCTGAAGATGTTCAAAAAAAAATGGATAAAGCTTTAGGTAGAACAAATATTTCTGAGAGTACGGAATAAAAAAACGCCCTTCTTAAAAAATTAAAAAGGGCGTTTAGTTAAAGAGAAAACTATCTTCTTTTTCTTCTTCTTTTTTTAGCTTTCTTTTTAGTTTTCTTTTTAGCTTTTTTTCTTCTTTTAGCCATCTTTTCTCCCTTGTTAATAAACAAATCTTAATGATTCGTTTGTTAATTAAACATTAATTATTAAAAGATTCATGTCAAACATAAATTATTTTGTAAAATTGATTCAAAATTAAAATTTTTAATTATTTATTTTATTTTTAGTAAATTTTTAAAAAAGTTAGCAATATCAATGTTTTTTTAAGCAAATTTATAAACTTTTTTTATAAAATTAATAAAGATTTTCTAGTTGTTGTTTATAATTTTTAATAATTTCTTTTCTTTTTAACTTTAAAGTTGGTGTTAACATTCCGTTTTCAATTGTAAATTCTTGATGAATTAAAACAAATTTTTTAATTTTTTCTATTAAAGTTAAACTTTTATTTATATTTTCAATTATAAGTTTAATTTTTTCCTCTTTTATTTCTTTTTCTGTAACTAATATTGCAACTAAATAATTTTTTTTATCACCGTAGACAAAGGATTGTTTAATAAATTCATTTAAACATAGAATATTTTCAATTTTACTTGGAGAAATGTTGTCTCCACCTAAATTAACTATGATATCTTTTTTTCTATCAGTTATTTTTAAATAATTGTTTTGATCTAGCTCACCAATATCCCCAGTATGTAACCAACCATCTTTGATTATATTTTTTGTCTCATCCTCAAGATTCCAATAACCTAACATTACGTTTTCACCCTTTATCAAGATTTCACCATCCTTTGCTATCTTTACTTTATTAGTTCTAAACGGGGGACCAACTGATTCGACCTTTACCAAATTTGGTAGATTGCAGCTAACCACAGGAGATGCCTCCGTTAGCCCATAACCCTGCAAGGTAGGCAGTCCTACGGCATTTAAAAATTCACCGATATTTTGATCTAAAGCTCCACCTCCAGAAACAAAGGCTTGAAGGTTTCCTCCAAATTGACCTCTAATTTTTTTTCTTACTAATTTTTCACATATAAAATTTAAGATTTTTTCACTAAAACTTAATTGCTCTTTTTTAAGTATTTTTTTTCCTAATTCTAAAGTTTGGTTAATTAATTTTCTTTTAAGTCCTTTTTGTTTTTCAAAATTCATACTTATTTTGGTAAAAAGATTTTGATAAAACCTTGGAACAGCTGTCATAATAGTTGGCTTAGCAACAATCATATTTGAAATTAATTTTTCAAGACTCTCTGCATAAAAAACTTTTGCTCCAACTATAATTTGTATAAATTGGACAGTATGCTCATAGGAATGTGATAATGGTAACCAAGTTAAAAATGTAGGATCTTTTTTTTTAGTCAAAGTTTCTAGTAACTCAACTGCTCCTTCGCAGTTCGATAAAATACCACCATGACTTAAAATAACACCTTTAGGATTTCCTGATGTTCCCGATGTATAAATAATACAAGCAGGCATATTTCTTTTTAACTTGTTGTTAATCTCTTTTTTAAAATTATCTTCATCTAGGATATTTTGAATTAATAAACTGTCAGTGTCTATCTCTTCAAAAGATATTATTTTTTGCTCGTTTATATTTATATGATTTTTAATCTTTTTAAATTGACCATTATTTGAAACTATAATTAAAGATGGCTTACAATCATTTAAAATATATTTATAATCATTTGAAGAATATGTTGTAAAAATTGGAACTGATACTCCTCCTGAATTCATCACAGCAAGATCTGCCATTAACCAATACGGTCTATTTTCAGATAATATTAAACAACGATCACCTTCTTGAATTAATGATTTTATCTTTGATGATAATTTCAATACTCTCTCTTTGATATCACCCCAGCTATAAGTTGGTTTTCCTGGTTTTAACCATTTTAAAAAAGGTTTGTCGGGATCAACCTCTTCGCACTTTTTAAAGTATAATTCTACAAGACTATTAAGTTTATCTATTTTCATAACTTGGTGGGCGAAGAGAGACTCGAACTCTCAAGGTATTGCTACCACCGGATTTTGAGTCCGGCGCGTCTACCAGTTCCACCATTCGCCCATTTTTTGAAATAATTTAATTTATTTTTCTTACTATTAGAACAAAAATAATTGAGGTAACGAACATAATTAGTGCATATGCTGCTGTGGGCACCATATAAACAATATCATCCCATAATTGAGTGGCAACGAAAACAGCTAGAGTTCCATTTTGTAAACCGCATTCAAGTGAAATACATTTTCTTTGTTCTAACCCTGAGGCTAAAAATTTAGCCATGTAGTAACCTATAAAAATCATTGTGATGTTTAAAATAAAAGCTACTAAACCTGCTCTAGTTATAAAACTTATAATTCTATCCCACTCTTCAACCCAAATAGAAATAAAGACAATTAGAAACAATATTACTGACAATCTTTGAACTAACAGAGTTTTGGACACGATGAATTCTGTCATTAAACTTCTTACAATCATGCCAAGAATAACAGGAACAGTTACTACAAAAAACATTTTAGCAGCAATATTAATCATGGATATTTCTTTAGTTATTTCGAAACCAAGAAAACTTGCTGAATTGTAGACAATTAAAGGAACTGTTATCACAGATATTAAACTCACGACTGCAGTTAACGTTACCGATAGCGCAACATCGCCATTTGCAAATTTAGTTAATATATTTGACGTAACCCCGCCTGGTGCTGCTGCAATTACCATTACACCAAGTGCTATTTCCGGTGTCATTGAAATAAGATGAATTAAGATAAAAGCGATAATCGGAAGTATGATAACTTGGCCAAAAAAACCTACTATAAAATCTCTAGGGATTGTAATAACTCTTTTAAAGTCTGCTACGGTTAAGCCAAGACCTAATCCGAACATTATTATGGCTAAACACACCGGGGCTATTGTTTTTGCTATTTCCATAATTTTATAAAAAACATAAAGACTTAATTTAACATTTTTTTTTTACAAAATTATTAAATACTAAATTTTGAAAATTTCATCAAGTTGAACATTGTTGTGCAATATTCACTAAATGATCTTTGACTAGTTATGTAGTTTTCCTCTATTTTTTTCATATGTTCTCGATTATTTCCAATTGAATATTCTAGTTTTTTATTTCTAATTATATGTTTCTTTTTCTCCAAAGACTTAAGTTTTCGAATTACTGTGGCTCTTGGTATGGCTGATATATCTGAAATTGAAGAAGCATTAATCCCTCGTTTGGACTTATGTTTTAGAGTAGCTAAAAAGAAATCCCTATATGTTTCAGGTTTTCTTGTTACATCATTTTCAATAGATTCTATTAAATCTCTAATTTGAACTAAGCCAATTGACCCCCACACATTCCAAGACTCTAAATCTCCATAATGAGTTCTATGTCTCACTAAATAAGGTATTTGAAATCTATACCAATACTCCCAACTTACAGTAAAGTGCTCTACAATAAATTTTTTTATATCCTCTTTATCTAATGATTTACCAAACCAGTCTTCGGCGGATAAGTGCATTGAAAGTTTGGATAATAATCCGGACAGATTTTCAATTGTACTCATAGGTTTTTGGATTTCCAAACCTTTGGAATGTAAAAAGATTGATTTTCCAGATCTTATAATAATGTCATTAGCTTGAAGATAATTAACTTTTCTTCTAACAGTTTCTTTTGGTATATTAAGATCTTTCGATATCTCAATTAAATTTAGTTTATCGATACCTACTTTGTCTTGACTATAAAATGCATCCATTGACATATAGTGAAATCGATCTGAATAATTAATGTAAACCTTGTTCATTAAATACATTAAAATTAAATATGTATCGAAATCATTAAAGTTCTTATAAGCACGGTTTACCCAGTCTTGTTGTAATCGATAAAATGACTTCAATTTTTCATTGATGTTTCGCTGAAAGACTTCATGAACTTTATCTTTATCTATGCTCTTACCTGTATCCTCACTTTTGTTTATACGCGCAATTTTTATATCTACGGGATTGCTCATTAAAATTATTTATTCCAAGTAACGCTTTGATTGATAAGAATGGCCATTAAAATCCAAATGATAAACGTATCACCTGGAGAAAAACCGTAATCAGCACCGAACATTCCCGCAACTATTACGATAGCGTAGATAACAACTGTCGATAAAATTAAACTTGCGAGGTATCTAAGAATTGTGCATTTTAAATTCATGTTAAAAAAATTATACGACAGATGTGTAGAACTTGCTAGGCATAAATTTTCAAAGCCATTACTCGGCTTTGTAGCTTTCATTGAAAGTTTCTTTTTTCCTGTCCCACCAGATCTAATGATAGTTCCTATGGTTGTAGCCAAAAGAGAGGATTATTTTAAAATATTTCTCATAGCTACTGTTGGATCTGTTTTGGGAGGTTTGTTCGGATACATGCTTGGAGTTTTTTTCTTAGATGCTTCGATGGTTATTATCGAGTTTTATGGATATGAGGAAAAAGTTTTTCAAATTCAAGATAAGATGTCTACCCGAGGTGGTTTTTTAGCCTGGCTTGGGATTATGTTTTTAGCAGGTTTTACTCCTCTTCCTTTTAAAGTATTTACGATTACAAGTGGAGTGATTGGTTTTAATCTTACGGTTTTCTTTTTTATATGTCTTTTTACAAGAGGTCTTAGATTTTTATTAGTTTCTTATTTAACTTATCTTTTTGGTAAAAAATTTGGTGAATTTATTGAAAAAAAAGGTGCGGTATGGTTTACGCTTGCTGGAATATTTATTGTAATTTTAGCAGCTGCCTTGTACATAATCTTCTTTAAATGATTTTAAATAACAAGCTAATATTAAATGGTATTTTAGTCTTTAGTATACTCTCGCTTTCAATAGCTTACTTCATACAATATGTACTTGGTCATAAACCATGTAATTTGTGTATAATTGAGAGAATTCCCTATATTGCAGCGATAATTCTTATTTCACTAATCTTTATTTTAAATAGATATCAAAAAATAATTTCTAGCCTCGTTTTAATATTCTTTATTTTTGGTGCTGTAGTTTCTTTTTATCATTTTGGTATAGAGCAAGGTTTTTTTAACGAATCTTTAGTTTGCGATTTAGGCAATAGCCGGCCTTTAAATAAAGAAGAGCTTCTAAATCAGCTTAAAAAAACAGAGATAGTAAGCTGTAAAGATGTAACTTTTAGATTTTTAGGGCTTTCACTTGCTACAATAAATACAGTTATCTCATTAATACTTAGTGGTATTATAATCAAAGTTATAAAAAATTATGGAAAAAACTAACAAAAAAACTTTAGAGGAAATTATAAGAGTTGACCATGCTGGTGAACGTGGAGCTATAAAAATATATGAAGGACAACTTCTAGCTCTTAAGACGTTCAAACAAGATGAATTTTTAAAAAAGAAAATAGAGGAAATGAAAGAGCATGAAAAAGAACACTACGAATATTTTGATAACGAAATTAAAAAAAGAAATATAAAACCTACAAAACTTTTACCTCTCTGGGATTTGATGGGTGTAACTCTTGGTTTTGGAACGGCAATGTTAGGAGAGAAAGCAGCCATGCTTTGTACTGCATCGGTTGAAGAGGTAATTGATGGTCATTATAAAGATCAAACTTATAAACTTGGAAAAGATGAAGAAGAGTTAAAAAAGAAAATTATGAAATTTAGGCAGGACGAATTAGATCATAAAGACATAGCGTATGATAATGGAGCAACAAAAAAAGGATTATACGGAGTCTTAGATAAAATTATTAAAACTTCATCAAGAATTGCTATTACGATTTCAGAAAAAGTCTAATTAAGGTTCTAGCTCGATATCCCAATATAGATAATCCATCCAACTTTCATGAAGAAAGTTTGGTGGAAAATGTCTACCGTTGCGATGTAAATCTTCGACTGTCGGTGCGTAAGGTTTATTAGCTAATTTTAGATCACAGTCTCTATAAAGCTTTCCACCTTTTTTAACATTACAACTTGAACAAGCTGTTACAACATTGTTCCAATCTGTTAATCCCCCTCTAGACTTTGGTAACAAATGATCAAAGGTCAAATCTTTTGTGTCGCCACAATATTGGCAAGCAAACTTATCTCTTAAAAAAACATTAAATCTTGTAAAGTTTGGATTTTTTGAAGGTTGAATAAAATTTTTAAGCGCAATCACACTTGGTAAATTCATTTCAAATGAAGGGCTTCTTATTTTTCTTTTATAGTTAGAAACAATGCTCACTCTGTCTAAAAAAACTGATTTAACTGCATCTTGCCAACACCAAATTGAAAGCGGGTAATAACTTAGCGGTCTAAAGTCAGCGTTTAGCACTAACGCCGGACATTTTTCAAGAGGTACTTTATCGACAGAAGAAATAATCATACACTAAAGCTAACTGATACAAAAAATTATATCAAGTTATAATTATGTATCACTCAAAAAATTAAGAATTAAATTGTTTTTTTATAAATTGAAGGCCCAAACTTGACCCCTCTGTAGGTATACGATGTTCACAGTTTTTGAAAATTTTTGTTTCTATTTCATAATTATTTTTATTAAAAAAGTCTTTAGCCTCTAATAATGAGTCGATAGAAACCACTTGATCTATGTCCCCATGCATTAAAATAATCTTTGGTCTAGAATTAATATTTTTTGAAAGATGTTCGGTGTCTATAATTCTACCTGAGTAGCCAATTACAGAATTCACCATATCTTTTCTTTTTAAACCAGCTTGTAAAGTAATCATGCAACCTTGGCTAAATCCTCCAATGATGATCTGGTCAGCTTTTAGATTATTATTCTTTTTTACTTCGTCAATAAGTTTATTTAATTTGTTTTCTGCTACTAGTGATTTAGCTAAAACTTGCTCTGGTGTTTGATCCATCAAATCAAACCATTGAAAACCGGATGGGCTTGCTGCGCATTTCTCAGGAGCATCAGGACAAATGAATATTGTGTCTGGTAAATGAGCGCGCCAGTAATTTGCAAGGATTGAGATATCGTTACCATCACCACCATAACCGTGGCAAAGTATTACGGCGTTTTTGGGTTTATTTTTAGAAAGTGGTTCTAAAACAATTGTATTTAATGAATAGGTCATGATAGTAGAATATTAAATGTCTGAATTTTTTTTTAATTTTATAGGTTTTACTTTATTAGGTGCTGTAGCCATAGTTTTGATAATGGGTATATATACTTTATTTAAGGGTGGAAGTACTAGTAAAAAATATTCTAATAAATTAATGCAATTACGGGTCTTACTGCAATTTATTGCAATAATAGTTTTAGTTTTAATGGCTTATTTTTTTAAAAACTAAATATATTTTTTTATTAAGTTGATAAAATCATCACTTACAAAATCAACTTCGCCAATAACTCTGCCAAATTCATTGCCATTTTTATCGATTAAAATACTTGTGGGAAGTCCTCGCATTTTGAATTGCTTTACTAATTTCAACTTTGGATCATAGTAAGTATCTAAACTAGCAACACCGATGCTTCTGAAAAAGTCTCTAACTTTTAGCTTATTAGGTTGTTCCATGTTAATAGCGTAAACTTTAACTTGTGGAAATTGATTTGTTAGTTTTTCAAGCGAGGGCATCTCTCTTTTACAAGGAGCACACCAGGTTGCCCAGAAATTCAAGATCATGATGTTGCCTTTATTGTTAGTTAAATCGACATCATTAAGATCTGAATCTTTGAATTTTAATTCTTTAATTTGAGTCGGTTTTTCGTGGATTACTATATTTTTTGAAAAATCTTCTGCTCCGTAAAGATTGTGGCTAATCAGATATAGAAGGATTATGTGAATATAGATTTTAAAAGATTTACTAATTTTCATATTAATTTAAATTAGAAATAACACAGTAAAATGAAAAATAAAACAATTTGGTCTAATAGATTTAAAAACAAAACGTCTCAATCATTTCAAAAGATTGGGTCTTCAATTCATATTGATAAAAGACTTTATGAACAAGATATCGCTTCATCTGTTATACACACGCAAATGCTAATAAAACAAAAGATCATTAAAATTGAAGACGGTAACAAAATTATCAATGGGCTTAAAAAAATTAAAGCTCAGATAGATAAGGGAAATTTTGAGTTTAAAGAAAAGTTCGAAGATATTCATTTAAATATAGAAAAAGCATTATTTGAGATCATTGGTCCATCAGCTGGGTTTCTGCATACCGCTAGATCTAGAAATGATCAGGTCGTGACTGATTTTAAATTGTGGATTAAAAAAGCATCAAACGAAATTTTAAAAGATATTTCAGCTGTCATGAGAAATCTTATAAAAAAAGCTGAAAAAAATACAGATACGGTTATGCCTGGATTAACGCATTTAAAAAATGCACAACCTATTTCATTCGCACATTATTTGTTGTCATACTATGAGATGTTAAAAAGAGATAAAAAAAGATTTGAAAATAATCTTGAGCTATTAAATGAGTGTCCGCTTGGATCTGCGGCACTTTCAGGAACATCTTATAAAATAGACAGAACCTATACTGCAAAAAAACTTGGTTTTAAAAAACCTACAGATAACTCTATGGACTCTGTATCGGATAGAGATTTTGCAATTGATTTTTTATATGCTTCTGCTGTTTGTGCAATGCACCTATCTAGATTGGCAGAAGACTTTATTATTTATAATTCTGATGCTTTCAATTTAATTTCATTCAAAGATAGCATGCTTACAGGATCATCAATTATGCCACAAAAAAAGAATCCTGATCCTGCAGAACTAATAAGAGGAAAAGTTGGAATGAATTATGGAAAGTTAAATGCAATGTTGACAATAATGAAAGGTCTTCCCATGTCATATTTTAAAGATATGCAAGATGACAAGGAGTTAGTTTTTGGAGGCTATGATACTTTGAAAGATACTCTAACTATGGGCGCCGAATTAATAAATGCTGTAAATGCTAATAAAGCAAATATGCTTTTTATGGCTAACCAAGGATATACAACAGCAACTGATTTTGCAGACTATCTTGTTAAAAATAAAAATTTATCGTTTAGAGAGTCTTATGCTATTTCAGCAAAAGTTGTAAATTATGCAGAAAAAAATAAAAAGATGTTATCTGAGTTAAATTTGGATGAAATCAAAAAATTTTATAAAGATTTAGATAAAAGTGTCTTAAAAGTATTTGATGTAAAAAATTCTATGAATGCAAAAAAATCTCATGGAGGAACATCTATGATTAATGTTAAATCAATGATAAAAAAATATAAAAGGGAAATTTAATGAAACTAATAACTGCTTTTTTCCTGGTAATTTTTATTTTAACTAGTTGCGGAAAAAAATCTGAACCTAAATACCAAGGTCAAATAGATCAGGTCAATTTAATTTCATAATCTTATGCAAAATCTAAGATATGTAGGAAATAATTTATTTGTTGAAAAACTGTCAATTAAGAATATTTTAAAAAAAAATAAAACACCTTTTTATATTTATTCGGAGAGTCAAATTGCTTTCAATTTTTTAAAGTTTGCCAACACATTTAAAAAAACTGGTCCTTTAATTTGCTTTGCAGCGAAATCTAATAGTAATTTAAATATACTAAGAGTACTTGGTAAATTAGGTGCTGGAGCCGATGTAGTTTCAGGAGGTGAATTATTAAAAGCCTTAAAAGCAGGTATTAGGCCTAATAAAATTGTTTTTTCTGGGGTGGGTAAAACTGAAGAGGAACTTAAAATTGCAATTAACAAAAAAATATTATTAATCAATTGTGAGTCTGAAAGTGAAGCTAAATTAGTAAATAATTTAGCAAAAAAATTAAGAAAAAAGGTTTCAATAGGATTTAGACTAAATCCAAATGTTGATGCCAAAACACATAAAAAAATATCAACTGGTAAAGCTGAAAATAAATTCGGCTTATCGATTAAAAATTTTAAGGTTTTTCTAAAAACAGTAAAAACTTTTAAAAACGTAAAATTAGAAGCTTTAAGTGTGCATATCGGTAGTCAAATATTGAACGATACACCTTTTAGAAAAACTCTAAATGTAATGAGTAAATTAATAAAAGAATTAAAACTGACTTTGAAATATGTCGATTTAGGTGGTGGTTTTGGTATTAATTATAGTGATAAAGAAAAACCAATTAATCTAAGTAAATATTCTAAACTGGTACATAATTTTTCTAAAAAGTTAAATTGTAAAATAATCTTTGAACCTGGAAGATCTATTATTGGTAATACTGGTCTCCTGATAAGTAAAATACAATTTATTAAAAAAGGTGCTAATAAAAACTTTATTATACTAGATGCTGGTATGAATGATTTTATGCGCCCTGCTTTGTATGAAGCTTTTCATAAAATTATTCCTATTTCTAAAAAATCATCGAGAATGAAAGGTAAAATAGAATTTGTTGGACCAATATGTGAAACCACTTGCAAATTCGGAATTTATAAAAACTATCCTAAAATAAATGAAAATGAATTTGTGGCTATAACTAATGTTGGAGCTTATGGTTCTTCTTTATCCTCAAATTATAATACAAGGCCGCTAGTTGCTGAAATTTTAATCAATAAAAATAAACTTAAATATATAAGAAAGAAACAAAATTTACTTAAATTGATTAATTCTTAATGCAATTAATTAGATCATTAATTTTTAATATTTTTTTATACGTTGGTCTCATAACAATTTTTATTTTAGCTATACCAACGTTGGTTTTACCAAGTAAATTCACAATATTTTTTGGCAGATTGTCTGCAAAATATATAGTGCTAATTTTAAGAATAATCTTAAATACAAAGGTAATCTTTCATGGAACAGAAAATCTTAAGAAAGTAGATAGTTATTTTGTTGCTTCAGCTCATCAATCAATGTTTGAAACTTTTGCTCTTCAAATACCCTTAGATGGTCCAATTTTTATTTTAAAAAAAGAGCTCCTTAATATTCCATTATTTGGATGGTATTTGAGAAAAATAGGTTCAATAGCAATTGTCAGAGAAACAACAACAAAAGAAAATTTAAATTTTTTTGATAAAGTGAAAGAAGAAGTTGAAAAAAGTAAAAGACCTCTTTTAATATTCCCCCAAGGAACAAGAGTAAAACTAGAAGATCAACTGCCCTTTAAAAAGGGGGTTGGCAGAATTTATAAAGCTCTAAATTTACCTTGTGTTCCTATAGCTCATAATACTGGTAAAGTCTGGCCAAAAAATAGTTTTATGAAATATCCAGGTAATATTCATATTTCATTTTTAGAACCAATCTTACCGGGCAAAGAAAGTGAAGAATTTGTTAAAGATATAGAAAATAAAATTTACACTGAAATAAGAAAGTTCTCTTAATTATTTTCTTCCAAATCCTGGCTTATCAGTGTCCTGGCCGGCTTCTATAATTTCTTTTCTTACTTTTTTAGTTGATGAAAAAATCTCTAAAAGCTTTTTACTATCCTTATTTTTTATAGCATCTTTAATTTCATTTAGACTCTTTAAGTAGTTGTCCAAAACTTTTAAGATATTTTCACTATTATCTATAAATATATCTTTCCACATTAAAGGGTCCGATGCTGCAATTCTTGTAAAATCTCTTAATCCACCTGCACTATATTGAATGACATCGTCCTTAAATTTGTCCTCTTTGTTAATTGCTGTTTTTACAATACTGTAAGCTACAGCATGTGGTAAATGGCTGGTTAATGATAAAACATAATCATGATCTTCAAATGTCATACGTTTAGTCTTGCTTCCAAGCTTTGACCAAAAATTTTCTAAAGATTTTATCTTATCTTCGGCTACCTTTTTATCAGCAGATATTATGCACCATCTATTTTTAAATATACTTGCAAAACCTGCCTCGGGACCACTGTATTCTGTTCCAGCTATAGGATGTGAAGCAATCCAATTTACATTTTTAAGATTTAAATTGCTGATAATTTTATTCACTTCTTTTTTTGCGGAACCTGTATCGGTTAAAATTACATTTTCTTTCAAACTAGTATGAATAGATAAAAGTATTTCTTTATAGCTACTCAAAGGAGAAGCAATCACTACTAAATCTGAGTCCTTAACAACATCTGAAATGTTGCTGCAAATTTCAACTGAAAAGTTCTTTTTTAAATAATCAATAACTTTAGATGATTTATCGTAAGCACTTATTATAGTTGCTAATTTTTTTTCTTCTACTGCTCTCAAAATAGAAGAGCCAATTAAACCACATCCAATTATACTTATTTTATTAAACATTTAATATTTTTTTCATTTTGGAAATCAATTTTCTATTTTCTTCACTTTTCCCAATCGTAATTCTTAATGAATTCTTAATACCATAAACATCCATTTTACGAACTAAAATTCCTGCGTTCGCTAATAATTTAAAAACTCTTGATGAATTAATTTTTACTTTATCAAAATTTACTAATAAAAAATTGCTATAGCTTCTATTAGTTTCAATTTTCATTTTTTTAAATTCATTAAACATTTTTTTATTCCAGTTATTAACGTATTTAATTTCTTTATTTAACCAAGCACTATCTTTTACTGCGGCAGATGCGGCAAACAAAGCTGCTTTGTTTACATTAAAAGGTGGCTTAATTTTATTTAACGTATCAATAATTTCTTTTGATCCATATCCCCACCCCACTCTCAATCCTGCTAGACCATAGATTTTTGAAAATGTTCTTGTCATTACCACATTTTTAAAGTTAGAAAATAATTTTAAAGCTGAAGAATAATTTTTTTGTTTTACATATTCAAAATAAGCATCATCAACTACTAACAAAATATTGCTTCGTAGTTTTTTTCGTAAAAACAACAAATCTTTTTTTGCAACATAGGTCCCGGTTGGATTATTTGGATTTGCCAAAAATACAACTTTTGTCTTAGTAGTTACTTTTTTTAAAATATCTTTTACTGAAACTGTAAAATTATTTTCATTTGAATAAATAACTTTTGCACCATTCATTTTGCTATAAATTCTATAAATAATAAAACTATACCTAGGCACAATTACCTCGTCACCTTTTTTTAGGTATGCTTTACAGATTAATTCAAAAATTTGATCTGAACCTGATCCCAAAATAATTCTATTTTTGTCTAGTTTAAATTTTTTTGATAAAGTTTCTCTTAAGAAAGTGCCATTGGTGTCAGGATATCTCGCAAAACTTTTTGATACTTTTATATATTCTTTTTTTGCTTTTGGACTAGGCCCAAGCGCGGACTCATTAGCTGATAATTTTATCTTAGCTAATCTATTTTTAAATACGCTCATTCCTACTACGTATTTTTCAGTTATTATGTTATTTGGCTTAGGTAATCTCATTAATTAATGTAATATCTAAATTGTTCGAGTTTTTCTAGAAGTCTTTATCTTATATAAAATTGACAAGTTTGTGATGATCTAGTAAATAGATATCGCGCTGATTTAACCATATTGCAAGCGCATAACAAATTTAGCTAAAAAGGGAGATGCCCAGTTTAGCTGGGCTTTTTTTTTGGATGAATAGAAAATTTGAGAATATAAATAAGATTACTATAAATAAACCACTCAAGCTTGATTGTGGAAAAACCGTTAAGAATTTTCCTCTAGCCTATGAAACCTACGGAAAACTTAATGAAAATAAAGATAACGCTATTTTAGTATTCCACGCTTTAACGGGCGATCAATTTGTAACTGGCACTAACCCTGTAACAAATAAAGATGGCTGGTGGGTCACTGCTGTTGGTCCTGGCAAGGCTATTGATACAGATAAATATTTTGTGATTTGCGCAAATGTAATTGGTGGATGTATGGGATCTCTTGGACCAAAAGATACAAATCCTGAAAACAACCAGCCTTACGGTTTAGATTTTCCAGTTATTACCATTAAAGATATGGTGAAAGCACAAGAGTCTTTACTGGAACACCTTGGTATAAAAAAACTTTTATGCGCTACTGGCGGATCAATGGGCGGAATGCAGTTATTACAATTTTGCGCAACATTTCCTGATAAAGCTTTTTCAGCTGTTCCGATAGCTTGTAGTTCAAGTCATAGTGCACAAAATATTGCACTTAACGAACTAGCACGCCAAGCTATAATGGCTGACCCTGTTTGGGATAATGGAAAATATGTATCAAAAAATGTGCAGCCTAAAAATGGCTTAGCAGTTGCACGAATGGTTGGTCATATAAGTTATTTATCTGAAAAAGGTATGCAGGAAAAATTCGGAAGAAAATTACAAGAAAAAGCAGATTACGAATTTAGTTTTAACGCAGATTTTCAGGTGGAAAGTTATTTAAGACATCAAGGTTATGCTTTTGTGGAAAGATTTGATGCAAATTCAATTCTTTATATAACTAGAGCAATGGATTATTTTGATCTTTCTAAGCAGTTTAAAGGTGGTTTAGTTGAAGCTTTTAAAAATCAAAACACGAAATTTCTAGTAATATCATTTTCTTCTGACTGGCTTTATACAACAAAAGAAAATAAGGACATAGTAATTGCATTAAATGCATCTGGTGCTGATGTTTCTTATTCAGAAATAGTAACAGATAAAGGCCATGACTCCTTCTTGCTAAATGAACCAGAATTTTTAAAAACTCTTAAAGGTTTTATAGACTCAATGTACGAAAAATTTAAAAATGAAAAAAGAATTTAAAGTAATTGCTGATTTATTACCAAACAACTCAAGAGTTTTAGATGTTGGTTGTGGAGATGGATCTCTAATGAATTTCCTTAAAGAGGAAAAAAATATAGAAGTTCGTGGATTGGAACTTAATCAAGAGAATGTACAAAAGTGCATAAACAAAGGTTTGCCGGTTATACAAGGAAACGCTGAAACCGAACTTCATCAATTCCCTAATCAATCTTTTGACTATGTTGTACTTAGCCAAACTTTACAAGCTTTTTATGAGCCAGAAAAAGTTTTAAAAAATCTTTTGAGAATAGGTAAAGCAGTAATTGTTTCCATTCCAAATTTTGGGTACTGGAAAGTAAGAGTAAAACTTTTATTTTTTGGTGAAATGCCGGTTACAAAAACATTGCCAAATACATGGTATAACACTCCTAACTTACATATGTGCACTATTAAAGATCTATTTAATTTTTGTGATGAAAAAAATATAAACATCAAAAAAGTTGTTGGAGTTAGTGAAGATAAAACTTCATTGATAAAAAAAAGTAATTTAGAAATAAAAAATCTCTTTTCAAAATTAGGGATTTTTTTAATAGGATAAATGATAATAGAAATTATTCCATGTTTAAGTGACAATTACAGTTATTTAATTCATGAGAAAGAAACAGGCACAATTTCAATAGTAGATCCGTCTGAATTTAACGCCTGTGATAAAATAATTAGTAAATATAAAAAGTTAGATTTTATTTTAAATACTCATCATCATGCTGATCATGTTGGTGCTAACCTTGAACTTAAAAAAAAATATAACTCAAGAATTTTAGGCTCAAACCTAGATAAAAATCGTATTCCAGGGATAGATATAATGCTTAAAGAAAATCAAAAGCACAAAATTGGAAATTTAGAATTTGAAGTAATTTTTATTCCAGGTCATACCAAGGGTCACATTGCTTTTTTCTTTAAAAAGAAAAAAATCGCTTTTACTGGAGATACATTATTTTCTTTAGGATGTGGTAGAGTATTTGAAGGCACTCATGAAGAAATGTTTAGTTCTTTGAACAAAATAAAAAATCTTCCTCCTGATACAAAAATATATTGTGGGCATGAGTACACAAATTCAAATTTAAATTTCTGTTTAAAGTATGATCCAAAAAACACCTATTTAAAAGATAAAAAAAATGACATCAAAAAAAAACTAAACTCTAACCAGCCGACTATTCCGTCTACTTTAGCTGATGAAATTAAAACGAATATTTTCCTTAGGTGTGATGACCCCGAAATAAAGCAAGGCTTGGGCTTAAAAGATTCATCCAATGTTGAAGTTTTTTCAAAATTACGAGATTTAAAGGACTCTTTTTAGCTTCAATAATCTTGACTTGTTAGTACTGAGGGCTATATTGCGTGGAAATTAAAAAAAGAGATTTTATGTCATTTGCAATAATTGAAACTGGTGGAAAACAATACAAAGTAACCGCAAGTAAAATATTAGAAATAGAAAAACTTAACGCTAAAGTTGGTGAAACTATTAAATTTGATAATGTTTTACTTTTAAACGACGATAAAAACACAGAGATTGGAAGTCCTAAAGTTGACGGAGCTAAAGTAGAAGCTAAACTTTTAGATAATGTCAAAGATAGAACAATATTAATTTTTCATAAAAGAAGAAGAAAACATTCAAGAAAAAAGAATGGCCATAGACAACGTCACTCTAAAATACAAAT
Source organism: uncultured Pelagibacteraceae bacterium (assembly GCA_902615435.1). Classification (GTDB taxonomy): domain Bacteria; phylum Pseudomonadota; class Alphaproteobacteria; order Pelagibacterales; family Pelagibacteraceae; genus Pelagilacustribacter. The sequence continues at coordinate 86,735 of CACMOZ010000002.1, forward strand.
AACAAAAATTTTAGCTAAAGGTGGAAAAGTTATAGACGAAGCTAAAATTGTTGAAAAAAAGAAATCTGTAAAAGAAGAGAAAAAAGTTATAAAAAAGGTAGCAAAAAAATAGGAAATTAAATGGCAACTAAAAAAGCAGGTGGATCATCGAAGAACGGCCGAGATAGTAAAGGTAGACGTCTTGGAGTAAAAAAGTATGGAGATCAAGTAGTGGTACCCGGAAACATAATAGTTAGGCAAAGAGGTACGAAAATTCATCCTGGTGATAATGTTGGTATGGGTAAAGACCACTCAATTTTTTCTTTAATAAAAGGAAAAGTAAAATTCAAAAAATCTAAATTAAACAGAACTTTTGTTTCTGTAATCCCCAATTAAATCTATATAAATAAACTTAGTTATTTATATTATAATAAGAATGAAATTTTTAGATCAAGCAAAGATTTATATTAAAGCTGGAAATGGTGGGTCAGGTTCTGCAAGCTTTAGAAGAGAAAAGTTTGTGGAATATGGTGGACCAGATGGAGGCGATGGTGGAGATGGAGGGTCTATAATTGTTCAATCTGATAGAAACCTCAATACGTTAATTGATTTCAGGTATGCTCAACATTTTAAAGCTCAACATGGGAAACCTGGAAGCAAAAGAAATAAAACTGGAGCTAATGGAGAAGACTTGATTTTAAAAGTGCCTTTAGGGACTCAAGTATATGAAGAAGATAATAATACATTAATTTATGACTTTACCAAGAATAAAGAAAAATATCTTGTGGCAACAGGTGGTAAGGGTGGACTTGGAAACGTAAGATTTAAAAGTTCTACAAATAGAGCGCCAAGAAAAAAAACTAATGGGAAATTAGGTGAAGAATTTTGGATATGGCTTCAATTAAAAGTAATTGCTGACATTGGAATTATTGGTAAGCCAAATGCTGGTAAATCTAGTTTGCTTGCAGCATTAACAAGAGCTAAGCCAAAAATAGCTAACTATCCATTTACAACAATAAATCCAAATTTAGGAGTGTCTTACTATGGAGGGAAAGAGATTACTTTAGCTGACATTCCAGGTTTAGTAGAAGGTGCACATAAAGGTGTTGGTCTTGGAGATAAATTCTTAAGACATATAGAAAGATGTAAAATTTTACTTCACTTAATAGACTTATCAGAAGATGACTTATTAAATTCTTATAAGAAAATTAAATCAGAGTTATCTAATTATGATAAAGATTTAATAAAAAAGAAAGAAATCATTTTTTTCAATAAATCAGATTTATTAGATGAAAATGAGATTAATGAAAAATTAAAAGAATTTAGAAAAAAAATCAAAACTAAATATGAAATTGTATCTGTTCATTCTAACAAAGATCTTCAAAAAATTAAAAAATTATTGATAAAATATGCTAATTAAAAATTCAAATAAAATAGTTCTAAAACTTGGATCTGCAACTGTAATTGACAGTAAAGGTATTTTCAAAAAAAAATGGGTAACTTCTCTTATTAAAGATATAAAAAAATATGGAAAAGGAAAAAACTTTGTAATTGTCTCATCAGGTGCAATCGCTCTTGGACAAAAATACCTAAAGATTAAAAAAGGAAAAATTAAATTAGAAATGAGCCAAGCTATTGCAGCAGTTGGCCAAATTCACCTTGCAGGAGAATTTCAAAAACTATTTGATAAATATAAAATTAAAACTGGTCAAATTTTAATTAGCCCAGATGATACCGAGCAAAGAAGAAGAGCTATTAATGTAAAAAGGACATTCGATAATTTATTTAAACTTAAAGCTATCCCTGTAGTGAATGAAAATGATTCAACAGCAACTAGTGAAATAAAATATGGGGATAATGATAGACTAGCCGCACGAGTAGCTCAAATTATTGGAGCAGATATGCTGATTCTATTTTCTGATGTTGATGGACTATACGATAAATCAAAAGGGAAAAAAATTTTAAGACAAGTAACTTCAATTAATGAAAAAATAATGTCTTTGATAGATAACAAAAGAAACAAATTTGGTTCAGGTGGAATTGCTACAAAGTTGGATGCCGCTAAAATTTGTATGAATTCAGGCAGCCATATGTTTATTGCTAATGGTAAAGTAAATAATCCAATTGCAAATATGATTAAAAATAAAAAATATACTCATTTCTTGCCAAAAATTTCTACATTAGACGCTAGAAAAAAATGGATTATCGGTTCTCTTAATTACAATGGAACTATTCATATTGATAATGGAGCAGCTAAAGCTTTATCAAATGGTAAAAGCTTGCTCGCAGCTGGCATAACTAAGATTAATGGAAATTTCAAAAAAGGAGAAAATGTAATAATCTTAGATCAAAATGATAATCAACTGGCTCGTGGACTGTCATCATTTAGCTCTGTTGAAATAGATAAAATTAAAGGCAAACAAAGTAGAGAGATAGAAAAAATTCTTGGTTATTTAAGTAAAACTGAAGTCATTCATAAAGATGATATGGTATTATTATAAATGAATTATTTAGAAACAGTCGGTAAAAATGCGAAAAAAGCCTTTGAAGATTTAAAGAATGTTAAACATAAAAAAATAAAAAAAGTTTTAGATAATTACAATCAATCTCTTCTAAAAAATTCAAATAAGATAATCAGAGAAAATTTAAAAGACGTAAAAAATGTTAAAAGAAAACATTTAGTTGACAGACTTATTTTAAATAAAAAGAGAATAGAAGGTATTAGACACTCAATAAATGAAATAGCAAAGTTTAAAGACCCGGTTGGAAAAGTTCTAGAAACATGGCGCAGACCAAATAATTTAACTATTAAGAGAGTTACAACTCCAATTGGTGTCATAGGAGTAATATATGAAAGCAGACCTAATGTAACTGCTGATGTAGCAGCATTATGTTTAAAATCGGGAAACTGTTCTATTTTGAGAGGTGGATCTGAAGCTTTCAATTCAAATAGATTATTAGCTAATTTGTTTAGAGATAATTTACGAAAAAATAATATCAATCAAAACTGTGTTCAATTTATTGAAAATAAAAGTAGAAAAATAGTAGATCAATTATTATCAAAAATGAGTGCATACATTGATGTAATTGTACCAAGAGGAGGAAAAGGACTTGTAGCAAAAGTACAAAAATTTTCTAACGTACATGTAATTGGTCATCTCGAGGGGCTGTGCCACATTTATGTTGATAAGACCTCAAATTTAAAAATGGCAAAAAATTTAATTGTGAACGCTAAGATGAGAAGAACAAGTATATGTGGAGCAGTTGAAACTCTTTTAATCGAAGAAAAAGCTTTAAGCTCACATGCTAAAGAAATAGTCAAAGCTCTAATCGACTCAGGTTGTGAAGTAAGAGCAGATAGTAAAGTTAATAAAATATTTAATGGGAAATTAAAAGTAGCCAAAGAAAAAGATTGGAGAACAGAATACCTAGATGCAATTATTTCAATTAAGGCAGTTAAAAATGTAAAACACGCTGTCAAACATATTTTAAAATATGGCACTATGCATACCGATAGTATTATCACCAATAGTAAAAAAAATGCTGAAATATTTTTAAATGGTGTCAATAGCTCAATAGCAATGCATAATGTTTCAACTCAATTCGCTGATGGAGGGGAATTTGGTTTTGGAGGAGAAATTGGTATTTCTACTAACAAACTTCCCCCTAGAGGTCCTGTAGGAATAAATCAGCTAACATCATACAAATATCTTGTATCTGGGAAAGGAATTGTTAGACCATAGTTAATGGCAGATATCCAAAAAAAATACATTGGATTATTAGGTGGTAGTTTTGATCCTGCGCATAAAGGTCACTTAGGCATATCAAGAATTGCCATAAAAAAATTAAAATTGAAAAAAATTTACTGGGTCGTCACAAAAAAGAATCCCTTCAAAAATAAAACTTTTTATTCTTTAAATAAAAGAATTAATTTTGCAAAAAAAATATCTAGATATCAAAAAAATATTCAAGTAGTACATCTTGATAATATTGTAAATTCTTCAAGAAGTATTGATATAATTAATTATTTTATAAAAAAAAAGAAATTAAAGAATATCTATTTTATTATTGGATCCGATAACATTATTAAATTTCATAAGTGGAAAAGTTGGAAAAAGATAGTAAAATTGGCAAAATTAGTTGTTTTTTCTAGAAAAGGATATGATAAAAAGGGAAAGAAATCAAAAGTGGTAAAATATTTAAAAAAAAATATAATATTTATAAATAATAAACCTATAATTATCTCTTCTACAAAGATAAGAAATCAATCAAATAAAACCTATTCATGAAAGTAGTTGAATTAAAAGTCAATATAGAAAAAATACTTGATGACAATAAAGCAAAAAGTATTTCCACCATAGATCTAAGAAATAAATCTTATATTGCAGATTACATGATTGTAGCCTCAGGAACATCTTCAAGACATCTTCAATCGCTATCTGAAATTCTTGTATCAGAATTGAAAAGAAAAGGATTGGATAATTGTCGTATTGAGGGAAAAGATAGCAACGATTGGAAGCTAGTAGACGCGCATGATATAATTGTACATTTGTTTCATCCTAATAAAAGAGAATTTTACGATTTAGAAAAAATGTGGTCAGAAGAAATTCCAAAAGAAAAAGCTATGATATGAAAAAAATTTTTTTATTAGCATTATTTATTTTAAAATTAACTGCAACTTCAGTTTTTTCTAAGAATGAACTTTATGAGAAAATTGATCTATTTGGTGAAGTATTAGAGAATATTAAAAAAGACTACGTTGATGATGTCGATCAGGCTGAAATGATGGATTCTGCAATAAATGGTGTTCTGCAATCACTTGATCCATATTCTGCTTATATGAGTCCTGAACTTTTTAAGGAAATGCAAACCGACACTCGAGGTGAATTTGGTGGATTAGGAATTGAGATAGGTATGGAGTCAGGTGTAGTAAAAGTAATTTCTCCAATAGACGATACACCAGCTGAAAAGGCAGGAATAAAGGCTGGTGATTACATTGTAAAAATTGGGAATGAGCAGGTACAAGGAAAGTCACTAATGGAAGCGGTCAAGTTAATGCGAGGACCTGTTGGAACGACAATTAATCTTACAATACGAAGAAAAAATGTTAAAAAACCATTAGAATTTAATATTACGAGAAAGATTATTGAGGTTCAGTCAGTCAGTTCTAAAGTAATTAGCAAGGAAGAAAACATTGGTTACGTTAGACTAAAGTCATTTAATGAGAATAGCGACAAACAATTTTTAAAATCAATAAAAAAATTTGAAAAAAAGCCAAAAATTAAAGGTTATGTTATTGATTTAAGAAATAACCCTGGTGGTTTATTAACACAAGCTATCAATATAACTGATTTCTTTTTAGATGATGGTGAAATAGTTTCTACTAAAGGACGTAAAATTTCTGAAACTAGAAAATTTTTTGCAAGAAAAGGTGACGAGATTAAAGGAAAACCATTGGTAGTTTTAATAAATAATGGATCTGCTTCTGCATCAGAAATTTTTGCCGGGGCTTTAAAAGATCATAAAAGAGCTATCATTCTTGGAGAAAGCTCTTATGGAAAAGGATCTGTGCAATCAATTATACCTCTAGGAAATGGAGGTGGAATGAGATTAACAATTTCTAAATACTATCTTCCATCTGGTGAGTCAATTTCAGAGGTCGGTGTTACACCCGATATTTTAGTTGAGGAAATTGGTAATGATTTCAAAATAAACTCAGAAAAAGATAATCAATTAAATTACGCAATTAAACTTTTTAACTCATAATCTATGATTAAGCAAAAACTCCCTATGCGAACTGGAGTAGGAATTGTAGTTTTAAATAATCAAAATCATGTTTTTGTTGGCAAAAGAAAAGATAATCCTGGAAATAAATGGCAAATGCCTCAAGGAGGTGTTGACAAAGGTGAGAGTTTTATCACTGCAATGAAAAGAGAGTTGGCTGAGGAAACAAGTATAAAGAATATCAAAATTTTAAAAGAAATTGAGAAAATATATCAATACGAATTACCAAAAAACTTAGTTGGAATAATTTGGAAAGGTAAATACAGAGGTCAAAAACAGAAATGGTTTATCACAAGGTTTTTAGGTGAAGACAGGGAGATAGATTTAAATACTAGAAATCCTGAATTTATTGATTGGAAGTGGATAGAACCAGAGAAACTACCTGAAGTTATAGTAAATTTCAAAAAAGACTTATATAAAAATATTCTTAAAGAGATTAACTTAATTATCGATTGATTTCTTTTAGTGTTTCGATTTTATGAAATGCTATGTACTTCTCTTTATCACTTGAATTATGATCTTTGAGTTTTTTTTCTGCTTCTTCTTGTAAATTACTTATATAACTCTTTGCAAGATTATTTATGTCCTCTACTTTGGAGGTTAATATTAAAAGATTATTATCAGAAAATTCTACGGTTCCCTCCTCTATATAATATTTTTTTTCTTCCTGATTTTTTATAACTATAATTCCAGGTTTTAAAAAAGTTATTAAGGGTATATGATCTTTAAGAATACCCATTTGACCTTCATAGGATGGGATTATTACTTCTTTTACATCCGATTTAAAAACTATTTGATCAGGTGTAATTATTTCTACTTTGAATATATCAGACATTATTTACTATCTTTTGATAACTTTGCAGCTTTTTCTATAACTTCTTCAATACCGCCTACCATGTAAAAAGCTGCCTCTGGTAAATGGTCATAATCGCCTTTGCAGATTGCATCAAAACCTTTAATTGTATCATCCAGATCGACTAGTTTTCCAGGTGAACCTGTGAATACTTCTGCAACAAAAAATGGTTGTGATAAAAATCTTTGTATCTTTCTTGCTCTAGCTACAGTAAGTTTATCCTCCTCAGAAAGTTCGTCCATACCAAGTATTGCAATAATATCTTGTAATGATTTATAAGCTTGTAAAATTCTCTGTACATCCCTAGCAACTCTATAATGTTCTTCACCAACTACTCTGGGATCTAAAATTCTTGATGTAGAGTCTAAAGGGTCTACAGCTGGATATATTCCAATCTCAGCAATTTGCCTAGATAGAACCGTAGTAGCATCTAGGTGGGAAAAAGATGTTGCTGGAGCCGGATCGGTTAGATCGTCTGCAGGCACATATATAGCCTGAACTGATGTTATTGAGCCTTTATCAGTTGAAGTTATTCGCTCTTGAAGATTACCCATATCAGTAGCTAAAGTTGGTTGGTACCCCACGGCTGAAGGTATTCTTCCAAGCAATGCTGAGACCTCTGAACCTGCTTGAGTAAATCTAAAAATGTTATCTACAAAAAACAAAACGTCTTGCCCTTCTTTATCTCTAAAATATTCTGCTACAGTTAAACCTGTTAAAGCTACCCTAGCTCTTGCTCCTGGTGGCTCATTCATTTGACCATATACAAGTGCTGCTTTTGAACCTTTTCCATCCGTTTTAATTACACCAGACTCTATCATTTCATGATATAAATCATTTCCTTCTCTGGTTCTTTCACCTACACCGGCAAACACTGAAAAGCCTCCGTGTGCTTTTGCAATATTATTTATCAATTCCATGATAGTTACTGTCTTTCCTACTCCTGCACCTCCAAATAAACCAATTTTACCACCTTTTGCGTATGGGGCTAAAAGATCGATTACTTTTATTCCTGTAACTAATTGTTCAGTCTCTGTTGCTTGATCAGTAAACTTAGGGGCTGCTCGATGAATAGGCCATTTCTCTTTAGTTTTAACTTCACCTTTTTCGTCAATAGAATCTCCAACAACATTTATGATTCTTCCAAGTGTTTCTGGACCAACTGGAACACTTATTGGTGCCCCCGTGTTAGTAACGATATCACCTCTTTTTAATCCCTCTGTGGCATCCATTGCGATTGTTCGAACATCATTTTCACCTAAGTGCTGTGCTACCTCTAAAATAAGTTTGTTTCCCGAATTGTTAACTTCAAGAGCAGTGTAAATTTCAGGTAAATTAGCACTAAAATTTACATCAACGACTGCTCCTATAATTTGTGTAATTTTTCCATTATTATTCATATTTATAAACTCTCCGCTCCTGAAATAATTTCAATTAATTCTTTTGTAATTGATGCTTGTCGACTTCTATTATAATTAATTGTTAACTTATCAACTAATTCTCCCGCATTTCTTGTTGCGTTATCCATAGCTGTCATTCTAGATCCTTGTTCGCTTGCAGCATTTTCAAGTAAGGCTTTGAAAACTTGAGTAGAAATGTTTTTTGGCAATAAATCTTCTAAAATTTCATCCTCCTCAGGTTCAAAATCATACGAAAAACTATTTTTATCGTCATTATAATTTTTGTTTATTTCTGCAGGAATTATCTGTTGAGCTTGGGGAATTTGAGTAATTACGTTTTTAAAATTATTATAAAACAAAATACATTTATCAAATTCACCTTGATTGAATAAAGATATAATTTCACTTCCTACAATATTTGCCTCATTAAAAGTTATCTGTTTTTTTTCTTTAAAACTATATTTTTTAATAACATATTTTCCATAATCTCTTCTAATTTGATCATAACCTTTTGAACCGACACTGATTATTTTTAAATTTTTCTTTTCATTTAAAATCTTTTTAAAATTTTGTTTCGCTAATTTACATATATTAGAATTAAAACCCCCACATAAACCACGATCTGCTGTCAAAACTACACATAAATATTTTTTATTATCTCCAGTTCCGACTAAAAGTTTTGGTGCGTTGAGAGGATCATTAATAGATTTTGTGAGATTTAAAATTATATTTTGCATTTTTTGGCTGTAAGGTCTCCCTTTTTCTGCACTTTCTTGAGCTTTCCTTAATTTCGCAGCAGCTACCATTTTCATAGCTTTTGTAATTTTTTGTGTAGATTTGACACTTTTAATTCTTTTTTTTAAATCATCTAAACTGGGCATTTTTATTTTTTGTAATCCTCAATTGCTTTTGATAATAATTTTTCGGTATCTTCATCAAGTTTTCCTGTAGATTGTATAGAGTCTATAATCTCAGGATTTTCAGATTTAATTTTTTCGATAATATCCTTTTCAAATTTTTTAATCTTATCCAAATCTACATCATCTAAATATCCCTCCACCCCAGTAAAAACTGATATTACTTGTTCAGCAACTGTCATTGGAGAATATTGATCTTGTTTTAGAAGTTCCGTTAATTTAGCCCCTCGATTTAACAATTGCTGTGTTGAAGCGTCTAAATCTGACCCGAATTGTGCAAATGCGGCCATTTCTCTATATTGTGCAAGTTCTAGTTTTATTGAGCCTGCCACCTTTTTCATTGCTTTAGTTTGTGCAGCAGAACCAACTCTCGAAACGGACAATCCAACATTTACCGCAGGTCTAATTCCTTGGTTAAATAATTCAGTTTCTAAGAAAATTTGCCCGTCTGTAATCGAAATTACATTTGTAGGGATATATGCTGAAACGTCACCTGCCTGAGTTTCAATTATTGGTAAAGCAGTTAAAGAACCTCCACCATTTGTATCACTCAATTTGGCTGATCTTTCTAAAAGTCTACTATGTAAATAAAAAACATCACCAGGGTACGCTTCTCGTCCTGGTGGCCTCCTTAATAGAAGTGACATTTGTCTATAAGCGACAGCTTGTTTGGATAGATCGTCATATACTATCAACGCATGCATTCCATTATCTCTGAAATATTCGCCAATAGTACATCCTGTATATGGAGCTAAAAATTGTAGTGGAGCTGAGTCAGACGCAGTCGCGGCTACGATTGTAGTATATTTTAATGCTCCTGCCTCTTCTAAAGTTTTTGTTATTTGCGCAACTGTTGAACGTTTTTGTCCTATAGCTACGTAAACGCAGTATAATTTTTTTTTTTCATCCGAGGATTCATTGATTTTTTTTTGATTAATAATTGCATCTATTGCAACAGCAGTCTTACCTGTTTGTCTATCACCAATAATTAATTCTCTTTGTCCTCTTCCTACAGGTATTAAGGAGTCTATCGACTTTAATCCTGTTTGCATTGGTTCACTTACGGATTGTCTGGGAATAATCCCAGGAGCTTTTACTTCAACCCTTTTTCTTTGTTTTGATGTAATCGGTCCTTTTCCATCAATAGGGTTTCCTAGACCATCCACTACTCTTCCTAAAAGTTCTTTACCTACTGGGACATCAACAATTGCATTTGTTCTTTTAATTGTATCACCCTCTTTAATTGTTCTATCATCACCAAAAATTACTACTCCAACATTATCGTTTTCTAAATTTAGTGCCATTCCTTTTGAGCCGTCTTCAAATTCCACCATTTCACCTGCTTGCACATTATCTAATCCATAAACGCGCGCGATACCATCACCAACTGATAGAACTTTTCCAATTTCAGATACTTCGGCTTTTTCTCCAAAGTTTTTAATCTGTTCTTTTAATAATTTTGTTACTTCTGAAGGGTTAATGGACATTTTATTTTTCTAACATTTGTTGTTCAAATTTTTTTAATTTGCTTTTTATAGAACTATCAATCATTATACTCCCTAGTTGCAATTTTAATCCTCCAATTAAATCTTTATCAATTTTATAGTCAAATTTAATCGTTGATTGCATTGATGATGACAACTCTTTGCTTATATTTTCTAATTCTGTTTGGGATAAATCTTTCGATGAGATTAAAGATGCTTTTATTTCTCCTCTTTTTTTTGAACACAAAATTAAAAAACTTTTTAAAATTTTTAAAACAAAAAATATTCTTCTTTTTTCAATCAAAAGTAAAAAAAAATTTTTTAAATTATTTGAGAAATTTAACTTTTCAGATAATAGATTAATCACATTATTTTGTGTTTCTAAACTTTGGGTAGGATTATGAATAAAATTTTTTAATTCAGAGGTATTTTCTAAAAGTAATTGAAAAGTCTTTATATCTTTCTCGACCTTCTCTATTTCATTTGCTTCGTTCGCAACTTCAAATAATGCACGAGAATACCTTTCTGAAGTTTCTGATGAGAAAGATTTGTTTGCGCTCATTTTTTTAGTAAGTTGAAAAAAAGTGAAATAATGTGCGTTTCGTAACACATGAGTATATTTTGATCAAGGAAGCAATTTGTTATTTATCCAAAATTTACTGGATCAACATCAACTGTAAGTTTAATTTTACTAGATATTTTCAATGAATTTAGTAGGTTTGCTATTTTTTTTTGAATAAGCCTTTTTCCATTGAACCTTATTAGAAGCCTGGCCCTAAATTTTTTTTTAATCTTTAATAATGGGGAGTCGACAGGACCCAATATTTCTATATCATCAATCTTATTAAGGTGCCTTTTAATCTCTCTTGCTCCCTCAATACTTAAACTATGTTTACTTGCTGATACAATAATAGCAATTAATCTTGCAAAAGGAGGTAATAAATTTTTCTTTCTTATAATAAGTTCATTTTTTAATAGACCCTCTGAATTATTCATTATTAATTGGTTGAGAGTGACATTCTCTGGAGATAATGTTTGATAAATAATTATTGAGTCTTGACTAAATCTACCAGCTCTTCCACTAAGTTGATGATATAATTGCACATTTTTTTCAGTAGCTCTTAAATCATAGCCTCTACCTGAAAAATCTGCATCAACAACAACAATACAATTCAATTTAGGAAAATTAAATCCTTTAGAAATCATTTGGGTACCAACTAAGATATCGACTTTATTATTAATTATTCTTTTAAATAATGACTGGGTTTGATCTTTTTTTTTCATATAGTCACTTGAAAAAATTTCAATAGTATTGGAAGGAAAAACTTTTTTTAATTCTTCAAAAATTTTTTCCACGCCAGGTCCGTACATAATAAAGTTACAATTTTCATTTTCATTACATTTTCTAGAAATTTTTTTTTCAAAAGAACAATGATGACAAATAGCTTTATTTTTTGTTTTATGAAAAGTTAAATACATTGAACAATTAGAACAAATCTGTTTATAACCACATTTCTTACAAATTAAATATGGTGCGTATCCTCGTCGATTTAAAAAAAATAATACTTGCTCATTTTTGTTTAAGAATTTTTTTACAATTTGAATAGTTTCTTCAGAGATAAAACGATCTTTAATTTTATTTATATTTAAATTTACAATTTTTGTTTTTGGTAAAGGGACATTTTTATATCTTTTAAAAATTCTATAATGCTTGAATTTTTTATTTTGTATATTGTTAAAAGTTTCAATTGATGGAATTGAAGTAATTAAATGTATAGGGATATTCTCAAATGATGCTCTAGAGATAGCCATGTCTCTGGCATGATAAATCACACCATCATCTTGTTTATAAGAAGAATCGTGTTCCTCATCAACAATTATAACTCCAAGATTTTTAAATGGAAGTAACAATGATGACCTGGCTCCTATCACTAATTTTACTTTATTATTAATTATTCCTTTCCAAATTATACGTTTATTTTTAGGAGTTATTTTTGAATGCCATATTGCTGGTTCAAAACCAAAAAAATCAATAAATCTAGATTTAAACTCATTGGTTAGAAAAATTTCTGGTAATAAAACTAGTGCTTGTTTTTTTTCTTTTAATATTTTTTTTATCCTTTCAAAGTATACAAGAGTTTTTCCTGAGCCAGTAGTTCCTTGCAAAACAGAAACTTCAAATTTATTATTATTTGAATTTAAAAAGTTTAATGCTTTTTTTTGTTCTTTATTTAAAGTAAAAATTTTTTTTTGTTTTTCAATTTGAGTAAATTCTCTTTCATCTTTTTCAATTAAATTTTGATTGCTACCAATAGACATTTTTAGAACTAGTCCTAAAGGCATCATATTATATAATGCAAACCAATCTAAAAAATTAATAAATTTTTTGTTAATTGAAAATTTTTTAATTTTTTTATTTATATTTTTAATCTTAATATCTTTTAAAGTTGAAATTTTACCAGGCCAAACAACTCCTATTTCTCTTTTTGATCCAAAAGGAACCTCTACAAAATCACCAGGTTTTAGGGAGTTCTGATCACAATTATATGTAAAAGGAAAATTAAATATTTTAGGTAACAGCACTTGTGCCTTCATGGACACATAGTAATTCAATTCTGTATTTTTAGAAATGAATTGGTCTTTTATCAACAGCTAAAGCTGCTTCTTTGATAGCCTCTGTGTGCGTTGGATGTGCATGACAAGTTCTTGCAATATCTTCTGAACTTGCTCCAAATTCCATAGCTAGCGCCATCTCAGCTATCATATCTCCACTATGAGGTCCTATGATATGAACGCCTAAAACTTTATCTGTTTTACTATCTGCAAGAATTTTGACGAAACCGTCTGTCTCATTATTTACTTTTGCTCTTGAATTAGCGAGGAATGGAAATTTACCAACTTTATAAGATCTTTTTTCCTCTTTTAACTGTTCTTCTGTTTTCCCTACAGTCGCTACCTCTGGAGAAGTATAAACTACACCTGGTATAACATCATAATTCACATGACCTGCTTGACCAGCTAGTATTTCAGCTACTGCGATACCCTCTTCTTCAGCTTTATGAGCAAGCATAGGGCCTTTTATTACGTCTCCAATAGCATAAATATTTTTAATAGATGTTTGCAATTTCTTGTCGACTTCTATTCGGCCTTTATTGTCTCTTTTCACTCCAACCTTTGTTAAATTTAAGCCTTCAGTATAGGGTTTTCTTCCTACAGAAACTAAAACTTTATCAACTTCGATATTTTCCTTTTTTGAGTCTTTAAGATTTGTATATGTTATTGAAACTAAATTACCTTTATTGCTAACAGCTTCAACTTTTGATCCTAATTTAAATTTTATCCCTTGTTTAGTTAATATTTTTTGAAATTCATTTGAAATTTCTCTATCCATACCTGGTGTTATATGATCAAGATATTCTATAACCGTTACCTCAGATCCTAGCCTTGACCAAACTGAACCCATTTCTAAACCAATGTAACCACCACCTATAATTGCTAATTTTTCTGGGACTTTGTCAAAAGATAAAGCGCCTGTAGAAGATACTATGTTCTTTTCATCAATATTGATACCTGGTAGAGAAGCAACCTCTGAACCAGTGGCTATAACAATATTATTTGATTTAATATTAGTTCTTTTTTTGTCTCTTTCATAAACTATTATATCATTTTTAGAAAAGAGGACTCCTTTTCCTTTAAAATATGTTACCTTATTTTTTTTGAATAAAAATTCAACACCTTTAGTAAGTATTTGAATAGACTTATTTTTGTTAGACATCATTTTTGCAATATTTAATTTAATACCTTCAATTTCTATACCTTGTTGATTGAAGTCTTTTTTAGCTTTATGAAAGTTTTCTGAAAGATTTAGTAAACTTTTTGAAGGTATACATCCCACATTTAAACATGTACCTCCCAGAGCTCCTCTGGATTCTATACAGGCAGTTTTCAATCCTAATTGGGCAGCTCTTATAGCGCAAACATATCCACCTGGACCACCCCCAATAACAACTAAGTCAAAATTATTTTCCATTATTAAATATTTAAAAAAAGTCTTTTTGGTTGTTCTAAAGACTCTTTTACAATTTTTAAAAAAGATACTGCTTCTTTTCCATCGATTATTCTATGATCATACGATAAAGCTAAATACATTATAGGTCTTACTTCCACGTTTCCATCTACTACTATCGGTCTTTGAATAATATTATGCATTCCCAAAACCGCAGATTGAGGTGGATTCAATATAGGAGTTGAAAGCATAGAGCCATAAATTCCTCCATTTGTAATAGTAAAAGTTCCTCCTTGAAGGTCTTCAATAGTTATTTTTCCATCTCTAGCTTTCTGTCCCAAATTACCTATATTTTTTTCAATATCTGCAAAAGACATTTCATCGGTTTCTCTTAACACAGGAACCACTAATCCTCTTTCAGTGCCTACTGCAATACTAATATTATAATAATTTTTATAGACTATTTCTTCTCCTTGAATTTCTGCGTTAACTGCTGGATAATTTTTTAAACCGATCACACAGGCTTTTACAAAAAAAGACATGAAACCTAACTTAACTCCATATTTATCATGAAATTCTTCCTTATATTGATTTCTCATTGAAATTACTTCGCTCATATCAACTTCATTAAAAGTTGTGAGCATTGCTGCATTTTCTTGTGCTTCTTTTAACCTTTTCGCAATAGTTAATCTTAATCTAGTCATCTTAACTCTTTCCTCGGGACCATGCTCTATTTTTCTTGTTGATGGAGCGGGTTTAGAACCCATCAAACTCATAATATCTTCTTTTAAAATTACGCCATTTTTTCCAGTTCCCTCTACTTGACTTATATCGATATCAGACTCTCTAGCAATTTTTCTTGCTGCAGGGGAGAAACGTTTTTCCTCTTTTTGAGATAAAATCTTTTTTATTTTTTTTTCTTCGTGAACCTCTTCCAAAATCAAAGGTTCCTCTTCTTCTAGCTTTAAAGTTGGTTCATTTATTTTTTTCGATTTTTTCACAATCTTAAGTTTTTCAACTTTTTTTTCATTAAAAGTTTTTGGTTTATTATCAGCTATTTCTTTTTTTGGGGGACTATAATTATTGACTTCGTTATCTTTTATTTCTTTACTTACTGATGAACTATCAACCGTTCCTAATAGAGATCCAACATTTACAGTCTGTCCCTCTTTAACAGCAATGCTGCCTAATACTCCACTTATTGGTGAAGGAACTTCAACATTCACTTTATCTGTCTCCAGCTCTACAAGTGGTTCATCTACAGAAACTTTTTCGCCCTGCAATTTAAGCCATTTTGAAACCGTAGCCTCTGTTACTGACTCACCTAAAGTTGGGACTGTAATTTTTTCTGCCATTTAATCTTTAAGTATCTTTTCTAATATTTCGTTTTGTTGTGCAAGATGTTTATTGAAATTTCCAGTCGCAGTGGTGGAAGAAGCCTTTCTTCCAACATATTTAACAGTTTTACCACCAAAATTTACTATTTTCAAAGTTCTATCTATATAATTTCTTACAGTATTCCATGCTCCCATGTTCTGTGGTTCTTCCTGGCACCAAATAAATTTTGCTTTTGTGTATCTCTTTAATACGTTAGCTAAAGTTTTAACAGGAAATGGATAAAGTTGTTCAATTCTAACAAATGTTACTTTGTCATTTTTGAACTTTTCTCTGGCTTCTATTAAATCATAGTAAATTTTACCAGAGCAAATTACTACTTTCTTAATCTTATCATCTATGGTTTTTAATTCTAAAAGATTATTTACTTTTGAGTAAGCGTCATCTTCTAATACTCTATGAAAGGTGCTTTTTTTTGAGAATTCTAAAATGTTTGAAACACATTTTTTATGTCTTAGTAAAGATTTAGGTGTCATTATTACTAAGGGCTTCCTAAACTCTCGATGCATTTGTCGTCTTAATACATGAAAATAGTTTGATGGTGTTGTACAATTAACAATTTGAATATTTTCTCCAGCACATAATTGCAAAAACCTTTCCAGCCTTGCTGATGAATGTTCTGGGCCTTGTCCTTCATAACCATGTGGAAGTAACATAACTAAACCACTGGCTCGTCCCCATTTTGACTCTCCGGATGAAATAAATTGATCTATAATAATCTGTGCTCCATTTGCGAAGTCACCGAATTGTGCCTCCCAAAGAACAAGTGTTTCTGGCTCTGAGAGAGAGTAGCCAAATTCAAAACCTAGTACTGCTAGTTCTGATAATAAACTATCAATAATTTCAAAATTTTTTTGACTTTTAGAAATATTATTTAAAGGTATATACCTCTGATGATTTTCTTGATTTCTCAATACAGCATGTCTTTGGCTGAATGTTCCTCTGCCAGAGTCTTGTCCAGATAATCTTACTGAGAAACCCTCTGTCAGTAAAGTAGCAAAAGCTAGGCTTTCTGCTGTAGACCAATCAATTGCCTTTCCTTCTAATATAGAATTCATTCTTAAATCAAAGATCTTTTTTAAAGTTTTATGAACTTGAAAATCTGAAGGTATTTTCGAAATTTTTTTACCTATTTCTATTAATTTATTTTTATCAACACCACTGAGTCCCCTTTTATCTTTTCCAAGACCTGGCTTAAATCTTGACCAAGCGCCATCAAACCATTTTAGCTCTGATTTATAATTTTTTGAAGATTTAAATTCTCTTTCTAAAAAATTTTTAAAATCTAATTTTTCTTTTTGAAGATCTTCTTCTGATGTTAATCCCTCTTGGCTTAATTTTTTTCCATAAATTGATAGAGTTGTTGGATGAGACTTAATCTTTTTATACATAATAGGTTGGGTAAATGAAGGTTCGTCTCCCTCGTTATGACCGTATCTTCTATAACAAACCATATCGATAACAACATCTCTGTTAAATTTTTGTCTATATTCTGTTGCAATTTTTGCACAGTGAACAACCGCCTCTGGGTCATCACCATTTACATGAAATATTGGAGCTTGAGCAGTTTTAGCGACGTCTGATGGATACGGAGAAGATCTTGCAAACCTAGGTGCTGTTGTAAAGCCTATTTGATTATTAACAATTATATGTATAGTGCCACCGATATTATGCCCTGGCAATCCAGACATGGCAAAACATTCTGCAACAATCCCTTGTCCGGCAAAAGCTGCGTCACCGTGCATTAAAACAGGAATAACTTTTTTTCTATGTTTATCCTTATGAAAGAATTGTTTAGCCCTGACTTGCCCAAGTACAACTGGATTTACTGCCTCCAGATGAGACGGATTGTCTGTCAGACTTATATGAACTGAATTGCCATCAAACTCTCTATTCGATGAAGCACCTAAATGATATTTTACATCTCCCTCAAAATCTTTGCTGGTACTTGCTGATTTTCCAAAAAACTCACTAAATATCGCTTTAAAAGGTTTTCCCATTACATTTGCTAATACGTTTAATCTTCCACGGTGAGGCATACCTATTTTAATTTCTTTAGCACCTAAGTTCCCCCCTCTTTTAATTATTTGCTCTAAAGCAGGTATCAACGACTCACCTCCATCTAAACCAAATCTTTTTGTTCCTACAAATTTTACGTGTAAGTATTTTTCAAACCCTTCTGCTTGAACCATTTTATTCAATATTGCTTTTTTTCCATTATTTGTAAAAGTTATGTTTTTTTCAGGCCCTTCAATCCTATTTCTAATCCAAGCTTTTTCATCTGGATCGCCCATATGCATAAATTCATATCCTATGTTTGAACAATAGGTTTTTTTTAAAATTTTTAATATTTGATTTAAATCACCGTATTGAAGACCAAGAACTCCATCTAAAAAAATAGATCTATTATAATCTGACTTTGTAAATCCGTAACTTTCAGGTTTAAGCTCAGGATGCTCATCTTTTTTTTGAATCGATAAGGGATCTAAATTTGCTATTAAATGACCTCTAATTCTGTAGGCCCTTATTAACATAATTGCTCTAACCGAGTCTTTTGAAGCTTGTTTTACAGATTTAGAATCTAATTCTTTTAAAGACTCTTCTAAAATTTTATTTGCTTCAATACTTTGTGTAGGTTTTTTAATTTTTTTTTCTGGTGACCAGCTTGGCCCATTTAGATCATCATAGATCAACTTCTCATCATCACTTAAACCATCAAAAAATTTTCTCCAACTTTCGGGTAGGGATTTGGGATCAGATATGTAATCGGCATAAAATTCATTTATAAATTCAGAATTGCTGCCTGCTAAAAAAGACGTTTTTTTGTATGTAGTGTTTTTAGAAGAAGACATTAAAAATTTATCTTAACATAAATAATTAAAAATCAACCATTAAGTTTTTGATAAAGCGTTTTTCCTATGTCAGCTGGTGATTTTGAAATTGAAATACCTGCAGATTTCATAGTCTCAATTTTATCTTCTGCGCCACCTTTACCACCAGAAATAATAGCTCCAGCATGTCCCATTCTTCTTCCTGGAGGTGCTGTTAATCCTGCGATAAAGCCTACCATGGGTTTTTTAATTTTTTCTCTTTTTAAAAAATCAGCAGCCTCTTCTTCAGCTGAACCTCCAATTTCACCTATCATAACAATTGATTTTGTTTCATCATCTTTTAGAAAAAGCTCAAGGCAGTCGATAAAGTTAGTACCATTAATTGGATCACCGCCTATTCCAATACAAGTGGATTGACCCATACCATTTGCCGAGGTTTGAGCTACAGCCTCATAAGTTAAAGTGCCTGATCTTGAAACTATTCCTACTGTTCCCTTTTTATGTATGCTTCCTGGCATTATTCCAATTTTACATTCACCAGGAGTAATAATACCGGGACAGTTGGGGCCAATTAATCTTGAGTTACTCTTATGCAGTGACTGTTTTACTTTAAGCATATCCAAAACAGGAATTCCCTCTGTGATACAAACTATTAACTCTATTTGAGATTCTATTGCTTCTTCAATTGCTGCACCTGCAAATTTTGGAGGGACATATATCATTGTAGCGTTTGCTGACGTTTTTTCTTTTGCTTCCTGAACTGAATTAAAAACTGGAAGGTTTAGATGTTTTTGACCTCCTTTCTTAGGAGTGACACCTCCAACTAATTTCGTTCCATATTTTAAAGCTTGCTCAGAGTGAAATGTTCCGTGCTTTCCAGTAAAACCCTGACAAATAACTTTTGTATTTTTATCGACTAGAACTGACATTTTTAATTTATTGCCTCAACTATTTTTTTTGCAGCATCATTTAAATCCGAAGCAGAAAGTATTTTTAATTTAGATTTTTCTAATATCTCTTTTCCCTCTTTAACATTTGTTCCCGCCAATCTTACAACTAAAGGGACGGATAAATTTATTTCTTTAGCAGCATCTATAACTCCTTGAGCGAGAACATCACATCTCATAATTCCTCCAAAGATGTTTATTAAGATACCTTTCACATTTTTATCTGAAAGGATCAGTTTAAATGCAGCCGCAACTTTTTCTTTAGTTGCCCCACCTCCTACGTCAAGAAAATTTGCAGGCTCTTTTCCATACAGTTTAATTATATCCATTGTTGCCATAGCTAAGCCTGCTCCGTTAACCATACAACCGATTGATCCATTTAATTTAATGTACGCAAGATCGTACTTACTTGCTTCGATTTCAGCTGAGTCTTCCTCGTTTAAATCCCTAAGTTTAAGTATTTCTGGCCTTCTAAATATAGCATTATCATCAAAGTTCATTTTAGCATCCAGACAAATAATTTTATTTTCTTTGGTAACAATTAATGGATTTATTTCTATAAGACTTGCATCCTTTTCTACTATGATTCTGTATAGAGATTTAATTAGTTTTTTCGTAGTTTTTGTTTGATCAGAATTAAATTTAAAAACTGATAAAATTTTTTCAATTTCTGACTCTGAAGGGCCATCTTTTTTTAATTCAATTTTAGTTGTTAATATTTTTTCAGGATTTTTTGAAGCAACTTTTTCGATATCCATACCGCCTTCTGTACTGCTTATAAATGCTATTTTTGAAGACTCTCGATCGATTAAACATGACAAATAAAATTCTTTAGCAATATTTGATGCTTCCTCAATGTATAATCTTTTAACTTCTTTTCCCTCTGGTCCAGTTTGATGAGTAACTAAAATTTTTCCCATCATCTTTTTTGCTTCTGTATGCAGTTCCTCAATGTTTTTGACTAATTTTACACCACCAGCTTTACCTCTGCCTCCAGCATGGATTTGAGCTTTCACAACGTATTCTTTGCTATTTAATTTCTTTATTTCTTTATCAATTTCATCAATAGTTAAGATAACTACACCATTAGAAACTGGTGCTCCAAACTCTTTTAATATTTCTTTAGCCTGATGTTCGTGAATATTCATTTTGCAAGTATTTATAATGATTTTTATTAAATTTTACAATCTTAGTAATAGCATGATGAAATATCGAACTTAAACAGAACATCTTCTATTATATTCATATTTGAACATTCCATTGGAAATTTTTCAAATATTTTATTGAATAAGTCTAAATGATATTTTCCTAAATTAGAGTCTATATAAATAACCTCAATTTTATTTTTTAGAATAATATTGTAATTAAAAAGCAAATATTCGTCATAAAGAGAGTTGGTTTTAGCTGGACGAGCTACTGGTGTTCCAAACCATCTATTCGGTGAATGTAAAGATTTATTCAATATTGCTGAGAAAAATTGATAATTTGAAATAAACATCGTTTTTTTTGTTTCATTTTCTAAAATTTTCTTAAAGACAAACAATTTTTCAATCTCTTTAATAGTATTTTGTGAGTATTCTCTTGTAATCCATTTTAGTCCTTTTAATTTTGGAGTTAAATTACTTGTTTCATAATAGTTTGATAGATTAATATTTTCCAAATTTAGCATCTTTCTTTCCTCGTTAAATCTAAAGTGATATTTTGTAGTAACTGATAAACAAAAAATTATGAGAAAAACGTTAAACCACTTTGAAAATTTGATCTTTTTTAAATTACTTTGAATTAATGCACAAATTATAGGAATTATAAAAAATATAAAAATAAAGTTTAATGTTAACCACTGATGAAAAATCAGTGAAATTGTGAATAAAATAATACTTAAGTTTATAAAGAAATTATTTTCACTTAAATAATCTTTTTTTTTAATAATAATTCTATTTATAAAAATAAATAGAAGTATTAAAAATATAAAATGAACGAATTTGAATGTGGAAATAGCTTTATTAAAAGTTAGATCAAGCTCAGCAATCCTAATTGAGCCTATGTTTCTTGGATAAAGAAAATATTGATTAAAAAATGATTGAATATCAACATCATAAATCCATATAAAAGCAAATAGTAGAATTAATGATAATATAGAACCATAGATAATTGGTATAAGAAATCTAAAGTTCTTATTATAGAAAGCAAACAAGAAGAAAATAAAAGTAAATAATAAGATTACATATGCAGCAGGAGTTTGTTTGCAAAAAAAAGCAAGGAAAAAAAATATTGGTATTAAAAACCAATACATTTTTCTCTTAGTTTCTAAAGCATAAAAAAAACTTATAATTCCAAAAAATGAAAAAAAAGCAGAATAATGATCTGGGAAAGGAGTTCCCATTGATGGATTGGCTAAAAATGCAACACAAATTGCATAAAAAAAAGAGTAATTATTGCTTAGTCCAATTTTTTTAAAAAAAAAGAAACTTACCAGAGTAACTAACAAATTCATTATTGATCCATTTAAAACATAAATTTTCCAATTCACCCCAAAAACTGAAAAATAAAAAGCCTGAAGAAAATCAATAAATGGTCCGCTTATCGTCCAATAATCAACGAAAGGTATTTCACCTTTGATTATTCTAAAACCAGAGTCAAAATGAGCAAAAGTATCTATCGGTAATACACCTAAAGAGGCATAGTAATAATTTAGAGATAAAGCTACTATCGATAATACAGAAATTAAAAAATAAAATTTTAAGTTTACCTTCATCTAAAATTATCAAACTTTGCACTAAAAATACCTGCGCCATCTGCTGAGATAAAAAAGGTATTATTTTTAACAAAAAGTTTATTATTTTTTATTCCAAAATGTCTTAGTCGTTGATCAATTTTAAATTTTTCATATGAAATTACATTTAATTTAGCTTTATCAATTAATAAAACGTACAAAGACATGTCTCTTAATGTTAAAAACATTAGACAAATATCTTCTTCGTAATATTTCTCTAAATTGTCTGGACATCTATTTAAAGAAGATGGTGCTACTGAGGGCAAAAAAGTAAACAACGGTTTTTGAAAATTTTTGTCATATCTGTCGTAACTTCTTCCATTATTATATTCCGTTCCATAAGAAACCTTTGGCCAGCCAAAATTTTTATTTCGCTGAATTAAATTAATCTCATCTCCACCTTGAGGACCGTGTTCTATTGAGAAAAAAAATTCTTTACTTGTTGTTAAACCTTGTGGATTTTTATGTCCGTAAGTAAAAATGTCAATTAATGGTTTTTCATTTAAAGAATCTGAAAAATATTTTTTTTCGATTTTTATTATTTTGCCATAAAGAAAATCTTTATTTTGAGCAAGTGAGCTTATTTCTCTTGAGTCCCATTCCGGTGCTCCGATTGAGATAAAAATGAAATTATCTTTTTCTACAACAGCCCCACCCAAACCATTAAAATCAACATTTTTAATATCTGGAAGACATTTAGTAGTAAAAATATTTTTTTGCTTTTCTATCTCATAGATAGACGCATATGAACAATTAATTTTCTTATTTGAAACTAAGGCAAATATTTTTTCTTTTACTTTAAATACTGATTTGACGCCACCATTTTGATCAAATGAAACATCACTTGGAAGAAAAATTTCTTTTGTTAACTTATTTTGTATATTAACCCCATTTTGTAAAAATATATTGAATTTAATTTTCTCTTTTTCATAATCATTTATAAAAAACCCAGCGGTACGATCTTCAAAATTAATTTTCTTATTCAATACTAAATTGTAAGAGTTTCCTTCTATGATCAAGTTATCTGAGTCTTGAATATCATATTTTTCTTTTTCAATTATTCCTATATCTTCATTGGATACTACAAAATTATTTATTAAATTTAATTTTTTTAAATAAAATTTAATATATTTTTTTGGATCTTCAATTAATCGAGGATTTTCGTAACCGATGAATGCTGATATTAAAAAAAATACAGATAAAAATAAAATTTTTTTCATATTTTAAAATTGATTATTTATGTATATCTTTAAATTAAAATAATGAATTATCCAGGTAAAGAATTAGAAATTTTTGATAAAGCTACTTTTTGGCGCAAATATATATATTTTTTAGTCAAAAGATATCTCAAAAGCGGCGTGTTAGAAGTTGGTGCAGGTATAGGAAGTTTTACTGAAAATTACAAAAATAATTTTTCTAATATTACATTAACAGAACTAGATAGACAAAATATCAAAAGACTTAAATTGAGATTTAAAGGATCAGGTATTAGTATTAAACCTCAGTATACTTCTAAAATAAAAAAAAAATTTAATACAATTCTATATATGAATGTTTTAGAACATATTAAAAATGATAAGAAAGAAATTAGTATAGCTTTAGGAAAATTAAAAAAAAATGGTTACTTAATAATATTAGTTCCTGCGCACAATGAACTATATACGAAGTTTGATAAGGAAATTGGTCATTTTAGAAGATACAAAATTAATTTTTTTAAAAAATTAAAATTTAAAAATGTGAAAATTGAAAAACTTATATATTTGGATTGTTTAGGTTATTTTTTGTATTTTCTAAATAAACAATTTTATAAAAATGAAATTTATCCATCTGAGAGTAAGATTTTTATTTGGGACAAATTTTTTACTCCTTTTACCCTGTTTATAGATAAAATATTTAATTATAAATTTGGTAAAAATGTTCTTTGTATTATCAAAAAGAAATAATTATTTTTTAAAAATAAAAGCTATTTCAGAGACATTTTCTTCTTCAATTATCATTGAACCTTTTTCAATTTTAATACTTTCAATATTATTGAATAAATATTCTTTATCATTTTCAGTTAAAAAAGATGATTGAAAATGTTCTTTTTTTTGAATTTTTTTTAAAATTTCAATTGGTGTGATTTCATTTTTATAAGGATTTAATTCTTTAAAAACTTTTAATTGATTAATATCTTCAATAACGTAAACCCCTTTGCTTTTTAATTTTTTAAAAAAAATTAGAAAGGTGATAATTATGTCCCTTAAATTATGACTGGCGTCATCAATAATAATATCAAAATCTCTCTTGAGATGATGTGAAAGTGAATTTAAAATTTTTTGGTTTGATACATCAACGAATAATTCTGTAATTCTGATTGACTCAAAACGCATTTGAAAAGGGTTGATATTGGCCCCATATAACTTTGAATTAGAAAAATAAAAAAAAAAGCTCGCTAATCCCTTACCTTCATGTGAACCAAGCTCAAGTAAATTTATTTTTTTATTTTTAAAAGGTTTAAAATATTTTTCATAAAATGCTGAGTAGTTATGAGACAAAATTTTTTTTTGATCTTGAATAAAATAGGAACCCTTGTCACAATTAAACTTAATAAATAGATCATTAAGCTCATAATCTAAAAAATCTTCGATGTCTAATTTATCTAAATTAGTACAATTTATTGAAAATTTATGTCGAAAAAATCTAATTATAAATTTACTTAAAACCCCAATAATTTTTCTTGAGAGGGAAAAATATTTTTTTTTGATAAACTCATTTCTCAATATGTTTTTATAAGAAAACCAAAAATTTTGTATGCTCATTAATTTTATAATTAATGTTTATAATGTATTGTCTATTTTTTTTGCTGCTTCAAACAATTCTTGAACACTTTTTATTGAATTGTCAAAATCCTTTTTCTCTTTTTCACTTAGTTTTATTTCAACAACTTTCTCAACGCCATTTTTTCCTATTATAACAGGAACACCTGCATAAATATCTTTAGCTCCATATTGGCCATCAAGATGCACCGCACAAGGTAACTGTTTTTTCAAATCCTTCAAATAACTTTCAGCCATTTCAACACCTGAGGCTGCTGGAGCGTAAAATGCAGATCCTTTCTCAAGAAATTTTACTATTTCAGCTCCTCCTTTTTTTGTTCGATCTACAATTTGATCAAGTTTTTCTTTAGTTAGTATTCCCTCTTTGAGAAGTTCATCAATTTTTTTCCCATCAACCTCGGTTGATCCCAACATCGCAACCATACTGTCTCCGTGTCCACCTAAAACAAAAGATTTAATCTTTTGCACTGGCACTTTAAGCTCCTGTGACAGAAAATAAATAAATCTTGATGAGTCTAATATACCTGCCATTCCTACAACTTTATTTTTCGGTAAACCTGAATATTTTTGTAGCGCCATTACAATAACATCTAATGGATTTGTTATACAAATCACAAAGGCATTAGGAGATGTTTTCTTAATTCCCTCTGCAACTTGTTTGATAATCTTTAAATTTATTCCAAGCAGGTCATCTCGAGTCATCCCTGGTTTTCTAGGAACACCGGCGGTAATAATTATAACGTCGGAACCTTTAGTATCTTCATAGTTATCTGTACCGGATAAATTGATATTAAAACCATTTACTGGTGAGGATTGAGCTATATCTAAAGCTTTACCTTTTGCAATACCACCTGCCACGTCAAACAACACAACGTCTGCCAGTTCTTTTAAAGCTATCAAATGAGCAAGTGTACCTCCTATTTGTCCGGCTCCAATTAATGTAATTTTTTTTTTCATTTATTTTTTTAGTTATTTCATTGTTGGCATTACAAACTCAGGATCTGATCTTAAGCCAGATGGCCATCTTGCTGTAATAGTCTTAAGTTTCGTATAGAATCTTACACCTTCTGGTCCATGCATATGTTGGTCCCCGAATAACGATCTTTTCCATCCTCCAAAACTATGAAAAGCCATAGGAACTGGAATTGGAATATTTACCCCAACCATGCCAATCTTTGCTTTATTAGAAAAAGTTCTACCTGAGTCTCCATCTCTGGTAAATATACTTACTCCATTTCCAAATTCATGATCATTAACTAGTTTTAACGCTTCATTGAAATCTTTAGCCCTTACTACTGATAAGACAGGACCAAAAATTTCTTCTTTGTAAATCCTCATATCTTTTTTTACGTGATCAAAAAGACATCCTCCAATATAATAACCATTTTCATAACCTTGTAATTTAAAATTTCTACCATCTACAACTAACTTTGCTCCTTCTTTCTCACCTAAGTCCACATAACTTCTTACTTTTGTTAAATGTTCTTTTGTTACCAATGGTCCCATTTCAGATTGCTTATCCATACCAGGTCCAACTTTTAATGACTCAACTTTTTTTGCTAAAGCGTCTACGAGTTTATCTCCAATATTCCCTACAGCCACTGCAACTGACTGGGCCATACATCGCTCACCCGCAGAGCCATATGCAGCTCCCATTAAACCGTTAACAGCTTGATCTAAATCACAATCAGGCATAACAACACAATGATTTTTAGCTCCACCTAAGGCTTGAACTCTCTTTTCATTTTTTGCACAGTTTTCATAAATATATTTTGCTATTGGAGTAGAACCAACGAAACTCATGGCAACTACATCTTTATTGTTTATCAATGCATCAACTGCCTCTTTGTCTCCGTTAATTACATTAAGAACTCCATCTGGTAGACCGGCATCTTTCAACAGCTCTGCTAATCGTATTGAGCATGATGGATCTTTTTCTGATGGCTTTAAAACAAAAGTATTTCCACAAGCAATTGCCATAGGAAACATCCACATTGGAACCATAGCAGGAAAATTAAAAGGTGTAATGCCTGCACAAACACCTAATGGTTGTCTTACAGACCAGCTGTCTACATTAGTTCCAACATTTTCTGTAAACTCTCCTTTAAGCAATTGTGGGATACCACAAGCATATTCAACTACTTCTAAACCTCTTATTAAAGAGCCTCTTGCGTCCTCATAAACTTTACCATGTTCAGCAACTATAATTTTAGTCAGTTCATCAGAATTTTTTTCAATTAACTCTTTGAATTTAAACATCACTCTTGCTCTTTGAAGAGGTGGAGTATTTGACCAAGCATCAAATGCTTTTTTAGCATTTTCAACAGCCTTGTTTACATCTTTTGCAGAAGCAAGTTTTACCTCTGCGCTTTGTTCTCCTGTAGCAGGATTGAAAACTTTGCTTTTTCTATTAGAATCCCCACTAAATGATTTCCCACCTACAAAGTGTTGAATAGTTTTCATGATGATATTGAATAAATAAGCTTTTAACTTGTTGCAAGCATTTTCTTAATAGAACCTATGGCTTTTGCTGGATTTAATCCTTTTGGACAAGAATTTGTACAATTCATTATTGTATGACACCTATACAATTTTAATTCGTCAGCTACTTTTTTTAACCTCTCTTTTTTATCTCTATCTCTACTATCATTAATCCAACGGTAAGCCTGTAACAAAACAGCAGGACCTAAGTATTTATCGCCGTTCCACCAATAACTTGGGCATGAAGTTGAACAACAAGCGCATAATATACATTCATAATAACCATCTAATTTTTCTCTATCTTTTTGTGATTGTCTTATCTCCTCTTTCTCTTTTCCCGTTTGTTCAGTTTGTAACCATGGTTTTATCGACTCATATTGTTTATAAAGTGTTGTTAAATCTCCAATTAGATCTTTTACTACTTTTAAATGAGGTAAAGGATAAACGTTTAAATCTCCATTTATGTCCGTGTGAGATTTAATACAAGCTAAAGTATTTACCCCATCAATATTCATCGCACATGAACCGCAAACTCCATGAGCGCATGATCTTCTAAATGTAAGCGACGGGTCGATTTCATTCTTTATTTTAAATAAAATATCCAAAACTTTTGGACCACAGTTATCCATGTCTACTTCAAAAGTATCAACTCTTGGATTTTGTCCGTTAGATGGATCCCATCTATAAACATTCACTTTTTTTAAATTTTTTGAATTTGTTTTATCTTTATAAAACTTACCGACTTCTATTTTTGAGCTTTGAGGTAAGTTAAATTTTACCATTCTTAATAAACTCTTTCCTTAGGAGGAAAATATTGAACATCGTTTGTTAGTGTTCTGGAATGAACATCTCTATATTTAATCTCTACTTTTTTATCCTTTTGCCAGGCTAGAGTATGCTTCATAAAATTTTTATCATCTCTCTCACTGTAATCTTCCCTTGCATGTGCTCCTCTACTTTCCTTCCTACTATAAGCTGAGTCCATTGTTGTTAATGCTTGTCTAATAAGATTGTCGAATTCTAAAGTCTCAACCAGTTCAGTGTTAAAAAGAAGAGATTTATCTTTAACAGAAATATCCTCCATTCCTTCATAAGGCTTTCTTATTTGATCCACGCCCTCTTTTAATGTTTTTTCTGTTCTAAATACCGCGCATTTTGATTGCATCGTCTTTTGCATATTTAATCTAAGCTCTGCAGTCTTACTTGAACCTTTCGAATTTCTAATTTTATCAAATCTATCTAAACATTTGTCTGTTTCTGTTCTAGAAACTTCTTCGTGAGGCATACCTGGTTTAACAAGTTCAGCTGCTCTTTTTGCTGCCGCTCTTCCAAATACCACAAGGTCAATTAATGAATTTGATCCCAGTCTATTAGCTCCATGAACTGATACACAAGCTGCTTCTCCAATTGCCATAAGACCTGGTACTGTTTTCTCTGTACCATTTAAAGTTAGAACTTCTGCTTTATAATTTGTAGGTATACCACCCATGTTGTAGTGAACTGTAGGTACTACTGGAATTGGTTGTTTATTAACGTCGACATTTGCAAATGTTTTTGCGGCCTCTGTAATGCCTGGAAGTCTTTCCTCTAAAACTTCTTTGTCCAAATGATCTAAATGTAAATTTATATGATCTTTATCTTTTCCAACACCTCGACCTTCGTTAATTTCCATTTCCATTGATCTACTTACTACATCTCTAGATGCTAAATCTTTTGCATTTGGTGCATAACGTTCCATAAATCTTTCACCTTTGCCATTTACTAAAAATCCTCCTTCTCCTCTTGCGCCTTCAGTTATTAAGCATCCCACTCCATAAATTCCAGTTGGATGAAATTGAACAAACTCCATATCTTGTAAGGGCAGCCCAGCTCTTAATACCATTGCATTACCATCTCCTGTACAAGTATGTGCTGAGGTAGCTGAATAATAAACTTTACCGTAACCACCTGTTGCGATTATTGTAATATGCGATCTAAATCTATGAATTGTTCCGTCAGTTAAATTCCAAGCTATAACTCCTTTGCACTCACCATTTTTCATTATTAAGTCTAGTGCGAAATACTCAATAAAAAATTCTGTGTTATGTTTTAATGCTTGGCCATAAAGAGTATGCAAAATTGCGTGGCCCGTTCTATCAGCTGCAGCGCATGTTCTTTGGGCTGTGCCGTTACCATAATTTTTTGTCATTCCGCCAAACGGCCTTTGATAAATTTTTCCATCATCCGTTCTACTAAAAGGGACACCATATCTTTCCAATTCAACTACTGCTCTTGGAGCCTCTTTGCATAAATATTCTATTGCATCTTGATCACCTAACCAGTCAGAGCCTTTTACTGTATCGTACATATGCCATCTCCAGTCATCCTCTCCCATATTTCCAAGTGCTGCCGAGATACCTCCTTGAGCTGCAGATGTATGGCTTCTTGTTGGAAATACTTTTGAAATACAAGCTGTTTTTAATCCAGACTCTGATAGGCCAACGGCAGCTCTAAGACCAGATCCTCCTGCCCCTAAAACTACAACGTCATATTCATGATCTATAATTTTATATGCGCTCATTATGATAAATTATATATTCCTGTAATAGTTATTAAAGGCATAATTATAGCAAATATATTCAATACTTTATTTGCGACATTTTTGATTTTTTGATCTTTTATATAGTCTTCGAATATCTCGCTGACTGTTAAAGCTGAAAAAAAGAAGGCTAAAATAATAAATATTGAAAATAATATTTTTGATGGTTGTTGTGAGAAGAAAAGAAATACTGTTTGATAATCATTCTCATAAATAGAAACAAAATTTAAAATAAACCAAATCATAAAGGGAATAAGAACAAAGGAGCTTATTTTTGTGAATAACCACTTTTTTGTAGAAACATGCATATTAAAATATATTTTTTCCGATTAAATAAAATAAAACTGTAAGTGCAAAAGATCCAACTAAAGCCAAAACTCCGGTGATCTTTGAAATTTTTAAATCAAAACCATATCCTAAATCCCAAACTAGATGACGTAATTCATTTAAAATATGAAAGCTGAAAGTCCAACAAAGACCAACAGCTGCAAATTTACCAAAAAAACTTTGAAAAAAATTATTTATTATTAAGTAGTTTTCAGCGCCAAACAATAAAGACAAGCTCCAAAAACAAATTATCGTAATGGCAATAATATTTATCACTCCAACAATTCTATGTGTAATTGAAAGAAGAGAAGATATTTGCCATCTGTAAATTTGAAGATGAGGGCTTAAAGGATTATTTTTTTCTTCCATACAAGATTTATAAACTAAAGTTATAATTTTTTCACTAAGTGCTCTGCGATCTGAACAGTGTTTAAAGCCGCTCCTTTTAACAAATTATCAGACACAACCCATATATTAATAGCTTTTACATTTGAATTGTCTTTTCTGATTCGAGAAATGTAAGTTGTATAATCTCCCTCTGCTTCAATTGGGGTAATATATCCACCATCTTTTCTTTCATCGATGACTTTACATCCAGGTGCATTTTTTAAAATTTTTACAATATTTTCAAAATCATATAAATTATCAAATTCAATATTAATAGACTCAGAGTGTCCTGTTCTAACCGGCACCCTTACACATGTTGCGGTAACATCAATGTCTTTATCAAGGATTTTTTTTGTCTCATTTGTCATTTTCAATTCTTCTTTTGTGTAACCATCCTTGTCGAAAATATCGATATGTGGAATTAAATTGAATGCGATTTGTTTAGTAAAATTTTTTGACTTAATTTGTTTATTTTCTAAATAATCCTTTGTTTGCTCAAATAATTCATCCATTGGAGCTTTGCCTGCACCGGATACTGCTTGATAAGTAGAAACGACAACTCTGTTAATTTTATATTCATCATGCAAGGGTTTAAGTGCAAGAACCATCTGCATTGTTGAACAGTTAGGATTTGAGATAATATTTTTGTGGTTGTTTAATGCTTCAACGTTTACTTCAGGAACAATTAAAGGAACATCTGATTGCATTCTGTAATAACTTGAATTATCAATTACTATAGTTTTCTTTGCAGCTTTAGGGACCCACTCTTTAGCGATTTGGCTACCTGCAGCAAAAAAAGTTATTTGAGCTTTTGAAAAATCGTAGCTTTCTAAATTTTCAATAATAATTTCTTTTCCTCGAAATTTAATTTTTTTTCCGGCACTTTTTTTTGAAGCAACTAAATATAGTTCTTTAAATGCAATCTTAGATTTCTCTAATATTTCAATTGTTTTTCTTCCTACATTTCCCGATGCTCCGATAATTGCAAAATTCATATAATTACTACTTTATTTTAATTTTGCTATAATTGCATCACCCATGACAGAAGTAGAGACCTCTTTCATATTTTTTGACATAATATCTTTGGTTCTTAACCCGTCATCAAGTACACTTTGAACAGCTTTATCTAATTGTTCTGCCTCTTTGTCTAAGTCGAGAGAATATTTTAATGCCATAGATAAACTTAAAATTGTAGCGATAGGGTTAGCAATATTTTTCCCGGCAATATCTGGTGCGGACCCATGAACAGGTTCATACATTGATCTTATTTTTCCTTTTTTATCCCTAGCTCCTAAGGAGGCTGATGGTAGTAAACCCAAGGAACCAGTTAACATCGCAGCTTCATCTGAAAGAATATCACCAAATAGGTTATCAGTAACAATTACATCAAATTGCTTTGGGTCTTTCAATAACTGCATTGCACAATTGTCTGCTAGCATATGGCTTAATTCAATTTTTTTGTATTCTTTATCTTTAAGTGCCTGAACTTCTTCCCTCCATAAAATACCTGCCTCCATTACATTAGACTTTTCACAGGAAGTTACTTTATTTTTTCTTTTCTTTGCTAAATCGAAAGCTACTCTTGCTACACGCTGGATTTCACTGGTGGTAT
The DNA here is from genome assembly GCA_902615435.1 of uncultured Pelagibacteraceae bacterium. Taxonomy (GTDB): domain Bacteria; phylum Pseudomonadota; class Alphaproteobacteria; order Pelagibacterales; family Pelagibacteraceae; genus Pelagilacustribacter. The sequence continues at coordinate 119,308 of CACMOZ010000002.1, forward strand.
AAGTATGAGTATTAATTCCTTTTCTCTCATTATTTTCAATTGGTTCAATACCCCTAGGTTCACCAAAATAAATTCCACCAGTAAGTTCCCTTACAATCATTATATCTAGACCAGATATTATTTCGGGTTTCAGTGAAGATGCTTCTACTAATTGTTTAAAACATATTGCTGGTCGTAAATTAGCAAATAACTTTAATTCTTTTCTTAATTTTAATAACGCCCTTTCTGGTCTCTTAGAGAATTCCAAATTATCGTACTTAGGTCCTCCAACAGCACCTAAAATTACTGCTTCACTCTCAAGTGCCTTAAAAAAAACCTCATCTGTAATTGGATTTTTATGCTTATCGTATGAGGCTCCACCAACAAGGCCTTCTTCGATTTTAAAGTCTAATGATTTATTTTTATTAAACCACTCAATAATTTTTCTTACTTCTCTTATCACCTCTGGGCCAATACCATCACCCGGAAGAAGTAAAAGTTTTCTATCTTTTACTTTAATCATTTTTTATTAGCCAAGGCTTTTCTTGAATAAGTTTTTTTTCAAAATTATCGATTTGGGATATTTTTTCCATTGATAAAGCAATATCATCTAACCCTTCCATTAAACATTTTTTTTTAAAAGCATCTACTTCAAACTTAACAACTTTGTTGCCGTAAGAGATTTCTTGCTTCTCTAAATTTATTTCGATTTCTTCTTTTCTTTTTGAGTATTCAGCAAGTTCTTGAACTGTTTTATCATCAATTTTAATTGGTAAAATTCCATTTTTAAAACAATTGTTATAAAATATATCTGCAAAGCTAGAGCTAATAACACACTTAATCCCAAAATCTAACAAAGCCCAAGGAGCATGTTCTCGTGATGATCCACATCCAAAATTTTTTCCTGCTAACAATATCCTTGATTTATTATAAGGCTCTTTATTTAAAATAAAATCATTGTTTATTTTTCCATTTTCATCATATCTCATTTCATAGAATAAGCTTTTACCTAAACCTGTTCTTTTAATAGTTTTTAAGAATTGCTTTGGAATTATCATATCAGTATCAATATTTTGAAGTGATAAATAAGATGGTATTGATTTTAAGTTAGAAAATTTTTGCATTTATATCTCTCTGACATCTGTTAAATGACCATTAATTGCAGCGGCAATGGCCATACCAGGGCTAACTAAATGAGTTCTCCCTCCTCGCCCTTGTCTACCCTCAAAATTTCTATTAGATGTTGAAGCACATCTTTCTTTTGGCTTCAATTGATCTGGGTTCATTCCTAAACACATAGAACAGCCAGGCTCCCTCCATTCAAATCCAGCCTCTTTAAAAATTTTATCTAGCCCTTCTTTTTCAGCTTGCTCCTTAACTAATCCTGACCCAGGAACAACCATAGCACTGACATTATTAGCAATTTTTTTGCCTTTCAAAAGTTCTGCTGCTACTCTTAGATCTTCAATTCTTCCATTTGTGCAACTACCTATAAAAATTTTATCTATTTTAATATCTGAAATTTTAGTATTTGCTTTAAGACCCATATACTCAAGAGATCTTTTCATAGCCATTTTTCTATCCTCATTTTTTTCTTTTTCAGGATCTGGTACAATGCCAGTCACTGGTGATACATCTTGAGGAGAGGTTCCCCAAGTTACTAATGGTTCAATGTCTTTACCATCAATATTTATTTCTTTATCAAATTTACATTCTTTATCTGAGTATAGTGTTTTCCAAAATTTAACTGCTTTTAACCAGTTTTCTCCTTTGGGTGACATAGATTTATTTTTTAAGTAATCAAATGTTTTTTCATCTGGCGCTATTAATCCTGCCCTTGCTCCAGCTTCTATTGTCATATTACAAACTGTCATTCTTTCTTCCATACTTAAGTTACGTATAACGTTACCAGCAAATTCTACAACATACCCAGTCCCACCAGCTGTACCTATCGTTCCAATAATTTTGAGAATTACGTCTTTAGCTGTAACTCCCTTGGGTAATTCTCCATTAACATTAATTCTAAAATTTTTCGATTTTTTTTGAATTAAAGTCTGGGTAGCAAGTACGTGCTCAACCTCTGATGTCCCGATTCCAAATGCTAGAGCTCCAAATGCTCCATGAGTAGCTGTATGACTGTCTCCGCACACTATCACTGTACCAGGTTGGGTGAATCCTTGCTCAGGACCAATAATATGAACTATACCTTGACGTTTGTCATTCACATCAAAAAGTTTTATATTAAACTCTTTACAATTACTTCTTAGGGTTTCTACCTGAATTCTTGACTCTTCATCATCTATCCCTTTAGTCCTATCGGTAGTTGGAACATTGTGATCAGGAACAGCAAGAGTTAATTCTGGTCTCCTAACTTTTCTTTTTTGTAATCTTAATCCTTCAAAAGCTTGGGGGCTTGTAACTTCGTGAACCAAATGGCGATCCACATAAATTAACGTAGTGCCATCACTCTGTTCGTGAACAAGATGGTTTTCCCATATCTTATCGTATAGAGTTTTTAACATTTAATTTTATTTTTTTTCGCTAGTTTGCTTTTCAGCTTTAGCTTCGACTTTTTTTTCTTCTTTTTTTAGCTCTTCAGTTTTAGGCTTTTCCTCAACCGGCTTGACTGAAACAACTTTTGGTTCTTCTGGTTTAACAGATACATCAACACCAATTTTCTTTTTAATTTTTTCTGCAATTCTAGCAGATTTACCTTTTCTATCTCTTAGATAATAAAGTTTGGCTCTTCTAACTTTTCCTGATCGAATTACTTTAATAGAATCTACATTGGGGCTATATAAAGCAAAGGTTCTCTCAACGCCTTCGCCAAAAGAAATTTTTCTTACCGTAAAAGACGAATTTAGATCTCTATTCTTCTTTGCAATACAAACACCTTCGAAATATTGAATTCGTTCCCGTTTACCTTCCACAATTTTTACACCAACTTTAATGGTATCACCTGGAGAAAATTCGGTAATTTTCTTGTTAGCTGTTATCTTTTGAATTGCTGCTTTATTTATATCTTCAATGTTTTTCATTTTTTTTATCTAAGTATTTTTTCCAAAGATCAGGTCTTTGGCGTTGTGTTATAGCCTCAGATTGAGATAAACGCCACCCCTTTATTTTAGCATGATCACCAGAAAATAAGACTTCTGGCACTTTTTTACCCTCCCAATCTCTTGGTTTAGTGTATTGAGGATACTCCAAAAGATTATTCTCAAAACTTTCATCTTTAGCAGAATTAGCGTTACCCAGAACACCCGGAAGAAGTCTTACTAATGCATCTACAAATACAAATGATGCGCTTTCACCGCCTGATAAAATAAAATCTCCAATGCTGTATTCTTCGATATCCCGTGTCTCTAAAAGTCTTTGATCAACACCTTCAAAATGACCACATAAAATATTAATTTTTTTTAATTTACTTAAGGATTTCACTTCTTTTTGATCTAGTCTTTTACCTTTAGGAGATAGATAAATTATCTTCTCTTTGCCTTTTATGTTTTTGTCTAAAGCAGATGCTACAACATCTGGTTTTAACAACATACCACTTCCACCACCAAAAGGTGTATCATCAACCGTTCGATTATCATCAAAAGCATAGTCTCTTATATCTATAATTTTGAGATTCCATTTCTGTTTTTCCTGAGCTTTTTTATAAATACCTGTGTCTAATAGCCCAGGATATAAATCTGGATACAAAGTAAATATTTGTACTTCGAGCATATTTTAAAACCTTATTTTTTATCTTTTGGTTCTTCCGTCTTAGCCTCTGCTTTAGGTTGTTCCTTTTTAGGTTCCTCTTTTTTAGGTTCTTCCTTCTTAGCCTCTGCTTTAGGTTGTTCCTTTTTAGGTTCTGCTTTAGGATCTTCTTTTTTACCTTCCTCTTTAGGTGCTTCTTTACTTTCTTCAGCACTTTTCTTTCTATCCTTTTTAGGAATAGCTTTTTGAGGATTATTTCTCGGTTTCGGCATTGGCATTATTTGGAGTTCACCTAAAAGTCTAGAAACTCTAAGAGTTGGTTGAGCACCTTTGCTCATCCAATATTTTACTCTCTCAGCTTCTATCTTTATTCTTTCCTTTTTATCTTTTGGAAGTAATGGATTGTAAGAACCAATTTTTTCAATAAATTTACCGTCTCGTGGATATCTTCCATCAGCGATAACTATTTTATATATTGGTCTTTTCCTTACTCCTCCCATTGATAATCTTATTCTTAACATGTTTTACCTTTCATTTTAGTTTATTGAGCATTTCATCCGGGATCATTCCAGATGGAATTTTTTTTCCTTGTGACATCTTTTTCATCATATCTGACATCATTTTAAATTGTTTAAGTAACTTATTTATTTTGGAAACATCTACTCCAGCGCCTTGGGAAATTCTTTTTCTTCTAGAACCGCTAATGATTTTTGGATTTTCTTTTTCATTTTTTGTCATAGATAAAATGATAGCCTCATTTTCAATAAGCATTCTTTCATCTATATTAGCTTGATCCATTTTAGCTTTCATTTTATTTACACCAGGTAACATTGACATAACTCCTTCCATGCCTCCCATTTTTTTCATTTGTCTTAATTGTGAAAGATAGGAGTCCATTGTAAAAATACCTTGTTTAAGTTCTTCCTCAGTTTCCTTAATTTTTTCTTCACTTAAATCTTGTGCTGCTTTTTCGACAAGTGTAACCACATCACCCATTCCAAGAATTCTGTTAGCTAACCTGTCAGGATGAAACATTTCAAAGTCAGAAACTTTTTCTCCGACTCCAATATATTTTATAGGTTTACCAGTGACATGTTTCATACTCAACGCAGCTCCACCTCGCGCATCACCATCAACTCTTGTTAAGATAATTGATGAAAGATTAACTGCGGTATCAAATTCTTTTGCAACATTTACGGCTATTTGGCCGGTTAAAGAATCAGCAACAAGAATAGTTTCGGCTGGTTTTGTTAATTCTTTAATTTGTTTAATCTCAGACATCATTGGTAAGTCTATTTGTGTTCGGCCAGCTGTATCAAAAATTATAACATCTGAACCGCTTAGATTTGCAGCGTTAAGCGCTCTATTAGTAATATCAATCGGCTGTTGATTTTCAATAATCGGCAAATTTTGTATATTATTTTTTTCTGCTAATAATTTTAATTGTTCTTGTGCAGCAGGTCTGTAAATATCTAAACTCACAAGCATAACTTTTTTTTTATGATTTTTTTCAATTAACTTAGCTAATTTAGCAGCTGAAGTTGTTTTTCCTGACCCTTGTAAACCAACTAATAATATAGAAACTGGTGGAACTGCTTTTAGATTAATCTCCTCATTCTTTGAACCAAGTATGTTTACTAATTCATCGTAAACGATCTTTACTATCATTTGACCAGGTGAGGTTGATCTAATGATTTCTTGGCCAATAGCTTTTGGTTTTACATTTTTAATAAAATCTTTCACAACTGGTAACGCTACGTCGGCTTCTAATAAAGCTAAGCGTATTTCTTTAAGGCCAGAGTCCACTTGTTCTTCCGTTAAGGAAGGAGCACTTTTTAATTTAGAAAAAATATTTTCTAATTTATTTGTTAAGTTTTCAAACATTTTTATAACGTCCAACACCTATCGCACTAGTGGGCGAACCTTCGCTGACTAGTGTCGACACTCTTGATTTCAAGAGCACCGCAAAAACTTAAGTATTTGCGGAAAGTGTGTGGAAACTACAATTTGGGGTTTTAAAAGTCAATGAATAATTATACTAATCTACTTATATGCCTTTGATTAATGCTTTTAGAATGGATGGTTTAGGTAATAGATTTATTATCGTAGATAGAAGAGAAAAATCCATAAATATACCTAAAGAAAAAATAATTCATTTAGGAAATCTAAAGTCTTTTCATCGTGATATTGAATTTGATCAAATAATATTTATTGAAAAAGAAATTAATAATACTTTTCCAATAACCATTTTTAATTCAGATGGAGGTGAGGTAAGTGCATGTGGAAATGGAAGTAGGTGTGTGGCTTACTTGTTAAGCAAAGATTTAAATAATAAAGAAATTAAATTAAAAACAAATAATAGATTGCTTAATGCAAAAATTGTTGGGAAGTCAGATGTTCAACTCGAAATGGGGAAACCTGTATTTGAATGGAATAAAATTCCATTAAAAGAAAAATTAGATCACAAAAATATAACTCTAGATGTTGATGGTAAAAAATTCACCGATGGATTTAGCCTCAACGTGGGAAACCCTCATATAATTTTTTTTGTTAAAGATTGTTTTAAATATGATCTAAAAATATTAGGACCAAAGATAGAGACTCATGAATTATTTCCTGAAAGAACCAATGTTACTTTTGCACAAATAGATGATGAAGATAATATTACAGTCAGTGTTTGGGAACGAGGCGCAGGATTAACAAAAGCTTGTGGAACAGCAGCTTGTGCTACTGCTGTTGCTGCGTTTATCAAAAAGTTAACAAAAAATGATATCAATATTAAATTTGAAGAAGGGAGTTTAAATATTAAAATTGATTCAGATCTTAATATATTTATGAGAGGTCCAGTTTCAGAAATAAAACATACTAGCCTTGAAATCTAAATGGGTTTATTTGATAAATTTAAGATAGGATTAGGTAAAAGTTCAGATGGACTATCTACCGGCTTTAAAAATATATTTTCCAAAAAAAAAATTGATGAAAATGTCCTTACAGAATTTGAAGAATTAATTATTACATCTGATGCAGGAGTAGAAGTCGCAAAAGAACTTAGAAAAGATTTTGAAAATTTTAAAGTTGATAAAAAATTAGACGATCATAAAGAAATTTTAAAACTAATAGCGGATAAATTAGCAATTAATCTTCAAAAGTACGAAAAAGATCTTAGCCTAATGGGAAATGCAAAGTCTGCTGTAATAGTTGTGTCTGGTGTAAACGGAGTTGGAAAAACAACTAGTATTGGAAAACTTGGAAAGTATTTTAAAGACAATAATAGATCTGTTGTTTTTGGAGCAGCAGATACTTTTAGAGCAGCTGCCATAGATCAATTGCAAGTTTGGGCTGCGAAAGTCAAAGTTGATATTATTAAATCTGAAATCAATAGTGATCCAGCTTCTGTAGCTTTTAAGACTGCAGAGTTTGCAAAAAAAAATGAAATTGATGTAGCTTTGATTGATACAGCAGGGAGATTACAAAATAAAAAAAATTTAATGGAAGAGTACAAAAAAATTATTAGTGTGCTTAAAAAAATTGACCCTTCATATCCTAACGAAGTAATTCTTGTTTTAGATGCAACTACAGGACAAAATGCACTTAATCAAGTTGAAGAATTTAGTAAGATACATGATTTGACAGGTTTAATTATTACTAAGCTTGATAGCACAGCAAAAGGTGGTGTGGTTTTAGCTATTTGTAAAAAATATAATTTACCTATAGTTGCAGTTGGGATGGGAGAAAAAGAAGATGACTTACAACCCTTTAATGCTGAATATTATTCAAAAGCCCTGTTAGGTATTAAAATCTAAAAACTTTTTTAAAGAATTTATAAGTTGATCATTAAACTCAATCATATGATCATCGATATCAGAAAAATAGCTAAACTTAGGTTGATTGGCATTGTCAAATAATTTTATCCCCATTTTAAAGGGGACAACATTATCTTTCTTACCGTGCATCACTAAGATAGGAACATTTATATTTTTGATTTTTTTTAAAGAATCGTATCTGTCTTTTATTAATAAATCGATTGGCAAATAAGGATAATAAATTTTTGCCGCATCAGCAATCGATGTAAAAGGTGACTCTAAAACAATTCCTCCAAAAGAATTATTCTGACCCAATTCTGTAGCTACACCTGTGCCTAGTGACTCGCCATATAAAATTATGTTTTTATTTATAACTCCAGCCTTGTTAAGCCATTCGACTGACTTTCTAGCATCATTATATAAATTTTTTTCTGTGGGCTTGCCTGGATTACCACTAAATCCTCTCCATGAAATAATAAGAATATTTACATCTAGTTTATTTAGCTCGTTAAGCTTATGAACCCTATTAGTTAAATCGCCTGCATTACCATGAAAGTATAAAATAGTTTTATTTTTTTTTAAGTCTTTTTCCAAAAACCATGATTTAAGTTTTATATCTTTATCAACCTCAATTAAAACTTCTTTATAATCAAATTGAATTTCATCTCCCGTGTAGTTATTTTCACTTGGGTGATAAAGTAATTTTCTTTGGTATAGATAAGTGAAAAGTACAATTATAATGTAAGCTAATATAATTGACGATAAAGCTAAATAAAGATACTTCATGCTTTTTTCCTAGCGAAGTAAACTCCAGTAAAGACAAGTAAACCACCTAAATAATGAAAACTGAGAAGGGGTTCTTCAAAAATTATAATTCCAAAGATAGATCCGTAGACTGCGAATAAATATAAAGTAAACCCGGCAAAGGAAGCGCCAACATATTTTTGTAATCGTGTGTACAAGGAAAAAGCTATAATGCTAGGTGAGATAGCAGCAAATACAATCCAGAATAAGAATGTCTGATTATAGTTTGTCTTTGCAAAGTAAATATTTTCTAAAATAAAAAATGGGAAAAGTGATATAAATCCGAACATTGCGATCAAAGTAAATCGGGCCATCAAACTAAATTTTGATTTCCAATTTAACAAATAAATTGAGTAAAGAGCCCAACCTAAAGCTGCTCCCAAAACCCATAGATCGCCTGTTGTAAAATTTAGGTTAATTAAAAAATCTAAATTACCTTTAGATATAATTGTAAAAACACCTGTAATACAAATTAATAAGCCTAATATCCTTAAAAAATTAATTTTTTCTTTAAAGAATAGAATTGATAAAAAAATTATTATTACTGGTGAAGATGTATATATTATACCAATGTTAGCCATTGTTGTTGTCATACCTGCAAGATTTGGGAAAGCTCCACATATACCACAGCCCATTGAGCCTAAAAAAAACAGCTTAAAAAACTCTTTATTAAATTCTTTTTTATATTTTAAAATTTCATTAAAAAAAAAAGGAAACAATATAATGAACACTGTAAACCATCGCCAAAACGCTAAAGAAATAGGAGGCACGGACTCTACGCCTCCTCTTGCAACAATAGTATTTGTAGCCATAAAAATTGGCTGAATTAACAAAAGCAAATAAGGAGCGTAAGAGTTATTTTTTGTCAATGAAGGCTTCATAGAACATCATTACAATTACCATACCCATTAAAATATAAACAGGAAGCACATCAAAAAAACCTATCATCATTGATCTAGTCAATGTTGTTGCTAAACCAATTAAAAAAAAGGTACAGAGTGCAACTCCTATAATTATTGTAACTTTATCCTTCATCTCTACAGTTTTTCTCAAGCCAGTTAGCTGTTCCTAAAAATCTTAAATCATCAAGTTTATCGCCAACTAATTGAACTCCTAATGGTAAGTCATTTTCTCCTGTAAGTAAAGGTAATGAAATTGTAGGTAAACCAAGATAAGTCCAAATCTTTTGAAAGTCTGCACTTCCAGTAGATTTTAATCCTTTGTCAGCAACACCGCTTGATGATGGAGTTATAATTCCATGGTAGTCTTCAAAAACTTCTTTGTATGATTCATAACTTTGCTTCATAAAATCTGCAGCATCTCCATATTCTTTTGCCGAATATTTTAATCCTCTGGCGATAGCTTCTCTCATTTCTTTGGAAAGTTTTGTTTTATCTTTTTTATAATAAACTTGAAAATTATTTGCCATATCAACTTCATGAATTATTTGATGGTACTTTGGAATATCATTAAAATATGATGGTGTGTCAAAGACCTCTATATTCTTTTTAAAGTTTTTTATTAAAAATTCAAAAGCCTGCTGTGATTTTTTGTTAATATTTTTCCAATTTTTTGTTTTATAAAAAATAAACTTAGGATCAAAAACAGGACCTTTCTCACATTCCTCCACCATCTTTTCTGCAGCAAAGTAGACAGTTGAAGGATCATGTAAATCTTTTCTAATTAATGACTTAGCAAGCAAGGCAACATCTTTAACAGTTTTACCAAATACACCCATTGTATCCAATTTATCTGAAACTTTTAGGACTCCATTTCTTGAGATTAGTCCATAAGAAGGTTTATAACCAACAACTCCACAATATGATGCTGGCCTAATTACTGAACCTCCAGTTTGAGAACCAACAGATAAAGGCGCCATATGAGCTGCAACTGCTGCTGCTGATCCACTTGATGATCCTCCGGGTGTTCTTGAGTAATCGTGTGGATTTTTAGTTTTAGAAGGATGTATGTATGCAAGCTCGCAAGTGACAGTCTTGCCCATTATAATTGCTCCCGAATTTTTTAGTAAATTTACAATTTCAGAGTCTTGTGAGTTGGACATTTTTTTTCTAAAAACTGTCCCACATTCAGTTGGCATGTCATAAGTTCCAATAATATCTTTAATTGCGACTGGCATCCCATGTAGTGGCCCTAGAGGTTTTCCTGATTTTCTGTAAGTATCTGCTTCTTCAGCTTTTTCTATTAAAAGTTTTTTATCTATAAATTGCCAAGCTTGAACATCCTTTTCAAATTTTTTTACTCTATCTAGATATGCTGTGCAGAGATCGACAGATGATATTTCACCAGAATGGAGTTTTTGAGATAATTCGTAAGCACTTAAAGATGTAACGTCTATCATTTAAATTCGTTAATTAGCAAATAATGTATCTGGCAACCAAAGAGCTATTCCCGGGAAGAGATACATTAAAAACATAGCTAATATAACTATACCTAGAAAAGGCATAATACCTTTAAATATTTCCATTAACTCTACATTTTTACTTTGTACACCTTTTAAATAGTACGCGGACATTGCCATGGGTGGAGTTAAAAATGAAGTTTGTAAATTTAAAGCAATTAACATTGCAAAAAAATAAGGGTTAACTTCAAAAAATGCCACTAAAGGTAAAAATATCGGTACAAAAATGATTAATATCTCTGTCCACTCTAATGGCCAACCCAGTAAGAAAATTATAATTTGAGTAATTACCAAGAACTGCCAAGGTTGTAGATTCATTGATTTAAAGAAATGTTCAAATACTTCGTGTCCACCTAAATAAGAGAAAACTGAAGCAAAGGTCCATGATCCTATAAACAACCACATAATCATGGCAGTCGTTTTTGCAGTTAAAAATACCGACTCTTTAAAATTTTTCCACTTAAGCGTTTTATAAAAATATGAAAGTACTAATGCCCCAAATGCTCCAACCGCTGCCGCTTCTGCAGGAGTTGCAAGTCCTCCTAAAATAGTTCCTAATACTAAAATTATTAAAGAGAAAAGCGGTAAGAAGGAAACCATTACCTCTTTTAGAATTACTGATCTTGGTGGAATATCTTCCTTAGGTGGTTTAGGTGCGATCGAAGGATTAAAATAAGCTAAAGTTACCGCATAACCTATATATAATCCTGCTAATAATAATCCTGGAAAAATTGCTGCAGCAAATAATCTTAAAGGAGAGAGTTGAGCAATTACAGAATAAACGATTAACATAATGCTAGGCGGAATTAAAATACCCAAACAACCTCCAGAACAAATTACTCCAGAAGCAAATTTTTTATCATATCCAGCTCTGATCATCGCTGGCCAAGCAAGAAGCCCCATTAAAGTTACCACGGCTCCGATAATTCCAGTCGCTGTAGAAAATAAAGCACAAGTAACTAATGCAGCTACTGCCATTGAAGCTGGTAGTCTATGAGAAGCTAGTCTAATCGCAAAAAATAATCTTGAAACTATTCCAGCTCTTTCAACTAAATACCCCATAAATAAAAAGAGTGGGACCGCTGTCAAAACTGTATTATCCATAACGGTGTAAGTATTTTGAACGAATAATTGGAAGATTCTATTATCAAAAAGATGTTCCATTCTTGTCGGATCAAAGTAAGCGTAATAACCAAAACCAACTCCCATTGCCATTAATGTAAATGCTATTGGGAATCCAAGTAGCACTGCAAATAGGAATATTCCCATCATTAAAATTGCGATTTCAGGATTAGTTAAACTAAATAACATCTTTTTGATCCTCGTCTTGTGAAGTTCTCATTAACATTTTTTCTGTTTCCTCTGCTACTACCATTCTTGCGGGCCAGTGTCCTGTTTGAATGCAAATGATTGCTCTACAAACTTCGCTGATACCTTGTACCGTTAATAAAATTCCTGCAGCAGGAATCAAAGATTTAGCCATATAAATTTGAATTTGAGCAGGGCTGTTCCAACTTGTTTCTTTTATCTTCCATGCAAGCGAAGCGTACTCATAACCATAAAATGCAAGAGCAAGCACACCTGGAAAGAAAAATATAAAATATAAAAACAAATCGATGTAACCCTGAGTTCTTGGTTTAAAAAGTCTGTAAATTACATCACCTCTCACATGAGCCTCAGTAGAAAGAGTATAAGCGCCTGCCATCATAAAAATCGCACCGTACATTTGTAAACTAAAATCAAAATTCCATAAGGTAGGAGCATTAAAGGCATATGCCATAACTACTTCGTAGCAAGTTCCGCCCATTAAAATTACGATACACCAAGAAAACGCCTTTCCAACGGAAGTGCTTAAAGTATCTGCAAAATGAATAAATCCCCTCATGAATTTTTAAACTATGCTAATTTTTTTATTATTTCCATAAAAAAAGGGGGTGATAAATCACCCCCTTTTTACGTTTAAAATATAATTAAATTTTAACTTTAGCTATAGAGCCGAATTCATTCTCGTAAGCCAACTTATAGTTAGGTTGGTTCATGAGCAAGTACTTCATAACTCTCTTAGCGTATTTCTTCTGTGAGTCTACAATCTTTTTAAAGAATGGATCTTTCTTATTGAAATCTCCGATTACTTTATCCCAACCTTTTAATTGTTGAGCTAAGATCGCATCAGATGTTTGATACACATTTACTTTGTGCTGGTTCATCAATTTAGATAAGTCAGCAGAGTATCTTACTAATGCTTTAAAGTAGTTATCACTGTTCGCAGCATAAGCAGCATTTTTTAGAATAGCCTGATGTTTAGGCGATAGTCCATTAAATGTCTTCTTATTTACTGGAATTTCAAACATCTCTTGTGATTGGTGGAAGCTTCCTAAGTGATAATGCTTAGAAACGTCTTGCATACCAAACTGGGAGTCTGAAGTTGGGTTGTTAAACTCAGCAGCTTCAATCAAACCTGTCTTCATTGCAGGCTGAATTTCACCTCCTGGTAATTGTCTTACAACCATTCCCATTGCTGTTAATACGTTAGTAGCTAATCCTACTGTTCTGTACTTCATACCTTTTACATCAGATACTTTTGTTACGTTCTTTTTGAACCATCCAAAAGGCTGTGCAGGCATAGGCATATGGAAGAAACCAATATAATCGAAACCTACTTTTGCAAGAGTTTCATCATAAAGTTTTCTACCTCCACCATACTCTATCCATCCCATAATTTCTTGAGATGACATTCCGTATGACGGACCAGTACCGAATAGAGAAGCTGCTGGATTTTTTCCATACCAGTAAGCTGTTACCCAGTGTCCCATATCAAGTACACCTGAACTTACTGCTTGTCCAATCTCCGAAGTCTTAACTACAGCTCCAACTGGCTGAAGATCAATTTTTAATTCACCTCCAGACATGTCGCCTACCATTTTTGCGTAGTCGCCAGCCATTTCAAAGAAAATGTTAGCGCCTGACGGCCAAGCCGCTTGCATCTTTAAAGTCTGAGGAGCACCTAATGCAATGTTTGGCATTGCAACAGTTGCTGCCGCTGCAGCACCCGTAGCTGCTGCTGCTTTAAAGAACTTACGTCTTGATGGAGTTTTTACTCCTTTTATTTTTTTTGACATATGTCCTCCGTTAGTTAATTAACATAAAGATTTAAGCACAAACTCAAATCAGAGTCTCCATATATTTTTAGAATTATTTTAAAGTAAATTTATAAGATTCAATCTAAAGGTGTATTAGTTTACCTGATCTTGTGGTTTTTTTCCTGAAAAAAAATCTTCCAAGTTTTTTGTAGCTCGATATGCCATATCCCATCTTGTTCTTTTGGTCGCACTACCTAAGTGGGGAAGTAAAAAAATATTTTTTAACTTTAAATATTCTGGATGAATTTTAGGTTCACCATTATAAACGTCTAAACCGTATGCAAAAACCGTTCCATTTTTTAAAGCTTCGATCATAGCATCATCATCAACAACATCTCCTCTAGCTGCATTTCCAATAACAGTGTTCTCTTTTAAATAACTCAACGTTTCTTTATTGATCAAGTTTTTTGTTTCTGGAGTAGCAGGACAATTGATGGATAAAAATTCACTTTTTTCGAACAAACTTTTTAAATCTTTATGATAAATTGCGCCATCTTCTAGATCAGAAGAAAGTTTAGATCTATTATGATAATGTATTTCCATACCGAATGCCTTCGCTCTTTTAGCTACCGCTCTACCTATCCTGCCCATTCCAAGAATTCCTAATCTCTTATTTGACATTTGTTTTCCTAATAAAAAATCAAAAGACCATTTCCAGTTTTGAGTTTCGGCTGCAATACGACCTTCATAAGCTCTTCTAGATGCTCCTAATAAAAGCAAGATCTGAATGTCCGCTGTTGCATCAGTTAAAACATCAGGGGTATTTGTAACAGTTATTCCTTTTTTTTTTGCAGCTTGAATATCTATATTTCCAAAGCCAACTGCACCGTTAGCGATAATTTTAATGGAGCTTGTTAATTTAGATATAGTATCTGCATTGATTGGATCAGTAACTGAACTTAAGATTCCATCATAATTTTTTGATCCATCAATAATTTCTTGAGGCGTATAAATTTTATCATCTTTATTTAAAGTCACTTCAAATAAGCTTTGAAGCTTCTCCTCGTTTTCTTTGAGGAGCCTTCTAGTAACAAAAATTTTTTTTTTCATTTTAGAAATTATTTAATTTATATGGTTTCGGTCCTCCTGTGAACCAATCAAGTAATTCAACTGTATGAATAATAGGAATTCTAGTTCCAGATGAAATTTGTGTCATACAGCCTATATTACCTGTTGAAATAAAATCAGGAGAAATTTTTTCAATATTTTTGACTTTATTTTTTAATAACGATTTTGCCATTTTTTGATGAAGAATATTGTATGTCCCAGCAGATCCGCAACACAAATGTCCTTCTGGTATTTCTAAAACCTCGTTACCAGTTTTTGAAATTAAATCTTTAGGTTGCTGATGAACTTTTTGCCCGTGCTGCATCGAGCAAGCTGAATGATAAGCAATTTTATATTTTTTCTCAGTGTTTAGATTTATATTTAACTTTAAATTCTCATCAAGATACTCGGTGATGTCCTTTGTTAACTCAGAAATTTTTTTTGCTTTTTTTTTCAAATCTTTATCATTTTTAAAAATATGCCCGTAATCTTTTAAAGTTGTACCACAGCCTGAAGTATTGCTAATAATCGCATCCAAACCATTTTTAAGATATTCATCATGCCAACTATTTATATTATTTTTAAAGGACTCGTGTGCTAATTTTTGTTTACCTAAATGATGATTCAAAGAACCACAACAATATATATCTGGCATCACAACAACTTCAACATTATGTCTATTTAAAAGTCTAATTGTCGACTCATTTATTTCGGGTGAGATTACTCTTTGAACACATCCAGTTAATAACGCTACCCTTGAAATTTTTTTATCTTTCGTAACCTCATAAACTTTTTTTTCTTTTAATTTCTTGGAAGGTATTTTGTCTGGCATTAAACTTAATGCGTTTTTGAGGAATTTTGGGAATAAAAAACTAAATGGTTTTATAATTTTTGAGGACCAAGCCATTAATAAAAATACTTTTGGTCTTGGTAGTACAAAAGAAAGAATATTTCTAAACAATCTATCAAAGAAAGGTCTTTTATAAGTTTCTTCTACATAGTTTCTTCCATGATCAATTAAGTGCATATAATTTACACCTGAAGGACAAGTTGTCATGCAAGAATAACAAGATAAGCAGCTATCAATATGTTTTGCAATTTGTTTGGTAGCAGGTTTTTTGTTCTCTAACATATCTTTAATGAGATATATTCTGCCTCTTGGGCCTTCTAATTCTTCTCCATTAATTCCATAAGTTGGACAAGTTGCATTACACATTCCGCAGTGAACACATTTTCTTATAATTGTTTCACTAGTTTTGTTATCTTTGTCTTTTAATTGGTTCTCTGTAAATGATGTCTGCATTTAAATTCCTGTATACATCTTACCTGGGTTAAAAATTCTTTTCGGGTCAAAACTTTTTTTTATTTTTTCACTAATTTTATACTTAATTGGATCTATTGTAAAAATGTCGGCAGAGGCCTTAAAGTCATCCTCTATTTTAATTAATGTATAATATCCTTGGTGATTCTTGGTTATTTCCTTTATTTCTGAAAGGATTTTAGAATTTAAGTGATCAAACGCCATCCAAATAAGGCTGCCACCCCAGTCAATGAAATAATTTAAATCATCTTTTTTAAGTTTTTGAATAACTTGTAATGTTTCACTTATAGGCACAACTATTCTTATTAAATTACTTTTTGAATTTTTAAAAACTTCTAAGTTTTTTGTTTTATTCCAAAAAATTTCTGTTTGAACGTTATCTAAAACTGAAAACTCGTTTACAATAAGAGCTAATTCTTTTGAAAGTCTATCAATCCTCTGGTCAACTGAGTTCGTAGGTCCTTCTATTCTTATACCAGTCAATCCTCCATCATGCGTAAGATCATTTAAAATGAAATTTTTTCCAAAATAATCTGGATAAAAAACACCTCCAGAGGGATCGGTTGATGATGATAAAGATTGACCTAAATAATCAAGTGCTTTTTTAGCATGAGGATTTTTTATAATTAGTGTTTTACTTGTCTCTGGTTTTGGTAAAACTTTGATTGATATTTCTGTTAAAACTGTGAGTGTACCAAAAGATCCAGATAATATCTTGCACAAATCGTAGCCGGTTACGTTTTTTACAACTGTTCCACCTGATTTTATCGTTTCACCTTTTCCATTTACTCCTTGAAAACCAAGAAGATGATCTCTAACACTTCCAACTTTAAATCTTCTTGATCCAGCAAAGTTACAAGCAACCACTCCCCCAATTGAACCGCTGTTGCTCTCTCCTGAAAATAAGTAACCAAAGTCATTAGGCTCAAAGGCTAATTGTTGATTATTTTTTTTAAGTTCTTCTTCAATTTCGCTTATAGGAGTACCTGCCTTAACTTTAATATAAAGTTCTTCAGGTTTGTAATCTATAATCCCTTTATAGTTTGAAAGATCTAAAGTTTTCTCAGCTTGAAAATTTCTACCAATTTTATTTTTTGATTGTAAACCGCTTATTTCTAAAGGAATACTTTTTTTGTAACAATTTTTTACAATTTCTACGATTTCTTCTCTAGTAGATGGTTTAAAAATATTTTGGTTAAAATCTAGGGATGTCTGGAAATTTTGTTTTTCCTCCATGGACGTGAACTCTCCCTTCCTCAGCACATTTTCTAAGTATTGGATAAACTTTGCCTGGATTTAATAACGAATTTGGGTCTAAAGCTACTTTTATAGTAAGCTGTTGCTGAATGTCTTTGTCGTTGAAAGCCTCGCACATTAATTCTCTTTTCTCTATTCCTACTCCATGCTCACCTGTAAGAGCTCCACCAACTTTAACACAATATTTTAATATATCAGCTCCAAAGTCTTCACATTTCTTAAGCGAGTTTTTATCATTAGCATCAAACATAATTAATGGATGAAGATTTCCATCACCCGCGTGAAAAGCATTAGCAACTGGTAAATCATATTTTTTTGATAGTCTCGTGATTTCTCTAAGTACTTCTGCAAGTTTACCTCTTGGTATTGAACCATCCATGCACATATAATCTGGAGCTAAAACTCCACATGCTGGGAAAGCTGCTTTTCTACCTGCCCAAAATTTTAATCTCTCTTCATTAGATTTGCTTACCTTTAAACTAGATGAATTATTTTTTTCAGCAATTTTTTTTACTTTTTCAATATAAGCCTCTACTTCATGCTCAGTTCCATCAAACTCAACAATCATCATCGCCTCTGCATCTGTTGGATATCCTGCCTTCGAATAATCATTTGTCGCTTTTGTGAGGGCTTTGTCCATAATTTCCATTCCCGCAGGAATACATCCCTCTGCTATTATTTCTGCTACACAATTTCCTGCATCTTCAATAGTTGGAAAACCGATTAAAGCAGCTTTAATAATCTCTGGTGACTTAAGAATTTTAACTGTTACTTCTGTTATAACTCCTAGTAAACCCTCTGATCCAGTCATTAAACCTAAAAAGTCGTAACCTTCTGAATCCATTGCCTTGCCACCAAATTTAGTTATTGTTCCATCCATGAGCACAACTTCAATACCTAAAAGATTATTTGTTGTAGCTCCGTATTTTAAAGAATGCACTCCTCCAGAATTTTCAGCTACATTACCACCTATAGAACATGCAATTTGACTTGAAGGATCTGGAGCATAGTAAAATCCTTTATCTTGAACAGCATGAGTGATTGCCAAATTTGTTACACAAGGTTGTGTTACAACACATCTATTCTCGTAGTCAATTTCAAGAATTTTATTAAATTTCCCCATCGCCATTAGCACACAGTCCTCTAAAGGCAATGATCCCCCCGATAAACCCGTTCCAGCTCCTCTTGGAACTACTTTAACTTTATTATCATTACAATATTTTAATATATTACTTACTTCCTCTACAGTCTCAGGCATAACTACAACTAAAGGCATTTGTCTATACGCGGTTAAACCATCAGTTTCGAAAGGTCTTAATTCATCTGGGTGTGAAAGAACATTTTTTGGATTTATTATTCTTCCTATATCAGAAACTATCTTATCTTTTTTTGATAAAATTGAACTGTCAACTTTTGGCATTTGTAAACTACTCATAAGTTCCTTTACTTAAGCATTTTTGATATTTTATCTAGTGCTTTTTGAATATTATCCTGAGAAGCTGCAAAGCTAAAACGTACAAAATCAACAGATGTCTTACCAAAAGCCGTTCCTGGAACAATTGCCACACCAGCCTCATGCATACATTTTTTTGAAAATTCAGATCCGCTCATACCTGTTCCGCTAACATTCGGAAAAGCGTAAAAAGCGCCTCCAGGCATACTACAAGTAACCCCAGGCAAATCGTTTAGACCTTTGTGAATTAATTTTCTTCTTTGATCAAATTTTTCCATCATGTGATGAATAGAGTCGTCAGGACCATCTAATGCAGCTATCCCAGCAAATTGTGATGGTGCGTTTACACAAGAAAAGCTATTTATTGCTAATTTTGTTACATGTGAGATTAAGCTATCAGGCCATACACTCCAGCCCATTCTCCAACCAGTCATAGAGTAAGCTTTACTCCATCCATCTAAGACTATTAATCTGTCTTGTAGCTCGGGATAATTAAAAAATGTTGGCATTTCTTTTCCGTCAAAAATTTGTCTGCTGTAAATTTCATCACTTAATATGTAGACATGTGGATGTTTCTTTAAGCCTTCTGCAAGAAAATCTATTGCAGGTTTTTCAACAAAACTACCAGTTGGATTGTTTGGGTTAATTAAAATTACTAATCTTGTTTTGTCAGTGATTGAAGATAAAATTTTTTCTGGATCAAACTTTAAATCTTTTTCCTTTGTTAAATCATAAGGTACAGCTTTTGCTCCAGTATAATTAATCATCGACTCATAAATTGGAAATCCAGGTGTTGGATGAACTATCTCTGCTCCGGGTTCCCCAATCATTTGAATTGCATAATACATTGTGGGTTTACCACCTGGCATAATCATAATTCTTTCGGGATCTACATCTTTTTTGTATAAACTTTTTATTTTTCTAGAAACAGCTTGCCTACATTCTGTAATACCGTTCGCTAAAACATATCCATGATGTCCATCATCAATAGCTTTTTTAGCTGCATCCATTATGTGTTGGGGAGTTTTAAAATCGGGTTGTCCTAAACCTAGGTGGATCATTTCTTTTCCCTGTGCCTCAAGTTTTTTAGCTTCAGCTAATACACTGAAAGCAGTTTCAGTACCCAATCTTTCTAAATTTTTCGCAATTTTCATATCTTAAGCCTAAGATAAATTGCCACTTTTGCATATTAGTTTTTTTGCATCACCTATATGCAATTTTAGAGCTATTTAGCTCTTTTATGCTCTTACAACCTAGTAAAATCATATCTCTTCTTATTTCTTCTCTCATTCTTTTTAAAATTTGTTCAACGCCGGCTTGCCCGCCAGCACCTAGTGCAAATAAAAAACCTTTTCCAAAGCTGCATGCTGTTGCACCTAATGATAACGCTTTTAGAACATGGGTGCCTCTTCTTATTCCTCCATCTAAAATTATTTCTAATTTATCTCCAACTGCTTCCTTTATTGCTGGCAGTTGATCGAAAGGTGATCGTGAACCATCAAGTTGCCTTCCACCGTGATTGGATAATAAAATTGCAGAAGCTCCAATATCAATCGCTCTTTTTGCATCTTCGACCGACATAACACCTTTTAATGCAAAAGGTCCTCCCCATTTTTTTACAACATACTCGGCATCTTTCCAACTCATCGCTGGATCATATTGTTCATTGATATAGTCCATTACTCCTTTCGCGATACTTGATCCTTTTTTTGTCCAATGAGAAACATTTGCTAACTCAAATTTTTTATTAGTCAAATAATTGAATGCCCATTTAGGATGCATCGCAAAACTCATAATACTTTTTAAAGTTAATTTTGGTGGCGTAGTAAAACCCCATTTATGATCTCTTTCTCTATTTCCTGCTACAACTGTATCAACAGTTAAACACATAGATTTAAATCCTGCCGTTTTACATCTATCTATTAAATTATCTGTTAAACCTTGATCTTTATGAATATAAAGTTGAAACATCTTAGGTCCGCTTGCAACATTAGCTATTTCCTCAATTGAAGATGTTGCCATAGTCGACATGCTATAAAAGGTTCCAAATTTTTCTGCAGCTCTCGCTGATGCTTTGTCTCCATCGTGATGATATAATCTTTGCATTGCAGTTGGTGCTAAAAATAAAGGCATATCAATTTTCTGACCAAAAACAGTTGTTGAGAGGTCGGGTTCTCCAACGCTAGCCAGAATATTAGGTACCAAATCACATTTTAAAAATGACTCTGTATTTCTTTTTAATGTAGTCTCATCATCAGAGCCTCCATCTATGTAATGAAAAATTGGAGCTGGTAAATTTTTTTTTGCTAATCTTCTAAAATCTTCAAAATTATAACAATCTTTAAGATTCATTGTTATTAAAAGTTTTTTGAAAAAGTTATATGTTGATTATCTGTTCCTGGATTAGTATCACCCCAGTCATTATTAGAAATATGACTGTAACTGTAACTTAATTTAGAATTTTCGAAAATATCCAGACCTATTTTAACCTCACTTTTAAATTCTAGTACACTGCCTAAGTCTTTGCCGTCTCCTTTTTCATAATAACCAGGAGTAAAACTCGGCAAAACTTTTAATGGACCTATTCCATATTGAGCTTCAATACCTGTGTAAAGATAAACAGAACTATTTCCTGTCATAAAAGCTCCAGTAACAGGTTTGAACTTTCCAAGAATAGTATCTCTAAATAAATTTGGGTTTTTATGTTCTATTCCAAATAAAGTGGTTTGATCATCCCCCTCTTTATCTATAACGTCAAAAGTTCCAGTGTAAAATGAGATGTCTGCATCTCCCTGTTCTGCTTGTGCATGAACAAACGTGATGACAGTGAATAATAAACTTATTAGCAGTTTGAATTTCATATAAAAAAATACAACTAAATGTTTAATATGTACAGTTTCCTTTAGTGCTTTATTGTCTTTTTTTTAGAAAAGAGAAAATGAAAAACCCTCCAAAAATTAGTGCTATATAAGGCAAAATCCATAACAAGGAATTTTGAGTATTAAATTGAGGTTTGAACACAATCCAGTCTCCATATTTATCAGACATAAATTCATAAATTTCGTCTTCTGTTTTGCCCTCATCAATTAAATCTTTCACGACCAATTTTATTGTCTGCGCAAAATCAGAATTTGAGTCTGATATAGATTGACCCTGGCAAACTAAACAACGCAAATTTTTATGAATTAAATTTTGATCAACAGTCTTCTCTGCTGCAAAAGAAAATTTTGAAAAAAAAATAAATAGTAATAAAAATAAATTTAATTTCATAATTACTCTATAATTTTGATAATATTATTATAATCATCAACTGATAGCGGTCCTACAAATTTTTGTATAATCATTAATTCTTTATTTATTAATATACTTTCTGGAATTCCATAAATACCAAACTTAACTGAATGTTTGCCATTTTTGTCTTTCGCTAATAAATCATAAGGATTACCTAGCTCACTTAAAAAAATTTTAGCTTGTGGCTCTTTATCCTTAAAATTGATACCTAGTATCACTAAATTTTTAGTTTGAGATAGTTTCATTAATATAGGATGTTCAACCTTGCAAGGTGCACACCACGATGCCCAAAAATTTATTAGTGTATAATTATTTTTTTTTACGTCATCTCTTGTATAAAAATTTGAGTCATCAAAAGAAATAATTTTAAATTCTGGCGTCTCTTTATTTATTAAGCTTGAGGTATTATAATTAGTATTTCTTGTTAGACTTATATAAAATATCCCTATTACAAATAAAAATATGAATAAAATTATTATCTTAATTATTTTTTGCATTATTAAATAATCTTATAGAACCACCAACAACAATCATAATTACCGATATCCAAATCCAAACCATTAATGGTTTTTTTTGAAATTTAATGTTGTAATAATCTGATCTATCAATATTGCTCATAGTTAAATAATAATCTTTTATTAAACTGGTTTTAATAGCTGCTTCATAAGTTAAAGTTTTGGGCTTATTGTAAATTCTTATTTCTGGATTTAAAATATTAGTTTGATTTGAATTTATATTTTTTATTTCTAATTTTCCAATAACCGCCTTATAATTTTTATAATTTTTTAAATCTAAATTCTGTAATTGAATAGAGTAATTCTCAAATTTTTTTGTTTCCCCTAATTTAATATTATAATCTTTTTCCAATGAGAAAATATCATTCAACCCGATGAATAAAACTAAAAAACCAAAAGACGTATGTGAAATAATTCGAGCATAATCTAATTTATTTCTTTTAAGAGCTTTTGCTATATCTATTAAAGAGGAAATGATCAAAAATAGAGCGCTAATAATAATAAAATTAGATAAAAGAGAATAGCTTTTAAAGAAAAAGATTATTGCTAAATTTAAACTAATCGCGCCAGCTAATATAAAAAAATAAATTCTAATGTTTTCGAATTTATTTTTTATCCATTTTGCTTTTGGTCCTAAGGCCATAAAAAGAAGAAATATAACAACTACTGGAAATATAATTGTATTGTAAAAAGGTGGGCCTACCGAAATTTTATTATCTGTTAAAGCATCAGTAAAAATTGGGTAAATAGTTCCTAGCAAAACGGTAATTAAGTAAAACATCATAAACCAGTTATTTACTAAAATGAATGTTTCTTTACTGTTCCGATTTAAATCATAATTTTGTTTTTTATACTTTTGAAAAAGGAGAAAAATAGATCCAAATATCATTAAACTTAAAAATATTAATATATAAATCCCTCTGGTTGGATCGCTTGCAAATGTATGAACAGAATTTAAAATACCAGATCTTACTAAAAAGGTTCCAGTAACACTTAAAGTAAAGGTAATCAAACAGAGGATAATTACCCAAAAATAAAATAAATTTCTTTTTTCAAAAACAATTAATGAGTGAAATAAAGCTGTCATAGCAAACCAAGGTAACAAAGAAGCATTTTCTACTGGATCCCAAAACCAAAATCCTCCCCAGCCCAATTCATAGTAGGCCCATATAGAACCAACAAGAATTCCGAGTGTTTGGAAACACCATGATATTAAAACCCAATTTTTAATAGAAAGAGAAAATGATTTTTCTGAATAATTAGTAATTAGCGATGCTATTGCTGCTGAAAAATAAATAGATGCACCAACAAAACCTACATAAAGAAGTGGAGGATGAATAGCTAAAGCGGGATCTTGTAATATTGGATTTAAACCAAGACCTTCTGATGGAATTGGAGAAATTTTACTAAAAGGATTTGAATTAAAAAGAATAAAAAAAAGGAAACCAAGGATTAGTATGTTTTGAATTATTAAAGTTAAAAGTCTAAATTTTTTTGGGTGATCTTTATTGTAAATTAAGAATAAAAAAGAAAATATTGAGAGAATGATGGCCCAAAGCAATAAACTTCCTTCATGGTTTCCCCATGTTCCTGCGACCTTATAAAATAAAGGTTTCAAAGAATGTGAGTTTTGATAAACGGTGATTAAAGAAAAATCTGAGACAATAAAAGCGGCTATCAAAACAAAAAAGCAAATAATGATTGAGGTGCTCTGAATTAAACTTAGTTGAAAGATATTTTTATCCACTCCTCCAGATATTTTTAGATTTCTGTTCGCAGTATAAATAATACTTAAACTTAAAATTACATTTAAAAATAATAATATATTTCCTAAGTTACTTAGCATTTTTTTTAATCATATCTTTTAATTCTGGAGGCATGTAATTTTCATCGTGTTTTGCTAAAATTCTATCGGCTATAAAAAAAGTCTTATCTTGTAACTTTCCTTCAGCGACAACACCTTTTTCCTCTGAAAATAAATTTGGAACTGTACCGCTGAAGCTAATATTTAGATCGTTGTTAAAATCAGTGATTATAAACTTTATTTCTTCCTCTTTAATTATCAATGAATTTTTTTTAACCATTCCTCCTACTCTAATTTTTTTATCGAAATTAATATTTTGATTATTTTTTATATCTGTAGGGGATTTAAAATATAAAATGTTTTTATTTAATGATTGAAGTATAAGAAATATTCCAATTACCGTTACTAGTAACGTTATGGCTAAGAGTGATGCTCTTTTTTTTACTTTTTTTGGAAGCATTAACTGCTTTAAATAGTTTTACTAGATGAGGATAGAACTTGTGAAGCTATTTTTGAATTCTCGATAACTATTTTCTTTCTCTCCGCCGAAAGCTCGTTAATCTCTTTCGCAAAATCTTTTTCGTACTTTTTAAGTGTTTTGAACGTTTTGTAGTAAAGCAATCCACATGCAATAAAGGTAATTGCGAAAGACCCCCATACAAATAAGCCGTAACCATTCATTGATAAAAAATTTTGTATCATAATCTTTTTAAGTTTTTTTTCTTTATTCTAATGATTTCTGTCTTGTATTTCATTAGAAAAATTAGCGCACAATACAATATTAAGACAAAAAACATTAACAATAATGGCGTTAACATAGAAGAATGGATTGAGCTCTCTCCAGTTAACTTAATACTGGCAGGTTGATGAAGTGTATTCCACCAATCAACCGAGTACTTAATTATAGGAACATTGATTAAACCTATTATCGCAATAATACTAGAAATTTTGTTTGCTTTGTTTTCATCTGAAATAAATTTGTGAGTTGAGATAAATCCAATATAAAAAAGAGCAAGGATAAACATTGATGTTATTCGAGCATCCCAAGCCCACCATGTTCCCCATGTTGGTTGACCCCAAATAGAGCCTGTAACCAATGCTAGACAGGTAAACATTAATCCTATCGGAGCGATGCTTTTAGTTATTAATTTAATATTTTTAATTTTAAAAATAAAGTGTGCAATGGATAATATGGCAATTGAAGAAAAAGAAGCTAAACCAATCCATGCTGAGGGAACATGTACATACATTATTCTTACACTATCTCCCTGCAAATAATCAGGCGGTGAAAAAATTAAAGCAAAGGAAAGTGCAACTAAGAGTAAAATAAAGAATATTGAATTAATAAATCTAATTAATTTCTCAATCCAATAAAATATATTGCTTAAGTTTAAAATTTTTAACATCAGACTTTAACTACTATAATATTTTTTTTATGGGAAGTTATATTATGGGCCCAACTGAGAATTAGGAGGGAGTATAACTAAAGAAGTTTATCCTCAATTGGGCTAAAACATAAATATTTTATAGATTCTCTGTGTCTGAGGTTTGAATAAAAATTGTTAAATTTTAGGCAAAAAATATTAGTTGGATATTTTATGGTAACTTGAGCCTTTTTTCCCTGAAAAGATCTCTTCTATAAGTGGGTGCTTAACTGGTTCTTTTGACTGATCCAAAAGAAGATTTTGTTCAGAAACATACGCTTCATATGTAACCTCATTGCTCTCAGCAAGTAGGTGATAAAATGGTTGATCCTTTCTTGGTCTAACATCCTTCGGGATAGACTGATACCATTCCTCTGAATTATTAAATTCAAAATCCACATCATAAATTACGCCCCTGAAATCGAAGTGCCTGTGTTTGACTACCTCGCCGATGGAAAATTTTGCTGTATTACTTGCGCCCATACCAAATAGTTAATAATTTTTATTCAGAAATCAATATCTAATTTAATAAAATTTTATTATATGCTAATAATTGTTTGTGAATAAGTCGTTTTTAAAATTTATTACAGACTTTGGCCCATTATTAATTTTTTTTACTATTTACTATAAAAGTGGCAATAATCTAAGTGCAGCTATTCCTCCATTAATTATTTCAACATTAATAGCAGTGACTATCATGTATTTTGTTGAAAAAAAAATTCCATATGTACCTTTAATTGGTGCTGTAGTGATTTCTTTATTTGGCGGTTTAACATTATATTTCAATAATCCGATTTTTATTTACATGAAACCAACAATAGTAAATTTAATATTTGCGACTATTCTTCTTGTGAGTAAATCTTTTTTTAATAGAAATTTTTTAAAACTTTTTTTGCAGACTGCATTTCAATTAAATGAGGAAGGATGGGAAAAACTTAATTCAAGATGGGCTTATTTTTTTATATTTTTAGCTTTATTAAATGAAGTTGTCTGGCGAACTCAGCCTGAAGCAACTTGGGTTAACTTTAAAGTTTGGGGAATGTTGCCAATTACAATAATTTTTACTGCGATGCAGTTGCCACTAATAAATAGGTATAAGTTATGAATAAAATAAGACTAGTAGTTAATAATGAGTCTAAAAGAAATGAAAAAGAAAAATTTTTTATTAAAAAAGAATTACAAAGTATTTTAAATTTGTATGCAAAAATGGTTTCAAACGGTTCATGGAAAGATTATTCGTTTACTTCTAGTATAAAAGAAGTTTCATTCGATGTTTATCAAAGAGCTTCTGAGAAACCTGTTTTAAGAATTTTAAAGAATCTTAAACCAAAATATTTTAATGAAAAATTTCTTATTAAGGATAAAAATGGATCAGTTCTCAAAAAATCTGAAAATTTAAATCAGCTGATTAGTAAAACAAGTTGGAATAAATTAAAATTAGTTAAGTAATTATCTTCTTTGACCGAAAAGTCTTAAAAGCATTATAAATAGATTGATAAAGTCTAAGTATAATGTCAGAGCGCCCATGACAGCTTTTTTACCAATCATCTCTCCGCTATCACTTACTAAATACATGTTTTTTATTTTTTGAGTATCGTAAGCTGTTAAACCCACAAAAACTAATACACCAATTATAGAAATTACAAAGTACATCATTGTGGATTTCATAAAAATATTTACCAATGATGCGATTATAATTCCGAAAAGACCCATCATTAAAAAAGATCCTAATTTGGTTAAATCTCTCTTAGTAGTATAACCATAAATACTCATTGCACCGAATGTTCCTGCAGTTATAAAGAAAACTCTAGTTATGCTTGCTCCAGTGTATATCAAAAATATTGATGAAAGCGATGCGCCCATTAGTGCTGCGAATATCCAAAATGTAGTTTGAGCTTTAGCTGCGGACATTTTTGCAATTCCAAAACTCATATAGAAAACTACTGCTAAAGGAGCCAACATGATCACCCATTTAAGACCTGAAGCGTAAATTGTATTTCCAAAATTTGTTAAACCAATGATCTGCCCTTCACTTGAAGTTACAACAGCCATTTTGAAAAATGCTAGAGCTATAAAACCTGTCAATAAAACACCAGAAGCCATGTAGTTATAGACTTTGAGCATGTAAGAACGTAAACCTTGATCTATTATTGCTTCGGAGGCTGATGATCTTACAGTTGATGTTTGTTTGTTAAATTCCATACTTTATATATATGTTTTTTTAAAAACTTTTCAATAGTCAAAAATTGACCTAAAAAAGAGCCATAAATATTAATTTTTATGAAATTTAGAAAACTTGGAACCACTGATATTGATGTAAGTTTAATTTGCCTCGGCACAATGACATGGGGAACTCAGAATACTGAAAAAGATGCTTTTGAGCAGATGGACTACGCGGTATCCCAAGGAATAAATTTTTTTGATACTGCAGAAATTTACTCTGTGCCACCAACTCCTGACTCTTACGGTAAAACAGAGGTAATGATTGGCAATTGGTTCGAAAAAAGAAAAAATAGAGATAAAATTATTTTAGCTTCCAAAGTTGCTGGGCCAGGATGTGACTGGATAAGAGGTGGAGGTAATAATTTTGATGTAAAGAAAATTGGCGAAGCTATTGATGGTAGCTTAAAAAGATTAAAAACAGATTATATTGACTTATATCAACTACATTGGCCCGAACGTTCTACAAACTTCTTTGGAAGAAGAGACTATCTATTTAACAATAAAGAGGGAAATTGGAATAGTTTTGAAAGTATACTTGAGGCTTTAGAAAAATATATAAAGAGTGGCAAGATTCGGCATATCGGTATGTCTAATGAAACACCATATGGATTATCTAGGTATCTTGAAATCTCAAAAAATAAAGGTGCTCCAAGAATGATGTCAGTACAAAATCCATATAATTTAGTGAACCGAACTTACGAAATAGGCATGTCAGAGATTTCTATTAGAGAGAAATGTGGCTTACTCGTTTATTATCCTCTTGCAGCAGGAGGATTATCTGGAAAATATAGGAATGGTAAAATGCCTAAAGACTCAAGAATGGCACTTTTTAAAGGTTGGGAAAGACATTTAAATCCTTTAGCTATGCAAGCCTATGATAAATATTTTAACCTTGCTAAGGATTTTAATCTGACAATGGTTCAGTTGGCTCAATCTTTTGTTAATTCTAGACCATTTGTAACAAGTAACATTATTGGAGCAACAACTATGGATCAATTAAAAGAGAATGTTGAGAGTATAAATATAGAATTTACAGATGCCATGATGGATAGAGTAAATGAAATCCATAACAACAACCCTAATCCATCACCTTAATCGAGCGTTGAAATCAGATTAATTTAGTATAAAAACGAACTATGGTGGTCAAAAAATTTTTTTTTATAGTTATTTTTGCAATCTTTTCTTTAAATGCTTTTGCTAATACGCCTAGATCAACTGGTAAATATAAAAATTGGGAGAGTTTTGTTGCAGAGTCAGAAAAGGGTAAAATTTGTTTTGCTCAAACTATTCCTACAAAAAGAGCTCCGGGAGCAATTCAAAGGGAGCAATCTAAGTTGTTTGTGACTTTTAGACCTGGCGAGAATATTAAAGATGAAGTTAGCATTACAAGTGGCCACGATTATAAAAGCTCAACTGTTACTGCTAGCTCAGGAAAAAAAAGGTACTCCTTTTTTTCTCAGAAAAATTTCGCTTGGTTATTAGATGACCAAGAAGAAAAAAATTTTATCAAATTAATGAAAAGAGCAACAAATCTTATTGTTAAAGCTAGAACAATCAAAGGTGCTGAAACTACTGACCATTATTCAATGATGGGATTTACAAAAGCGTATAACACTGCAAAAAAAACCTGCGGGTAAATGAAAAAAATTGTATTAGCCTATTCTGGCGGACTAGATACTTCAATTATTTTAAGATGGCTACAAGAAAATTATAAAGCAGAAGTAATTGCCTACACTTCAGATATCGGTCAAGAAATTAATAGAAAAAAAATTATTACTAATGCTAAACGTCTTGGTGTAAAAAAAATAATAATCGAAGATTTAAGAAAAATTTTTGTAAAAGATTACGTCTTCCCAATGATAAGAGCACATGCTGTTTATGAAGGTGTTTATTTGCTTGGTACCTCAATTGCAAGACCTTTAATTGCTAAAAGACAAATTGCCATTGCGAAAAAATTTAAGGCTTACGCTGTATCTCATGGAGCTACAGGTAAAGGTAATGATCAAGTTAGGTTTGAACTTGGCTATGCTTTTTTTGGTAGAAAAAAAATTAAAACTATTGCGCCGTGGAGAGAATGGAAACTTCAATCTAGAGCAGATTTAATTAAATATGCAAAAAAAAATAATATTCCAATTCCAAAAGATAAAAAAGGTGCACCACCTTTCTCTGTTGATGATAATATTTTTCATACTTCTACTGAAGGAAAGGTATTAGAAAATCCTAAAAATTTTGCACCAGAATTTATTTTTCAAAGGACCATTTCACCGGAAAAAGCTCCAAACAAAAAAACAAAAGTAAAAATTACTTTTAAAAATAGTGATCCAATTGCTGTTAATGGAAAAAAATTAAGGCCTGATAAACTTTTAGATAAATTGAATATTATTGCTGGGAAAAATGGCATTGGAAGAGTAGATCTTGTTGAAAATAGATTTATTGGTATTAAATCAAGAGGTGTTTACGAAACACCTGGTGGGACTTTGTTATATGTTGCACATAGAGCAATTGAGTCGGTGACTTTAGATAAAAAAACAGCCCACGATAAAGAAAGGATTATGCCTGAGTATGCTGAATTAGTTTACAATGGATATTGGTTTTCAAAAAAAAGAGTTAAACTTCAAAAGATAATTGACAAAAAGAGAGATCAAGTCTCTGGCGAAATAGTTTTGAGCTTATACAAGGGAAATATAATAATTCTCTCAAGGAAAACTAAAAACAAAGCATATTCAATGAAAAAAGTTTCTTTTGAAGAAAATAAAACCTTTAATAAAAAAAAAGTTGAAAATTTCATAAAATTTCATTCTAAACAGTTAAATAAAGGTTAAATCTTTGATACAATATTAAAAGATGAACAATTCGATTCGAAATATTCAACTAGTTGCTGTTGTGGTTGTCTTAATCTCAACAATTATTGCTTTCTTTTTAGAGATGAAAGAAATGTACGACAATAGAGATATTACGTTGGCAGACCTGCTTTTGATGTTCATCTACATAGAAGTTATCGGATTAGTTAGATCTTATTGGGAAACAAGAGCTGTTAGAATTACTTATCCCTTGGTAATTGCAATAACAGCTTTAGCTCGATTTATTATATTACAAGATAAAGAAAGTGACCCGACTAACTTAATTTATATATCTGTCGCAATTTTAATTGTGGCCTTAGCTACTGTAATAATTAGATTTAGAAATAGTAGGTACTTAAAAATTGATAAATCAAAATCTAACGAGCTTTAAAACAATCTAAGGTATTTTTTAGCAAACAAGCAATAGTCATTGGTCCTACCCCACCAGGTACCGGAGTTATAGCTTTAGATTTCTCTTTTACTTTATCAAAGTCAACATCCCCTACAATTTCATCTCCCACTTTATTTATTCCTACGTCAATAATTATTGAGTTTTTTTTTACCCAATCTTCTTTTACTAATTTAGCTACTCCAACTGCAGCAACTAGAATATCAGCCTTTAAACATTCTTGTTTTAAATCTTTAGTTTTTGAATGAACAATTGTAACTGTGCAATTTTCTTTTAAAAGTAATTGAGCCATAGGTTTGCCATTTAAATTTGATCTACCAATGATAACCGCGTGTTTTCCTGATAAATTTTTTTCAACTTTTTTTATTAAATACAAGCATCCTAAAGGCGTGCAAGGAACTAAAGCATTATGTCCAGATGAAAGGTTGCCAACATTCATGGGATGAAATCCGTCTACATCTTTTTTAGGACTTACAGCATTTATAATTTTTTCCTTACTAATTTGAGGAGGCAAAGGTAGTTGAACTAGTATACCAGAAACATCGATATCATTATTAAGGTCTTCAATCTTTTTTAAAACCTCTTCCTCTTTAACTTCTTTTGAGTATCTGACAACATTTGAATTAATTCCGACTTCTTTGGCACTTTTTTCTTTGTTCTTAACGTAAATCTGGCTTGGCGCAAAATCACCAATTAATATAACGGTTAATCCAGGAACTCTGTTGTTTTTAGATTTTATCGACTCAATTTCTTTTTTAATCTCTTGTCTTAAAATTTCAGCTTCTTTTTTTCCATCAATAATCATCATTAAAATAAACTTGGGGCAAACATTTCAAAAATAAAATTTCTTAAAAACATTAGTGCTAAAATTAATATTACAGGAGAAATATCTATCGAACCTAAGTTAGGCAGAAATCGTCTAATATAGTTTAAAGGTGGAGCAGTTAATCTGTAAGAAAAATCAAGAACTGCGTAAACAAACCTGTTTCCAGTGTTTAAAATGTTGAAAGCAACTAACCAACTTATAATTGCGTTGATGATTAATATCCAAATGTAAAGAGTAATTATATTATCAAACAGTATTAAAACTGACTTCATGAATTTTTCTCCACATAAACCGATGTACTTGGGAACGCAAATGAAGCTTTATTTTTTTCTACAATGTTTTTAATCTCTAAAGCCAAAGTATCTTTTACATTTAGCCACTCTTGGAATTGTCTTGTTTTTGTAAAACAAATTAGTCTAATATCTATAGAGCTTGCAGCAAATTGATCTATTTTAACTGATAACAAAGTGTCCTCAGATTTAACAAAATCATCATTTTTTTTAATATAGTCTTCAATTTCTTTTTTAATATTTTTCAATTGTTCGCTAGTGGTTCGATATTCTAAGCCAATCATCCAATTAATTCTTCTATTTGTTGTTTGAGTATTATTAATCACTGCATTTTCAGCAAATTGAAAATTTGGAATTGTTGCTAGAGATTTATCAAATCTTCTTACTACAGTTGATCTAAAGCCGATACTCTCTACAGTTCCTTCAATTACTCCCTCTACAAAGATCCAATCACCAACTTGAAATCTTCTCTCAACTAAAACTAATATGCCTGAGATTAAGTTTTTAAATAAATCTTGAGCTCCAAGTGCAACCGCTACACCAAATAAACCTAAACCAGCAATGATGGGGCCAATTTTTATTCCCCAAAGTTCGAGAACAGCTGCGGCTCCCAAAATGAAAATTAAAACTTTTATGGCTTTAATAATCCAATTTATTAAGTCTTTTGAAAGTAAACCTCCAACCGATTTGATAACTACTGATAAAGGTCCAATGACTTGATGGAATGTCCAAAATATTAAAATAGTTATTAAAGATCGATTAATAGTTTCTAAAAATTCAGCAGCTTGGGTTTCGACTGTTAAATAACTTGTAGAAACAAAAAATCCTAAAACAACTGGAAAGAACTTTGCTGGTCCCTCCATTGAAAAAACTAGAGAGTTATCAAAGTTATTCGTAGACTTTGAAACATAATTTTCTAATCTTTTAACTACAAACTTGGAAAAAACGCCCCTTAAAAATAAAAAAAATAAAAAAATTAGTAATGCAATTATTATCTCAGAAATATTAACTCCAGATATGCCTTTGTTCCATACATCAAAAAACAAATTTTTAAAATTTTGTAGCACTTCCATATGTTTAAACTTTCAATTTTTCTAACTCTTCTCCTGGTTGGAAAACTTCTAATTTTTTCCATCCCAAATTTTTAAATACACTTAAAACTTTTTCACTTATACATAATACTCTAGAATCTGTCATCAACCCATTCAGGGAGTATTTTTTTACTATATCAATAAAACTCTCGGCACTTCTTTTAGAATAAATAAAAATTATGTCAGGAGGATGATTGTTAATTATTTTGTTATTTTCTTCATTAAGATCAGTAATTTTTTCAGAAGTATAGTTGATAATCTTATCAATCTGAAATCCATCATTTTTAAGTTCGATGTCTAGATTAGAGGAGATATAATCACCACAGAAATAAGCAATAGATTTTTTTTTATCAATTTGATCAGAATTTAAAATAATATTTTTTAAAGCATTTATAGTTCCACCTGCAGAAATTGTATTGTGATATCCTTCTTGTCTTACAATTTTTTCTGTAATAGAGCCCACACAAAAACATAACTTATTATTATCTTGATTTTTCAACTTTAAATTTCTTATAGCGTTTGCACTTGTAAAAATAAACGCATCGTATTTTTTTGCGTCTACTGGACTAGAGTTGGCTTCTGAAATCTTTAAAGTTGGGATGTGAACAATCTTATGGCCTAGAGAAAAAAGTTTTCCCATTAAGTCTTCTGAATCTATTAAAGGTCTTGTGATTAGAATATTCATTTTTTTTTAAATTCCGATCCTGCAAGTTTTAATAGTTCTTCCCCTACTGATTTACCAATGTTCACTGCTTCACTAGTTTTACCCGTCGTCTCATACTCATAGCTTTTTAATCCTGAGTCTGAAAATAGTTGAGCAGTAAATTTAAGATTACTATTTTCTATTATTGCTAAACCTCCAACAGCTGTTTCGCAATCACCTTTAATTGTTTGTAGCATTGCACGTTCAGATTTTGCACATACTTCTGTTTCTTTATCGTTAATATTTCTCAAAAGATTTTTAGCTACATCGTCATTTTTATTACACTGCACAGCTATTATACCTTGCCCCACTGCAGGCAAAACTTCTTCAGTTTTAAAAGATAAACCTATTTTATTAGCTAAATTTAAACTTTTGACTCCTGCTGCAGCCAAGATTATTCCATCTAATTTTCCTTCTTCGAATTTTCTAATTCTAGTATCAATATTTCCTCTCATACTTGTAACAGAAATATTTTTATTAATTTTTTTAAGTTGTAATTCTCTTCTTTTAGAACTTGAACCAATAACTATTTTACCTTTTAGATCTTCTAAGCTTTTAATCTTATCACTTATAATCACATCTCTACAATCATTTCGCTTTATATATGCGCCAATGATAAGGTTGTTATCTTCCACGGACTCCATATCTTTTAAGGAATGAACAGCAATATCAATTTCTTTCTTCAAAAGTTTCTCTTCAATTTCTTTACAAAATAGATTTTTGCCGCCTATTTCAGATAATTTTACATTTTGATTAATATCACCGGAAGTTTTGATAGCTTTAAAGTCTATATTTTCTTCTTTCAAGTCAGCATTTTTTTGAATTAAAAGCTCTTTCACTTTTTCAACATAAGCAATTGAAAGCTTGCTTCCTCTGGCGCCGATTGTAATTTTAGTCATAAATTGATTATATATTTGAAAGATCTAAATTATACTATTTAAATTATAAAACTGATAATGGCTAAAAAAATAACTTTTCTTGGGATTGAAACCAGTTGTGATGAAACAGCAGCAGCTGTTATACAAGAAAACAACAAAGGCACTGCGGACATCTTATCTAACATGGTTTCAAGTCAGATCGAAGAGCACAAAAAATTTGGTGGTGTAGTTCCTGAATTAGCTGCTAGAGCTCATCTGGAAAATATTGAATACATTATTGATTCAGCTCTAAAAAAGAGTAAAATTTCTATTGATAAAGTGGATGGGATTGCGGCAACTGCGGGACCTGGTTTAATAGTTTGTTTAACTGTTGGTTTGAATATTGGAAAATCAATTGCTGCGTTTTCAAATAAACCTTTTTTTGGAGTAAATCATTTAGAAGGGCATGCGTTAAGTCCAGGTTTAGAGAAAAAAATTAAATTCCCTTATTTATTATTATTAATTTCAGGAGGCCATACTCAGTTTTTAATAGTTAAAGATATAAATAAATATGAACAGTTAGGAACAACAATTGACGATGCTCTAGGCGAAACATTTGATAAAACCGCAAAAATGTTAGACCTGGGTTATCCAGGAGGACCAAGTGTTGAAAAATTTGCAAAATTGGGAGACAAAAACTTTTTTAAACTTCCTGAACCAATAATAAATAAAGCAGGTTGCAACTTATCTTTTGCTGGTCTTAAAACTGCGGTGCTAAGGGAGACAAAAAAAATCGACGGTAAAGATAAGTTGAAATATAATTTAGCTGCTTCTTTTCAAAATACAATTAATAAAATACTTTATAAAAAAACTAAAGTTGCTGTTGAAATGTTTCGAGAGAGAACAAAAAAAGAAAATTTTCAATTAATAGTAGCTGGCGGTGTTGCAGCCAACAAAACCATAAGAAAAAATTTATCAGATTTGTCTAACGAGATAGGTTTTGAAACTATTTACCCAGATTTGAAATTTTGTGGTGATAACGCTGCTATGATCGCTTGGGCAGGAATACAAAGATTCAAAAAAAATATGATTGATGATATTACTTTGCCCGCAAAATCAAGATGGCCGCTTGATAAGAACGCTCCTTATATGAAAGGACCGGGATTAAAGTTATAATGCAGTATTGGTTAATAAAATCTGAACCTGATGTTTGGTCAATCGATCAACAAAAGAAAGCTGGTAGAAAAGGTGTTGCTTGGGATGGAGTAAGAAATTATCAAGCTGCAAATAACTTAAAAAAAATGAAAGTTGGAGATCTTTGCTTCTTTTATCATTCAAATATTGGAAAAGAGATTGTAGGTATAGTAAAAGTTATTGATGAGGCCTTTATTGACAAAACTGATAAAAAGAAAAGATTTGTAGCCGTCCAGGTTAGGTTTGAAGAGTATATAAAATACCCTATATCACTTGAAAAGATTAAAAAAATTAAGACTATTTCTCATTTACCACTTATAAGACAGAGCAGACTATCAGTTATGCCAATTGATTTTAAAAGCTGGAAAATTATTTATAAGATGGGTAAAATAAAACCTAATTAGGAGAAATTGTGGCTAAAAAGAAAAAAAGAAAAGGAAAAAAGACTAAAAGGAAAAAGTCAAAAAAGATTTTAAGATCTAGAAAAAAATCTAGAAAAGTTAAAAAGTCAAGAAAAACAAAATCCAGAAAAAGAAGAAAATCAAAATCAAAAAAACCTAAAAGTAGAAGAAAAAATTTTAAAGCTCCTAAAATACTTGAAGACGGTGATGGAAAATCTTTAATTAAAGTGTCAGACAGCTGGTCAAACCATGCCTATGTAAATGAGTCTCAATATAAAAAAAAATATAAACTATCGATCAAGGAAAATGATAAATTTTGGGCAAAAGAGGGAAAGAGAATAAGCTGGATAAAAAAATATACTAAAATTAAAGACGTTAAATACAGTAAAGATGAAGTAAAAATTAAATGGTTTTATGACGGAACATTAAATGCTTCTGCTAATTGTATTGATAGACACTTAAAAAAGAATCCAAGTAAAACTGCAATAATTTGGGTGGGTGATGACCCCGCTGATACAAAAAAAATTTCTTATAGAGAGCTGCATCAAAATGTTTGTAAAGCAGCAAACGGTCTTAAAAGTTTAGGAGTTCAGAAAGGAGATAGAGTTACAATTTATTTAACAATGATTCCTGAACTTGCCTATGTGATGCTAGCTTGTGCAAGAATTGGCGCTGTTCACTCAATAATTTTTGGTGGTTTTTCTCCAGACTCGATTGCGACAAGGATCACTGATTGTGAGTCAGAATACTTAATCACTGCAGATGAAGGTGTGCGAGGTGGAAAAATAATTCCATTAAAAAAAATAGCTGACGAAGCTTTGGATCAATGTCCTAATGTAAAAAAATGTGTTGTTGTTGAAAGAACTGGAAATCAAGTAAATTGGAATAATGAAAGAGATATCTCTTATAAAAAACTAATTTCATCAGCACCATCTAAATGTGATCCAGAAGAAATGAGTGCGGAAGATCCTTTGTTTATTCTTTATACTTCTGGCTCTACTGGTAAACCAAAAGGGGTATTACATACGACAGGAGGTTATATGGTTTATGCCTCAATGACTCACCAATATATTTTTGACTACAAACCTAATGATATTTATTGGTGCACAGCTGATATTGGTTGGGTAACAGGTCACAGTTATATCATATACGGTCCTCTTGCTAATGGAGCCACAACTATTATGTTTGAAGGTGTTCCAAATTATCCTGACAATTCAAGATGGTGGCAAATCGTAGATAAATACAAAGTAAATATATTTTACACTGCCCCTACTGCAATAAGAGCTTTGATGAGGGAGGGAGACGGTCCGGTAAAAAAAACAAGTAGAAAATCTCTAAAATTATTAGGTACAGTTGGTGAACCAATTAATCCTGAAGCTTGGATGTGGTACTACAAAACAGTTGGGGATGCTAGGTGTCCTATAGTTGACACTTGGTGGCAAACTGAAACTGGCGGAATTTTAATAGCGCCTCAACCTGGTGCAATAGATTTAAAACCTGGATCAGCAACAAAACCATTTTATGGTATAAAACCAGTTTTAGTAGATAAGGACGGGAAAATCATCAAAGGTGAGGGGCAAGGAAGATTATGTATGGCTAGTTCTTGGCCAGGACAAATGAGAACGGTTTATGGAGACCATAAAAGATTTATAGACACATATTTCTCTCAGTTTGATGGAAAATATTTTACAGGTGATGGATGCAGAAGAGACAAGGATGGATATTATTGGATTACAGGAAGGGTTGACGATGTGATTATAGTTTCTGGTCATAATCTTGGAACTGCAGAAATTGAAAGTGCTTTTGTTGCCCATCCTAAAGTAGCTGAAGCAGCAGTGGTTGGTTTCCCTCATAGTATTAAAGGAAATGGATTATACTGTTATGTTACTTTAAACGCAGGGGAAAATCCTACAGGAGATTTAGAAAGAGATCTAAAACAATGGGTAAGAAAACAAATAGGTCCTATTTGCTACCCTGATGTAATTCAATTCGCTCCAGGGCTTCCTAAAACTAGATCTGGAAAAATCATGAGAAGAATTTTAAGAAAAATAGCTGCGAATGAACCTGATAATCTAGGAGACACTACAACCTTAGCTGATCCTAGCGTAGTAACTTCCTTAGTCGAAAACAGACAAAATAGAGACTAATTAAAATTTAAATTTTTTGTTAACTTTTTGAATTCATCTATTTTAAGATTCCATTTTAGTCTCATCGAATTTAAAACTATCTCTTTATCTAAAATTTTTAATTCATCTGCTATAGGTGCCCAATTATAAAGTGCCGTACAACTTTCTAGAAATGGATTATCTAAGTAATATTTATTAAAGTCTATTTTTTCATATCGATTTAAAAATTCTTGTTTAGCTTTTAAATACACTTCATCACTTAAACCATTTTCTTTTTCTTTTTCAATAATATTTAAATAAATCTTTTTACAATCATTCTCTTTGAGATTTTTTTCGCTTATTAAGTAAGAAAAAGTATAAAAAGTGCAATCAGCTATAGCAATCATATAAATATTCCATTTTGCAATATTAATTGACTTAGAAAAAACTGCATCATCAACCATAGCTGTATATTTTACTCCAATTCTAGTCTTCAAATAACCATACAAAGTTGTTTGCGTAACATGAGCTGATCTTTGTTGAATAAATTTTTGTAGATCGGCTTTTGATTTGATACTTTTGAAATAACTACTTACTTTCTCAATAGGGAATAAATATTCCCCCATAGTTTTTAGAGTGATTCTAAGTTTTTCTAGATTCAATTTCACGTTGTATTTTAAAAACCCTTATTTTACTTAACTTATAGCATTTCATATTGGTTTTAGGGTCCTTTTTTCTCTTTAAATTAAACTCATAATGGGTAAGGTTCTTACAACTAATAATACTTTTTACGTAAAAAGTTAAAAATAAATAGGGGGAAATATGTCAAATAAAGACGCATATTGGAATAAGACCAAAAACCATATGATCGTAACATTGGTTCTTTGGGCTTTCTTCTCATTAGTGATCTTCAT
Organism: uncultured Pelagibacteraceae bacterium; assembly: GCA_902615435.1. GTDB lineage: Bacteria > Pseudomonadota > Alphaproteobacteria > Pelagibacterales > Pelagibacteraceae > Pelagilacustribacter. Next base: position 159,120 of record CACMOZ010000002.1, read on the forward strand.
GTTTGGTTCGGAACTGAACACGATGTCTTTTCTTGGCTATCCACTAGCATATTACATGACTGCGCAAGGTTCACTTCTTGCCTTTGTGATAATTTTGTTTTGGACTGCAAATAAACAAGAAAAAATCGACGAAGAACATGGTTTCTCAGAAAGAGAGGATGACTAATGTTTAAAGGAGATTTTATAAAAAACCTTCCTAAAATATACGGGACCTACACAGGTGGTTTCATAGTATTCATCATATTGATGGCTATTGCGGAACAAGCTGGTGTGTCAGCTAAAAACATCGGAGTGATGTTCGTGGCTTTCACGGTTTTGATCTATGCCTTAATCGGTTATTTATCACGAACCATACAAGTAGATGCCTACTATGTTGCAGGAAGACAAGTGCCAACCGTATTTAACGGGATGGCAACAGCAGCTGACTGGATGTCAGGTGCTTCATTCGTAGCCTTAGCGGGTGGAGTTTACTTTGGAGGTTATACTTATATGGCCTTCTTAGTAGGTTGGACAGGTGGATATGTACTTGTAGCAACTTTAATGGCTCCGTACCTTAGAAAATTTGGGTGTTATACAGTTCCTGATTTTATTGGAACACGATACGGTGGTAATCTCGTAAGAGCTTGCGCAGTATTCGTGCTTTTCATAGCATCATTTACTTACGTAACTGCACAAATTAATGCTACGGGTACAATTGCTTCTAGAGCTCTTGGAATTCCGTTTGAAGCAGGTGTATGGGTAGGATTAATAAGTATCCTTATCTGTTCAATGCTAGGAGGAATGAGAGCCGTAACTTGGACTCAGGTTGCTCAGTACATTGTATTAATCATCGCATACTTAATACCAGTATTCTGGATTAGTTCTAACGTAGGTGGAGGAATTTTCCCTCACTTGATGTTGGGTGATGAAGTTGCAAGACTTGGCGAACTTGAAAAACAATTTGGACTAGTTAAAAACAGCGCCGCAGATATGAAAGCAGCTGGGGTACCAGGAGGATTGAAATATATCTCTGGAACTCACTCTGGAGTACCTGAAGGTGGAATGGCTGTCTGGAAATACTTATCGTTAGCGATTTGTATGATGGTGGGAACTGCATCGTTACCTCATATCTTAATGAGATACTTTACAACTCCTACAGTAAGAGCAGCGAGAAAATCAGTAGCTTGGTCGCTATTTTTTATTTTCTTACTATACTCTTCAGCGCCTATGTTAGCGACATTGTCTAAGTTAGCATTGATGGATCCAACTCTACCAACTGGAATTATCGGAAAATCTATTTCTGAAGTTCAGTCAATAGAGTGGGTACAAAGATGGTCTGAAGTTAAACAAGTATTTATCGCAGACTTTAATGGTGACGGTATACTTCAGTTGAACGAATGGTTTATGAGAGGTGACGTTGTAGTATTAGCTACTCCAGAAGTAGCGGGACTACCGTTCGTGATCTCAGGACTAGTGTTTGCTGGAGGTATGGCTGCTGCCATGTCAACTGCTGACGGTCTTGTATTAGCGATATCAAATGCTTTATCTCATGATATTTACTACAAAATCATAGATCCAAAAGCTGATACAGCTAAAAGACTTTTAGTTGCTCGTGTACTTCTAGTAATAATCGGAGCTGCTGGTGCTTACATAGCCTCTTTCAGGTTAACAAGTATCTTAGGTTCGGTTGCTTGGGCATTCGACTTCGCAATGTCTGGCTTGTTCTTCCCACTTGTACTTGGTGTATGGTGGAAGAGAGCTACTAGAGCTGGTGCAATCGCCGGTATCATAGCGGGAATTGGTTCAGGAACATTATACTTATTGTGGGTGTTCCCGAAATTCTCTGTGCCGATATTCGGTGGTGTTAACACTCCATTCTTAGGTATTGACCACTTAAGATTTGGTTTAATTGGTGCACCAATTTGTTTGGTTGTAATGGTTGTGGTCAGTTTAATGACTAAAGAACCTAGCCCAGCTATACAAAAATTAGTAGACGATACAAGGATACCTACAGGTAAGGCTATTCTTGGTAAGCAACACTAATTAACAATAATTTAAAATTAAAAGGGGCGAATTTTTCGCCCCTTTTTTTTTACCTAAATAATGATATTTTAAAAGTATGATACCTACTTGGGCAATTGTTTTAGATTATGTTTTAGGGACCATAATGTGGACTTTAATAGGCAGAGCATTCATGAATATCTTTCAAAGAGAAGACTCTACATTCTTTTTCATGAGAGTTTTCGTTAAATATACTAATCCAATTATTAATTTGTTTAAATTTATAACACCTAGTTTTTTATTTGGTCCATTTATCGCTCTATATGTTGCATGGTTTTTCTACCTATTTAGATTTTATGCCATGCCATATATTTTGGGATATGATGTCTGGGGAATGCTAGCATTTCCCCTTGAGAGTGACTTTTCAAGACAACTTTACCAGTTATTCAACTAATACCTTAATTTTTTTGACAAAGTTTTAGTTTAAAATATAAACAAATTATGAGCGGTATAATTAAAATTTCACCTTCAATATTATCTGCTGATTTCAGCAAGCTGGGTAATGAGGTTATTGCTTTAGAAAAAGCAGGTGCTGATTACATTCATATTGATGTTATGGATGGGCATTTTGTTCCAAATCTTACTATAGGGCCTGAAGTTATTAAAAAACTAAGACCTCTTACAAAGAAAACATTTGATGTTCATTTAATGATCTCACCAGTTGATAATTTTATTAAAGATTTTGCAGATGCTGGCGCAGACATCATTACTTTTCATCCTGAAGCTACTTCCGATGTTTCTAAAACAATAGAACTTATAAGAAACCAAAATAAAAAAGTTGGTATTTCTTTAAAGCCTAAATCAAAAATTGATTTAATTAAAAAACATTTAGATCAAGTTGACTTAGTTTTAATTATGAGTGTGGAACCTGGCTTTGGTGGACAAAAATTTATGCCGGAAGTTTTGGAAAAAACAAAATCTATAAGAAGTTTGATCAATGAAAAAAATTTAGATGTAGATGTTGAAATTGATGGCGGAATTAATTTTGAAAATTGTTCTAAAGCAAAGAATGCAGGTGCAAATATACTTGTATCGGGGTCTACTGTCTTTAAAGAAAATAAAGGTGACCTAAAAAAAAATATAGAGATTCTTAGAAACAATTGATAAATGTTTGGACTTAAAGGTGTCTATTTTTATTTAGTAGCATGCCAAATAATGCTAATAAAATTTTTTAAAAAAATTTATTTTACATCTAAAAATTATAATAGATCATTAGAAACTAAAACACCTCAACAAGTTTACTACAATCCAAATCCTTATTTGCTATCAATCATAACATCATTCGGTAAGCAATCTTTTGAAATAAGCGAGATTGATCCAAATATTTTTTGGATTGAAGATAAAAAAAAAAATACTGAACAAATGCATAATTTCTTCTGGCTCAGTTTAATTGATAGAAAATCAGACCATGCGAAATTGAAAAAAATTATCTACGTTTGGATTTTGAAAAATTCAAAATATAGAAAAAAAATCTGGGAGACCTCTACGTTAAGTGCTAGAGTTATAAGTTGGATTTTAAATGTAGATATTATTTTAAAAGATAGTACATTTGATTTTCGAAAAAATTTTCTAAATTGCATCATAAGTCAGACTAATCACTTAAAAAAAAATATAAGATTTGAGAAAGACTTATCCAAGAAAATTGAACTTTTAACAGCTGTTATTTTAACGGGACTAGTTTTTAAAGAATATGAAGACAACTATAATATTGGTATAAAGGAGTTAGAAAAGCTTGTTAAAGATTTTTTTGATGTAGATGGTTTTCCATTATCTCGTAGTCCTGATGATTTATTTTTTTTTTCAAAATATTTGATATTTTGTAAAGAAGTGATTAAAGACAGCCAATTGTATGTACCTGAATTTTTAGAAGACATTATAGAAAAAAATTTAAGTTGTATTAATTTTATCAAAACACCCGATGAACAGCTTCCATTATTTAATGGTGCTACATGTATTAAATTAGATCAAATTGAAAAATATTTAGAGAGTTTAAAACTTAGTAATAGAAATCACAGTTTAGGTGGATTGTTTAAAATAAAGCATAAAAATCATTTCATAATAATAGATATTGATAGACCTCCTGAAAAAAAATTTTCAAAATCATATCAGTCGGGTCCTCTTTCCTTTGAGTATTTTTTAGATGGAATAAAAATAATATCAAACTCCGGATTTGGTAAACAAATCTCAAAAAAAGCAGAGTTGCTTAGTCGGCTAACTGCGTGCCAATCAACCTTAACCATTAATGATACTTCGATAACAAAATTTGAAAAAAGTGAAATGATAAATAAAGTTTTCGGCAACTCAATTAAAAACACCTTCAAATCTTTTGATTTTAATTCAAAAAATGAAGATGATGTTGTAGGATGTTCTGTTTCTAATAATGGATATGAAAAAAATTTTGGCTGCATTCACCGAAGAGAGATTTATGTAGATAAGCAGAAAAATTACCTTAAAGGTGTAGATCATATCTATAAAGCTAAGGATGGTTACCCGATAAGATATGCCTTTAGGTTTCATATTAATCCAGAACTAAACGTAGTAAAAACTATGAGTGGAAATAGTGTTTTAATTCAAATTTCTAAAAATAAATCCTTACTCTTCACAATTAATAATGAAAATTTAGAGATTCATAAAAGTATATTTTTAGGTGAAAAAAAAATAATAGATAGTAATTGTATCTTAATCAGTGGTAATTTAGTTAATAAAAATAAAATTTTCAGCTGGGAAATAAAAAAAAACATTTAATAATGAATTTAAAAGTCAAAAACGCTCTTATATCTGTTTCAAATAAAGAAAATTTATTTTCGCTTCTTAAGACTTTTAAAAAATTTAATATTAATATTATAAGTTCTGGTGGAACCTATGCAGCTATTAAAAAACTAGGTTTTAAGTGCACTGAGTTATCTAAATACACCGGTTTTAAAGAGATGTTAGATGGAAGAGTTAAGACACTTCATCCTAAAATACACGCAGGTATTCTTCATGATAGACAAAATAAAAAACATAAAAGTGAAATGTCTAAACAAAATTTTCCATCGATTGATCTTATTATTGTTAACTTTTATCCATTTCAAAAAATTGTTTTGAATACTAAGAGTCCAAAAGAGATAATAGAGAATATAGATATAGGCGGTCCAACAATGGTTAGAGCTGCTGCAAAGAATTTTAAAAACGTTACTATTGTTACCAATGTAAGCGACTATAGCTTGCTGGTTAAGGAATTAAAAACTTTTAATGGAAAAACATCTCTAAAATTTAGAGAACTTATGTCTTCAAAAGCTTTTGGTTTAACAGCCTACTATGATGCCATGATTGCTAATTGGTTTAATAAAAAACTAAATATTAAATTTCCAGAAAGAAAAACGATCTTTGGAAGAAAATTTCAAAACTTGAGATACGGTGAAAATCCTCATCAACAAAGCTCTATATATATAAATGACTACGATGATAAAAATTTAAAATTTGACCAAATACATGGAAAAGAATTAAGTTTTAATAATTACAATGATATGTTTGCATCATTAATTATCTTAAACTCACTAAAAAAGAATTCTGGAACTGTCATAATTAAACATGCTAATCCATGCGGTGTTTCTGAAAATAAAGTCCCATTTCTCTCTTTTAAGAATGCTTATGCATCTGATCCTATAAGTGCTTTTGGAGGAGTCATCGCTTGTAATTATAAAATCAATAGAAAAATTGCAAATGAAATTAGGAAAAATTTCTTGGAGGTCATTCTTGCTAAAGGTTTCGATAAAGAGTCTCTTAAAATATTAAGATCAAAAAAAAATTTGCGTATTATAGATATATCTAATTTTAAAATGGAAAACCTTACATCTATAAAATCTTTTGATGGTTCTTTCTTAGTACAAACTAAAGATAATATTGTAATAGATAAAAAAAAATTAAAGTGTGTTACTAAATTGAAACCCACTAAAAAAGAGTTAGCAGAAATTCAATTTGCTTTTAATATTTGTAAACATGTTAAATCTAATGCAATTGTACTGTGTAATGATTTCTCAACAATAGGTATTGGAGCAGGTCAGCCTAGTAGGCTAGACAGTTGTAAAATCGCAGTACAAAAAGCTAAAAGATTTCAATCCTCAAAAATTAAATATTCTATAGCAGCGTCTGATGCTTTTTTTCCATTTGCTGATGGTATTAATACTCTTATTAGAGCTGGTGTAAAAGTAATTGTTCAACCTGGTGGATCAATTAGGGATCAGGAAGTTATAAATGCTGCAAATAAAGCTAAAATTAAAATGATTTTTACTGGTATAAGGCATTTTAATCATTAGATAATTTTATCTATTTTCGCTGCTAAGACAAAATCACTTTCCGCTAACCCTTTAATAGCATGAGTAAAAATTTTTATCTCACAATAGCCCCAACCGAAGAGAATATCTGGATGATGTTTTTCCTCCTCAGCTATATAAGCAACTTTATTCACGAAATTCTGACTTTCTACAAAATTTTTAAATTTAAAATTCTTAGTTAAATAAAAATTTTTATCGTTGTTGCTTTTTACTTCCCAACCGTCAACTTTTTTCAGATACTTATGTATTTCGCTTGTACTAAATGGAGGAATATTTCCCTCGCATGGAACACACTTTTTATTACTTAATTCACTCATAAATTTGGAGCGGGCAAAGGGGCTCGAACCCTCGACCTTCTCGTTGGCAACGAGACGCTCTACCACTGAGCTATGCCCGCTTTAAAATTATTATAATATACGTCACAACGAGTGGTCAACCATTATAAAATGCCGCTATCGGTAAATTGATTTTTTTTATATAATCAAATTATGAAAAATTTTCCTAAAACCATTCCAATCTTTCCTCTAAATGGTGTGATATATTTTCCTAAAACAAATCTGCCTTTGAACATATTTGAAAAACGATATCTAAATCTGGTCAATGATGCTTATGTTAAAGATAAATTGATGGGAATGGTTCAGTCTAAAAAGGAAGAAAAAGGTGTTTATCATGTTGGATGTTTGGGAAAAATTAGTGATTACCAAAAAAGCCCGGATGGGCGTATTTTGATAAATTTAACTGGTATCTCTAGATTTAAAATTTTAGAAGAAATTTCTAACGATAAATTATATCGAGAATTTAAAGTTGATTATGAAAAATTTGATATAGATCTTAAAGAAGACCTCAAAGAGGTTAACTCTGATTCTTTGATGCAAAAAGCTAAAATTTTTTTTAAGAGAAATGGTCTTTTGCTCAACTGGAAAGAATTTGAAAAACTTGATCAAATACAAAAAATAAATACTTTGGCTATGATTTCGCCAGTAACAAATGAGGAAAAGCAAAAATTGCTAGAGGCGATATCCACTAAAGATAAAGTGGACACACTTGAAAGTATAATTAGCTTTTATTTACACGAAACTGGTTTAAACAACCAGACGATACAATAAGATTAATTTGCAGACTTGTTCATGGAGTCAAAGAAATCTGCATTATTTTTAGTGTTTTTTAATTTTGCAATTAAAAATTCTATTCCATCCATTGTTCCCATTGGACTTATAATTCTTCTTAATACGTTCATTTTAGAAAGGTCGTCTTTTTCAAACAACAACTCTTCTCTTCTTGTACCAGATCTTGTAATATCTAATGCTGGATAAATTCTCTTGTCGGCAACTTTTCTGTCAAGAATTAATTCTGAATTACCAGTCCCTTTAAATTCCTCAAAAATAACTTCATCCATTCTACTTCCCGTATCAATTAGAGCAGTTGAAATAATAGTTAAAGAACCACCTTCTTCAACATTTCGAGCTGCACCAAAGAACCTCTTTGGTCTTTGTAAGGCGTTAGCATCTACACCTCCAGTTAAAACTTTTCCTGAACTTGGGATAACAGCGTTATAAGCTCTTCCTAATCTCGTTATAGAGTCCAATAAAATCACTACATCTTTCTTATGTTCAACTAATCTTTTTGCTTTCTCTATAACCATTTCAGCAACAGCAACGTGTCTGGAAGCTGGTTCATCAAAAGTAGATGCTACAACTTCACCTTTTACAGATCTTTGCATATCTGTTACTTCCTCTGGTCTTTCGTCAATTAATAAAACCATTAAATAACATTCAGGATGATTTGCAGTAATAGACTGAGCAATATTCTGCAATATAATAGTCTTACCAGCCCTAGGGGGTGAAACTATAAGAGATCTTTGACCTTTACCTATAGGGCTAACTAAATCAATTAGCCTTGCTGTATTGTCTGGTTTCTTTTCAACTTTAGTTACTTCTACTTCTAATTTAATTCTTTCATTCGGATATAGCGGTGTTAAATTATCAAAAGCTATTTTATTTTTTCCTTTTTCTGGCTCATCAAAGTTTATCTTATTTACTTTTAAAAGAGCAAAATACCTTTCCGCATCTTTTGGACCTCTTATTTCTCCTTCAACTGAGTCACCAGTACGTAATCCAAATCTTCTTATCTGGCTTGGACTTACATAAATATCGTCAGGTCCTGGTAAATAGTTGGACTCGATAGCTCTTAAAAAACCAAAGCCATCTTGTAGTACTTCTAAAACACCTGTTGCTGTGATTTGCTCATTTTTTTCAGCCAATTTCTTTAAAATAGCAAATAATATTTCTTGTTTTCTTAATGTACTTGGATTTTCAATACCAAGTTTCTCAGCTTCGTTAATTAGCTCTGCAGGGTTTTTTTGCTTTAATTGTTGTAAATTCATGGAATTGTTTTGATTATTAGGAAAGTGTTAAAAATATATGACTTTTTAAAAAAAATTCAAGTCTTATAATTGGGGCTTAAAAACTACAACAAATACAACAACAATTAGTATAATTGTAGGCACCTCATTAATTATTCTATAAAATTTGGAAGAGTTATTGTTATCATCCATAGCAAAATTTCTTAAATACTTTCCAAGTAAAAAATGATAATAAGTTAAAATTAATACAGCAAAAATTTTTATCTGCATCCAAAGTTCATAAAATATCTCAAAGCCAAGGCTCTTTATTAATAAAATTCCAAAAAGCCATGAGAGCAGCATTGCTGGCATCATTATATAGTTATAAAGTTTTCTTTCCATAATTTTAAAAACATTTTTTTGAGATACCTCTGTGGTCTCTGAGTGATATACAAATATTCTTGGTAAATATAATAATCCTGCCATCCAAGAGATAATAGCTATTAAATGTAAAGATTTAAATAGAAGGTATAAATTCATTTTAAATGTATTTTTTTACAAGTTTTTCAAATAGGTTTATATGATCCTCGCTGTCATTAAGACAAGGCACTAAATCAAAATTTTTTCCACCATTGTCTAAAAAACTCTCTCTCCCTTGAATATTAATTTCTTCCAAAGTTTCAACACAATCTGAAGCGAAGCCTGGACAAATTACTAATAAATTTTTAACCCCTTTCTTAGGTAAATTTTCCAAAGTTTTATCAGTATATGGTGTTAGCCATTCTTGAGGGCCAAATCTAGATTGAAAAGTAGTTTGAATATCAAATGATGTGTATTTTTCTTTCATTAGCCTAGTAGTTTTCTGACAATAACAATGATACGGGTCACCTTTATCAAAATATTTTTTAGGAATTCCATGATAAGAGGCGATAATTAAGTCTGGTTTCCAATTAATTGTTTTAACTTTTGTCTCAATACTTTTTACAAGTGCATTAATGTACAGATCTTCACTCTCATAATGTGGTATAATTTGTAAACTAGGTTGCCATCTCATCTTCATAAAAGTTCTGTAAACTTCATCACAAACAGTTGCTGTGGTGGCTGCGGCGTATTGGGGATATAAAGGCAAAATAATTATATTTTCACATCCTAATTCATGAAGTTCTCTTAATTTTAATTTAATACTTGGATTTCCGTACCTCATAGCAAAATCAATAATTAAATTTTCTTTTCCAATTTTATTGTTAAGTTTCGCTGACTGACTTCTTGTGAAATATAATAATGGAGATTCATTTGTGTCTTTTCTCCATATTTTTTTATAAGCATGAGCAGTTTTGGATGGTCTTAAAGTAAGAATGAATAAATTGAGTATAATTTGCCATAGGATTGGGTTAACTTCTATTACTCTTCTGTCGGACAAAAATTCTTTTAGATACTTTCTTATATCCCACCAGCTAGTTGAGTCTGGTGTACCTAAATTTATTAATAAAATTCCTGTTTTACCAAAATTTACCCTTGGGTGATCTTTCATTTTAATACTCCCTATAAAACTTAATCAATTTTTCGACTTTAACCGGGTCTGTCTCAGGAAGCAAACCATGACCTAAATTAAATACATAAGGTGATTTTTTAAATGTATCTAAATACTTTTCGGCTCTTTTAAAGATCTCTTTTTCTGAAGATAATAATGCATTTGGGCTTAAACCGCCTTGCAATACAACATTTTTAAGATTTTCTTTTGCCCATATAGGATTAATATCGTAATCAAGATTTAATCCATTCGGCTTAACCAAATTATTAAATTCTTTGTAGTTTTCACTTATCCCTTTTGGAAAACATATAACAGGTATTTTCTTATTTTTACAAAAATCAACAAGTTTTAAATTTGGGATGTAACAATAGTCTTGTAAATTTTCGGGTGTTATTAAACCGGCCCAAGAGTCAAAAATTTGTACAACATTTGCTCCAGCGGCAATTTGGTTTTCAATGTGAAGGCAAAGATAATCGTGTAAGTTATCTAAAATTAGATTTACCTCAAATTCTTTTTTTTTTAATATCTCATAATCTACTTGGTTTTTACCAATTTTAGACCCCAGCATATAAATGAGTAATGTCCATGGAGCTCCAATAAAAGCTATTAATGATTTTTCCTTTTCAAGCTTTTCTCTAGTGTTTTTTATTGCTTTATAAACAGGTTGTAATTTTTGAGAGAATTTATTTTTGTTATTGTTTAAAAAATTTTCAATTTTAAATTCTTCTAATTTAGGTCCATGGTCTTTAATAAATTCTACTTTTTGACCTAGCGCATACGGAACCATGAGTATATCTGAAAAGATAATAGCTGAATCTAAGTTAAACCTTTTAATTGGTTGAAGTGTAATTTCAGAACTTAAATCACTATTTAGGCAGAGCTGAATAAAATCTTTATTTTGAGATCTAATTTCTCTAAATTCAGGTAAATATCTACCTGCTTGTCTCATAAACCAGACAGATTTACAAACCTTTTTATTTATTAATATTTCTTCAAGATCACTCATAAAAGTAATTTAGTTTTAAGAATAGTATATATATTAGGTCTTGTTAGTTAGTTATATAACGATTTCTACAACTTTTATACATTTTGAAGTTAATAAGTTTCCTTAATTTTACTTAATTTTCTGTTTTTATTTATTTTATAAACATTAAAAAAACATTATTATCAACAATCAATAAAATGTTTAAGTAATGTTAATTAATGTTAATTGTTTTTTTTAAATTAAATGAAATATGTAAAAAATAAATTCATTAATACTTTATTAACATAGATATGAACCAAAAATACAATGTATATCTTGTGTCTGATTCTACCGGTGAAACTCTTGATAGAATTTTCTTATCCTTGAAGTCCCAATTTGCAAATTTTGATTATGAGAAAAAAGAATTTGCATTTATTAGGACAGAACAGCAAATCGACAAAATTATCAATGAATGCAATCAAATAGAGAATTCAATTATACTTTACACTATTGTAGAAACAAAGTTAGCTAAGTATTTGGCAAAACAAAGCGCAAAAAGCTCTGTACCTTGTTTTGGTGTGTTAGGTAATTTAATTTTGAGTTTCTCAAAACTTCTAAACCAAAAAGCTATACACAAACCTAGCGCTCAACACGTTTTGGATGATGATTATTATAAAAGAATAGAAGCCATTCAATTTACAATGTCACATGATGATGGAAAAAAAGTAGATGATATAAATGATGCCGATGTGGTTTTATTGGGAGTAAGCAGAACAAGTAAAACACCAACCTCAATTTACTTAGCCAACAGAGGTTATAAAACTGTAAATATACCTTTAGTATTAGACCAAAATATTCCAAAAGATTTACTCATAAATAAATCATCTTGCATTGTTGGCTTAGTAGCCGATCCAGAGAGATTATCAGATATTAGGCGTAACCGAGTTGCAATAATGAAAGATCAAAATCTTAAAGAATATACTGACTTAGGATCTATAAAAAAAGAAGTCGAAGACTCAAGAAGGTTATTTAAAAAAAATAATTGGCCAATTATAGATGTAACTAGAAGGTCAGTCGAGGAAACTGCTGCATCTATACTTAAAATTATGGAGATAATGAAAAATAAATGAAAATTATATTAGCATCTAAAAGCGGTGTAAGAAAAAATATATTAGACAAATACGGTATTGATAATGAAGTCATAGTTTCAAATGTAGATGAGGACGAGATAAAAGAATCTCTTTTAGCAGAAGGAGCAAATCCATTAATAATTTCAAAAAATCTAGCTGAAATTAAATCAATTAAAGTAAGCAATATAAACCCTGATAGATTAGTTCTTGGAGCAGATAGCGTAATATCTTTAAACGAGGAGTTAATCAATAAACCCAAATCAAGAAAAGAAGCATTCGATATTTTAAAAAAACTTAATAATTCAAAACATTATTTAATAAGTTCAGTGTGTTTTTCAAAAAATGGAGCAATGATTTGGAATCATACGGATACTTCCGAACTTAAAATGAAGAAACTCAAGGAAATTGAGCTTTCTAAATATTTAACCAAAATAGAGACCAAAACCTTACTTGCTTATGGCGTGTATCAAATAGAAGCAAGTGGATTAGAGCTTTTTGAGTATGTTAAAGGAGACAAAGATTCGATTATGGGTTTACCTATCAAAGAAATAATTGATTATATAAAACAATATAAAAAATGAAGAAAAATTTTGGAATAATTGGAAATCCTATAAAACATTCCTTATCACCAATTTTGCATAATTATTGGTTTAAAAAATATGGCATAGATGCCAATTATTCTGTGATAGAAGCGACAGAAAAAAATTTACCAGATATTGTAAAAAGAATTAGAGGTGGTTTTATAAATGGTATTAACGTTACTCTGCCTTTTAAACAAAAAATTATTAATCATATTGATAAAATTGTAAATGATGCAGAGCAAACGGGCTCTGTTAATACTGTGCTTTTAAATAACGACAAAACAGTTATCGGTGAAAATACAGATGTTTATGGACTGCAGGCAGCTTATCTTAAAGAAATTGAAAATAGCTTGAGTAAAAAAGTTCTTATTATTGGGGCCGGAGGGGTTTCTCCTTCTGTAATTCTATCTATTCAAAAATCTGGGATTAGAAATATTTCAATAACGAATAGGACAAGCGAAAAATGTGTTTTTCTAAAACAAAAATTTAGTTTTTTAAATATATTGCCTTGGACTAAGCTTGAAAGTGAAATTAAAAACTTTGACATGATTATTAACGCTACAAGTTTAGGTCTTAAAAATGGTCAAGATTTTAATTTTAATTTTTTAAATACAAAAAATGAACTTATTTATATTGATACGATCTATAATCCTTTAGAAACAAAGACTTTTAAATATTTAAAAGAAGAGGGAAGAAAGGTATTTAATGGACTTGATATGTTTATTTACCAGGGGCAAAAATCTTTTTATCTATGGAATAAAATTAACCCCGAAATTGATGACGAATTGGTAGAATTACTAAAT
>CACMOZ010000003.1 GCA_902615435.1 uncultured Pelagibacteraceae bacterium
CTAAATTGGAGTTAAATTTATGAGCGAACAAGTTATCAAATTGAGCCAGAATGCAGCTGAAAGAATTAAAGAAATTATGTCAAAAGCTGAAGAAAAAACTATTGGCGTTAGAGTAGGTGTGAAATCTGGTGGTTGCGCGGGAATGTCTTATGTGATGGAATATGCGAAAGATATTAAACCTAATGAAGAAGTAATAGAGGAAAAGGGTGTAAAGGTTCTGATTGATCCAAAAGCAATTATGTATCTTTTAGGAACAGAAATGGATTACAAGAAAGAAAAATTTTCCTCTCAATTCATATTTAAGAATCCAAACGAAACTGAGCGTTGCGGTTGCGGCGAGTCTTTTAAAGTTTAGCCGCTATAATACATCTCAAATTCAATTGGATGTGGTGTATGCTCAAATTTATAGATTTCTTGGAACTTTAACTCAATGTAAGCATCGATCTGATCATCGGTAAACACTCCACCTTCAGTTAAGAATTTTCTATCTTTATCAAGACTTTGCATTGCCTCTCTTAAAGAACCACAAACTGTAGGAAGTTTTTTTACTTCATCTTCAGATAAAGAGTATAAATCTTGATCGAAAGCTTTACCTGGATCTATTTTGTTTTTGATTCCGTCTATTCCTGCCATTAACATAGAGGCAAATGTTAAATAAGGATTACCAGCTGCATCAGGGAATCTTATTTCCATTCTTGCGGCTTTTGGGTTCATTATTACTGGTATTCTACAAGACGCAGATCTATTTCTAGCTGAATAAGCTAAAATTACTGGAGCTTCAAAACCTGGAATTAATCTTTTGTAACTATTTGTTGTAGCATTTGAAAAAGCGTTAATCGCCTTAGCATGTTTTAAAATACCGCCTATGTAGTATAACGCCTCCTTAGATAAACCTGCATATTCTTTACCCATGAATAGTGGAGTATTTCCTTTCCAAATAGATTGGTGACAGTGCATTCCAGAACCGTTATCGCCTTTCACTGGTTTTGGCATAAATGTAGCTGTCTTTCCAAAAGAATGCGTTACCATCTGAACAGCATATTTATAAAGTTGAACGTTATCAGCCATATTTGTTAAAGTACCGAAGTACATACCTAACTCATGTTGACTTGGAGCTACTTCATGATGGTGTTTTTCAACTTTAACACCCATATCCTTAAGAGCTTTTAAATATTCTCCTCTCATATCCTGAGCACTATCTACTGGAGGTACGGGAAAGTAACCACCCTTAATTCCTGGCCTATGCCCCATATTACCATTTTCATATTTTTTTCCAGTATTGTAAGGACCTTCCGAGCTATCAATGCTGAAGCTAGTTTCATTCATATCATTTTTAAATCTCACGTCATCAAAGACAAAAAATTCTGGCTCAGGCCCAAAGTATGATTTATCTCCTATTCCAGATTTTTTTAAATATGCTTCAGCTTTCTTTGCAGTTCCTCTAGGATCTCTTCCGTAAGGGTCTTTTTTAACTGCATCCAAAATATCACAGAAAATATTAACTGTAGTATGAGAATTAAAAGGATCAATTATTGGTCTGTCTAAGTCAGGTTTTAAAATCATGTCGGACTCATTAATAGCCTTCCAACCAGCTATAGACGATCCATCAAAAAATACTCCATTATTTAACATATCTTCATCAACTACGGTTGAGTCCATTGTTAAATGTTGAAGTTTTCCTTTAGGATCAGTGAACCTTAAATCTACAAATTCAATTTGTTTATCTTTTATAAGTTTTAGCACGTCTTTTGAACTCATTTTGCTCCTTTAGAATTTTCCTTAATTCAAGCAAACATATATAAGGATGTTTTTTAGAGTATAATAAAATATATATATCAGCTATGCATTTATCACATATCCACATTTTGGATCAATAATGAAAGAAGCAAATACATTCGATTTATTTTTATTAATTTTACTAGCTTTAATTTGGGGCTCATCTTTTTTTAACATAAAGATAGCTACTTATTCATACGATCCTATCACACTTGCTTTAGTAAGAGTAATTTTTGCAAGTATTCCTCTATTAATTCTCTGCAAAATAAAAGGAATTAGAATCGAGGCCTTTAGTAAAAATTGGAATTGGTATGCATTGATAGGTCTCTGTAATATTGCAATACCTTTTGTTTTAATTGCAATTGGCACTGCAAAAATAAACAGTTACCTTGCAGCAATATTAATGAGCACAACACCTTTAAGTGGATCACTACTTGCACATTTTTTTACAAAAGATGAAAAATTATCTTTTCTTAAATCTTTAGGAGTTTTGATTGGATTTAGTGGAATTATTTTATTATTTTTTGATAAAGTTATTATAAATATTGACAATTATATTTACGCTTTGATTACTATTTTAGGTTCAACATTTTATTGTATAGGCGGTTTACTAACTTTAAGATTAAAACATAAAAAAAATGAAAATGTAACTACTTCTACCACATTATGGTCAGTTTTATTTTTATTACCATTCTCACTAATTATCGAAACTCCTTGGGAGTCTAGCCCCACTTTAATTTCCACTTTGTCATTACTCTATTTAGGTGTAATTGCTACAGGTTTCGCATGGTTAATAAGATTTAGAATTCTAACTGTAAATGGCTTAGTTTTTCAAACTCAAGTAGCATATTTAATACCAATTTTTGGAATTATTTTTGGATATTTTTTAATGGACGAGATTATTACGTGGAGAGTTTTATTATCATTAGTTATAATTCTATTAGGTATTTATATATTTAAAAAAAATAATAAAGGATAAATAAGTAAATGGGCACAGAGTCAATCGAAGCAAGTTTTTTGTCAATATTTGCTTTAATTAATTTTTTTATTTTTTTAATAGTGAGTAAATATTCACATAAAATTAGAGGGGGTGCTTTACTTGATAAAGATTTTTCAAAACCCCAAGCTTTCCATGAAATTCCAATTACCCGAAGCGGAGGTATAGCTGTAATTTTTTCTTTGAGTGTTTTTTTTTATATTTATTACTTACTGTACGATAAGGTTTTATATGATTATATTTATATAAGTTGCTCAGTGTTTATTGTTGGTTTTTTAGATGATTTGAGAATTAATATAAAACCATTGAGCAGATTAATAACAATGATACTTCTTCTTTTTTTTTTCATTTATATTTTACCCATTCAGATTTTCAATATAGATATTCCTTTTTTGACTTACTTAATGTCCAGTCATATATTTTCTTCTATATTTGTTCTTCTTTGTTTTCTATTTGTAATTAATGGTGCTAATTTAATAGATGGTTTTAATGGTTTATTAACGATACATTTAATAATTATAAATATTATATTAGCCTATATAAATATAACTAATCAAAATTTAGAATTTTCAATTTTAATTATTTCCCAAATTATAACTCTTTTAACATTTTTATTATTTAACTTCCCAAATTCAAAAATTTTTTTAGGTGACAGCGGTGCTTATACATTGGGAGCTTTGACTAGTTTAAATACAATAATCACAAACAACTTAAATCCAAAAATTTCTTCATTTTTCTTTTGTACACTTTTATTTTATCTTTTTTTTGAAGTGTTTTTTTCATTCTTTAGAAAACTAAGTCAAAAAAAATCCCCAATTTACCCAGATGATAAACATTTACATATGTTAAGCTTTTATAAAATCTCAAGCATTTATGGAAAAAATAAAGGAAATTATCTAAATTCAATTTTTATAAATCTTTTGTATTTTGTTCTATTAATACCTGGGTTGTATTTATTTAACGATCCTCAATTAAGCAGATATTGGTTCTTCATCTTATTGTTAGTTTATCTTATAATTTATTCTAGACTTTATCATTTAACTAAAAATTAAATTGATATATAAAACAACGATTATTAATTGGGCAAGTGGCGGAATTGGTATACGCGCTGGTCTTAGAAACCAGTGCCGCAAGGCTTAAGAGTTCGAGTCTCTTCTTGCCCACCAAAATATTATGAAAGTAGAAGTAAAATCAAAAAAAGGTCTTAGAACAATTTTATCTGTAATAGTTGATAAAAAAAATATACAGACAAAAATGGACGAAAGACTTAGAGAACTTCAAAAAGAAGTAGCTTTAAAAGGTTTCAGACCAGGAAAAGTTCCGCCAGAACTAATTAAAAGTCAATTTGGAAAATCTATATATGGAGAGGTAGTAGATAAGATTTTAAAAGAATCCTCTACAAAAGCAATAAATGAAAAAAAATTAAAAGTTGCAGGTCAGCCAAAAATTGACTTGAAACAATTTGGAGAAGGAAAAGATTTAAACTACGAACTCCAGATAGATTGTTTGCCAAGCGTTACTTTAAAAAACTTTGAAAAATTTAAAGCTACAAGTTTTAAAGTAAAAATTGAAGATAAAATTATTGAAGAAAAATTAAAAGAAATTTCAGATCAAAATAAACAATTTGAAGATAAAAAAGATGATGAAAAAGCAATTAGCGGAGATCAAGTAATTTTTGACTATTCAGCTACAGTTGACGGTAATAAATTTGATGGAAGTGAGGGCAAAGGTGTTCAACTTGAGTTGGGCAAGGATCTTTTTTTAAAAGGTTTTGATGAACAACTAGTTGGTGTGAAAAAGAACGATAAAAAAATTCTTGACGCTACACTTCCAGCTAATCATCCAAAAAAAGAACTTGCTAATAAAAAAACTAAATTTGAATGTAGAATTTTAAATGTAAAAAAACCTAAGATAGGTAAAATCGATGATGAATTTGCTAAATTTATGGGAGCAAAAGATATCAAAGATTTAAAATTTTTGATTGAGAAACAAATCTCAGGTCAATATTCTCAGGCATTGAATTCAGTTACTAAAAAAGAAATTTTAGATCAAATTGAAAAAAACCATCAGGTAGATTTACCTCAAAACTTAATCGATCAGGAAATTTCGATTATGACACAAAACCTTAAGCTTGAGGATAAAGAAAAACATAAATCTAATAATGAAAAATTAGCAAAATCTAGGATAAAACTTGGTTTATTGCTCAACGAATATGGAGAAAAAAATAATTTAAAAGTATCGGATGAAGAGGTTAGAAATGAAATCCAAAAACAAATTAAAGGTATGCCTGGCCAAGAAAAAATGGTTCTCGAGTACTACCAAAAAAACCCTAGCGCTTCTCAAAGTTTAAAAGGTTCTTTATACGAAGAAAAAATAATTGAATTGATTAAATCAAAAATCAATCTAACATCTAAAGAGATTAATATACAAGAAGCTGAAAAAATAATTGCTGAATTTAATAAACCAAATGTAGACACCAAGGCACCAAGTAATCCATCTACTGCTAAAAATAAGTCAAAATCAAAAAAAATTAGTAAAAAGTAACCAATAGTTGTATAAACCAACTATGAGTCGGGAATTAGAAGAAAAAATGAACAGCTTAATTCCAATGGTTGTTGAGCAAACAAGCAAAGGGGAGAGAGCTTACGATATTTACTCTAGATTATTAAAAGAGAGAATAGTTTTTTTAGTAGGCCCAGTTAACGATGCTGTAGCATCTTTAGTTACTGCACAATTATTATTTTTAGAGTCAGAAAACCCTAACAAAGAAATAAACTTTTACATAAATAGCCCGGGGGGTTTGGTTACCGCAGGTTTAGGAATTTATGATACAATGCAATACATTAATTCACCTGTTTCCACTCTTTGTATTGGTCAAGCCTCTTCAATGGGATCTTTTCTTTTAGCAGCTGGAGAAAAAGGCAAAAGATATTCTCTTCCAAATTCAAGAATAATGGTGCATCAACCCTCAGCAGGGTTTCAGGGTCAAGCTACAGATATACAAATACATGCTAAAGAGATTCTATCTTTAAAAGAAAGATTGAATAAAATTTACTCAAAACATACAGGTAAAACGGTAGATGAAATTTCGGACGCACTTGAGCGAGATAATTTTATGACGGCCGATGAGGCAAAAAAATTTGGCTTAATAGACTCTGTTGTGGAGAAACGAAAATAAAACACAATATATAGCTTATCTTACAAGTTCAACTTGCTAAGCATTTAGCAGAGATTTATATTGGTCTTATTGATTCGTTATGTCCGAAAAAAATAACAAAAATATTCTTTATTGTTCCTTCTGTGGAAAAAGCCAACATGAAGTTAGAAAGCTTATAGCAGGACCAACAGTTTTTATTTGTGATGAGTGTGTTGAACTTTGTATGGATATTATTAAAGAGGAAAATAAAAGTTCACTTGTTAAACATCAAGATGGAGTTCCGTCACCAAAAGAAATTTGCAATGTATTAGATGATTATGTAATAGGCCAAAAATTAGCAAAAGAAATTTTATCAGTTGCAGTACACAATCATTATAAGAGACTTAATCACGAAACAAAAAACAATAAAGATATTGAATTATCAAAATCAAATATATTATTAGTCGGACCAACTGGTTGTGGAAAAACTTTGCTTGCTCAAACTTTGGCAAGAATTTTAGATGTGCCTTTTACTATGGCTGATGCAACCACTTTAACTGAAGCTGGGTATGTAGGTGAAGATGTTGAAAATATCATACTTAAGTTATTACAAGCTGCTGATTACAATGTTGAAAAAGCTCAAAGAGGTATTGTTTATATTGATGAGGTGGACAAAATAAGTAGAAAATCTGAGAACCCTTCTATAACAAGAGATGTATCAGGAGAAGGTGTTCAGCAAGCACTTTTAAAAATAATGGAAGGCACAGTAGCTAGTGTTCCTCCACAAGGTGGTAGAAAACATCCTCAACAAGAATTTTTACAAGTTGATACAACAAATATATTATTTATATGTGGAGGTGCTTTTGCAGGATTAGATAAATTAATTGATAGTAGAGGCAAAGGAAGTTCAATAGGTTTTGGCGCCAAAGTAAAAAATTATAAAGAGCAACCACTATCAGAAATTATGAAATTGTTAGAACCAGAAGATTTAATAAGATATGGACTTATACCAGAGTTTATTGGTAGAATGCCAATAATTGCAACCTTAGATGATCTAGATGAAAAATCCTTAGTTAAAATTTTAAAGGAGCCTAAAAATTCTTTAATAAAACAGTATCAAAGACTTTTTGAATTTGAGGAAGTCGAATTGGAATTTAAAGATGATGCAATCACAGAAATAGCTAAAAAAGCAATCGCAAAAAAAACAGGCGCGAGAGGTTTGAGATCAATTTTAGAAAATATTTTGCTTAAGACAATGTTTGAATTGCCAGATATGGAAAATGTGTTAAAAGTTACTGTAGATAAAGCTGCAGTTAACGGTTCGTCTGAACCTATTGTCACATACGGTAAAAAATCATCAACATCAGTAGCTTAATTTAAATTTGTTTCTTGAAATTAATATATTAATCGCCATATTGTTATTTAATGAAAGCTTCTTATCTTAAACCTCTTCTCCCACTAAGAGATATTGTAATTTTTCCTTCAATGGTGGTTCCTCTTTTTGTAGGTAGAGAAAAGTCTATTAAGGCACTTCAAGAGGTGATGAAAACTGACAAATCAATCGTATTAGTAACTCAAAAAAATTCTGAGATAGATGATCCGAATAGTAAAGATCTTTTTCAATACGGATGTTTAAGTAAGGTTTTGCAACTTTTAAAACTTCCTGATGGAACAGTAAAAGTTTTAGTTGAGGGAGAAAAAAGAGTTAAAATTTTAAGCTATAAAGAAAATAGCGATAATTTCTTAACCTGTGAAGTAGAAGTTTCTGAAGATCAAAATTTATCCAAAGAATTGGAACCATTAGCTTTTGGATTAGTAAAAAAATTTGATAAATTACAAATTTTAAGTAAAAAGGATTTAAATGATGGGACTAATAATTTAAAAAATTTAAGAGATCCTTCACAAATAGCAAACAATATTTCATCAAACTTAAATATACAAATTTTTGAAAAACAAGAATTACTAGAGATTCTTGATATCAAAAAAAGGCTAGAAAAAATTCATCAATATATCGAAAAAGAAACTAGCGTTTTATCGGTTGAAAAGAAAATACGTGGCAGAGTAAAAAATCAAATGGAAAAAACTCAAAGAGAATATTATTTAAATGAACAACTTAAAGCCATTCAAAAGGAACTTGGAGAAATTGATGAAGGTAAAGATGAACTAAGCTCTTTGTCAAAAGCGATAACAGATGCAAAAATGCCTAAACTTGCAAAAGAAAAATGTTTATCAGAATTAAAGAAACTAAAATCTATGAGTCCTATGTCAGCAGAAGCTACAGTTGTAAGAAATTATTTAGATTGGATGACCGAACTTCCGTGGTCTAATAAATCTAAAATTAATACTGATTTAAAAAATGCCCAAAAAATATTAGACGAAGATCATTACGGCCTTGAAAAGGTTAAAGAGAGAATTATAGAATTTTTAGCAGTGCAAAAAAGAATTCAGAAGATGAAAGGTCCGATTTTATGTTTAGTTGGCCCACCTGGTGTTGGAAAAACTTCTCTTGGAAAATCAATTGCAAAGGCTACAAATAGAAAATTCATCAGAATTTCACTCGGGGGGATAAGAGATGAAGCTGAGATAAGAGGTCATAGAAGAACTTACATTGGATCATTACCAGGAAAAATAATACAAATGATGAAAAAAGCTGGAACTAAAAATCCTTTATTTTTACTAGATGAAATAGATAAAGTTGGTAACGATTACAGAGGAGATCCATCCTCTGCTTTATTGGAAGCATTGGATCCAGAGCAAAATAAAGAATTTAATGATCACTATTTAGAAGTTGATTATGATTTATCTGATGTAATGTTTGTCACAACTGCCAATACTTTAAATATTCTTCCACCCTTACTAGATAGAATGGAGGTAATAAGGTTGTCTGGTTATACAGAAGATGAAAAGGTTAACATTGCACAAAAATATTTAATACCAAATCAAAGTAAAAATAACGGACTAAAAAAAGATGAGTGGACTATTGATGAAAATATTAATAGAAAAATTATTAGACATTACACAAGGGAGTCTGGTGTAAGAAACCTTGAGAGAGAAATTTCAAAAATAGCTAGAAAATTAGTAAAAAAAATTGACAACAATGAAAAAGTTAATAATCCAATAAATGAAAAAGATTTAAAAGATTTACTTGGTGTTCAAAAATTTAATTATGGAGAGATAGAAGAAGAAAATAGAGTAGGAGTAGTAACTGGTTTAGCTTGGACAGAGGTCGGAGGAGAAATATTAAAGATTGAGTCAGTTGTAATGCCTGGAAAAGGTAAGATGCAAATTACTGGTAAATTAGGTGATGTAATGCAAGAGTCAGTTAAAGCAGCCAAATCTTATATCAGGTCAAAAAGTTTAGACTATGGAATAATACCACCGATCTTTGACAAAAAAGATTTTCATATTCATGTTCCTGAGGGAGCTACCCCAAAAGATGGACCATCTGCTGGAGTTGGTATGGTAACATCTATAATTTCTGCAATTACAGAAATTCCAGTTGATAAGAAAGTAGCTATGACAGGTGAGATTACTTTAAGAGGGGTGGTGCTTCCAATTGGAGGAATAAAAGAAAAACTTCTAGCAGCACATAGGGCTGGAATAAAAAAAGTTTTAATTCCAGAGGAGAATAAAAAAGATTTAATTGAAGTTCCAAAGACAATATTAGACTCTATGGAAGTAAAAACGGTAAAAAATGTAGACGATGTACTAAAGGTTGCGTTAACAAAACCTTTAAAAAGAGTGGAGTGGGTAGAGGTTAATCAAATTTCAGATAAATCAAAAGTTAAAAAAGAAGAGCTTAGCACTCACTAGATCAAGCAAACCATTCAAAGTACTTACTTTTGTTCTCAATTAAATATTCAGGTAATTGATCATCATCAATCTTTTCAAGTGTAGTACTTGCTTTCCATTTATTTTTTCTCTTGTCTACACTATGATCATACATAATTTTTCGCTCTGAAATAATTTTTTTTAAATCTTTAACTCCCAAACCGCTCTCCTCGTATTCTAAATGATGCATAAAGTTTCTCATTTTGTAGTCAATATCCTCTGGTTTTTTCATGTTTGTAAAATGCCATCCACCATCTTTAATAATTTTAATATTTGTGTATTTTTTTGTAGAAAAAAAGGTGTCCACCCTCCAGAAAGGATAAGCTTTTCCTTTTATATTTCTTAACCATTGGAATTCTAGTAATTGTTTTTTTTTACAAGCTCTTGTTCCAATCCATTTAAAATTTGGCTGCATGAGATTTAATTTGTAATAAAATACATTTTGTTCAAATAATATAATTTTATTTTTATAATTTAAATTTGATAAATTTGGAATTTCATCTAAATCGCTCCCTAAAATTAAGTCTTCATCATCTGCAAAATTTATTCCATCAATTAACTTTTTTCTTTGGTTATTTTCTCTTTTAAGAGAATTATCTAGAATTTTTTTACTTTTAATATCTTCTTTATCATCAGTATTTATCTCCTCTATACCAGGCGGTGGTGTATCAACAACAATATAGTTAATCTTTTCTTTAAATTTTCTGAAATTTTTAATGTCAAAATTTAATTTTTTTTGTTTTCCACTGTGCAAATAGGTTGACTCCGTTATCACAAATTTTTTTACGTATTTATCTAGTATATTTAACCTTATGTCTAAAAGAAGATCTTCATCAAAATACATAAAGCAATCATAAATATTCATGTTAATTGAGTTATAATAAAATATAATATAAGTAAATATTAATAAAATTACTTATTAGATGAAAAAAAAGATTATTATCACCGGAGGACTTGGTTATATAGGCACTGAGTTATGCAAAATTTATTCTGGTTACAGTTGGAATGATAATATCATAGTCATTGATAACAGATTTATCTCTGAGCGTGTTAATCAATTAAGAAACTGGAACATAGAATTTATTCAAGGAGATATTCTAGATAAAGAATTAATAAAAAAATATTGTCATGATGCTGATATTGTCCATCATCTAGCTGGAATTACTAAAGTACCGAGAGTAAGAAGTGAGAGTAATAATGAAAATGATAATTTAATAAAACAAGTAGCTGAAGAAGGTACACAAAATATTCTAGATGTGATCTCTGATCAATGTAAGATAATAATGCCTTCAACTCACGTTATTTATGAAGGTCTTGATACTATCAAAGAACAAATAAACGAAGAGGAGATGGCAAAACCTCTTCTTTCTTATGGCCAATCTAAATTTATTAATGAGAAACAACTTAAGCAGTCTGGAAAAAATTATATAATATTAAGGTTAGGTTCTGTTTATGGTTACTCCACAGATACAGCAAGAATAGATATCATGGCTAATTTTTTTGCAAAAACCGCATCCCAAAATGGAACTTTAAAATTATTTGCGGGCGGAAGACAGATTAAAAGTTTAGTGCCTCTAGTAGACGTAGCAAGATGTTTTAAATTTATGGAAGAAAAAAAAAATATTGCTTTTCAAACTTTTAATTTAACAAAAGAAACTAAAACAGTGAGGCAAGTTGCTGAAATATGTAAAAAAATAAATCCTAAAATTACATTAAAAGAAACTAATGACGAAATTCCTAATCTAGGATTTTCTTTATCTAACAAAAAAATTTTAGCCACTGGTTTTAAGTTTTTGTACAACCTCGATAAATGTATGGAGGAGATGATTTTGAAATGGTCGAAACACAATTTAATTAAAGATTTAGAGTTTGTTAAGGATGGTGAAAATGAATTCATCGATAATAGAGGAAAAATAAGCAATCATGAACTAACAGAACCTATAAATATGATTGGAGTAATTGACTCAAAGAAAGGAACTATTCGGGCTAATCATTATCATCCTCAACAAGAGCAAAAATGTCTGTTCACCAAAGGTCAGATAATTGAAATTTTTCAAGATATAATAAATCCAAATGCACCTAAAATTACCCAAGTTGTGAACGAAGGTCAGTTGTCAATAATAAAACCAAATGTTGCTCATACTATGGTTTTTACAAAAGACACAACTTTTTTAAATTTAGTGAGAGGTGAGAGAGAGCACAAAAATTATGGAATCACTCATACAATTAAACATGTATTTGTAGATGAAGAAGAAAAAAATTTGTTATTAAAAACTTACAAATTTAATTGTAGATCATGTGGAAATCAAAAATTAAAAAGAGTGATTTCACTTGGCTATCAACCACTTGCAAATAATCTTTTAAAAAAAACTAATGAAAAGTGTGAACTTTATCCTTTAGAGGTAAATTTCTGTCAAAAATGCTTTAATTGCCAACTTTCTGTTGCTGTTGACCCAAAAAAGATGTTCTCAAATTATTTATATACCTCCTCGACATCAAAAGTGTTTAGGAATCATTTTGAAGAAGCTGCAAAAAAGTACGTTAAAGAGTTCAAACTAAAGAAAAATAAATCTTATATAATTGATATTGGAAGCAATGATGGAATTGCATTAAAACCTTTTTTAGATTTAGGTTTTAAAAAAATTCTTGGGATTGAACCTGCAGAAAATTTAGCAAAACTTGCAAATAAAAAAAAGATTAGAACTTTTAACGGTTTTTTAGATAAAAAAAATATTAAAAAGATCAAAAAAAATGCTGATTTAATTTTAGCTTCAAATGTTTTTGCACACTCAGATAAACTTAAAGAAATGGCAGAGTGTATGTTAAGCTTATTAAGTAAAAAAGGGACTATAATTATTGAGGTTCAATACTTAATGAACACTCTTAAAGATTTAACTTTCGACAATATATATCATGAACATTATAATTATTGGTCATTAACGTCTTTAGCAATCTTTTTTAATCAATTTGACGCTAAAATTTTTAGATCTGAAAAAGTCAATACTCATGGAGGATCTATTAGAGTCTATATCAAAAAAGATAAAAAAGTAAAAATTGAACAAAGTGTTAAAAAAATGCTTAAAGAAGAAGAAACTTTTGGAATAAAAAAATATAAAACTTATCAAACATTTGCAGAAAAAGTATACAAAATTAAAGATAACGTTTTAAGAAATATAAAAAAACTCAAAGATAACAAAAAATTAATTATAGGTTATGGAGCACCAGCAAAAGCAACTACTGCTTTAAATTTTTTTGGAATTACTAAAGAAATAGATTTTATTGTTGAAGATAATAAATTGAAACATAATAAGTTTATCCCAGGAGTGAAAATACCTATTAAAAGCAAATCACAGATTAAAGACAAAAAAAATACACTTTTAGTTTTAGCTTGGAATTTTTATAATGATATTAAAAAAAATAATATGAATTTATCCGATGATTTTGTAAACATAAAAGAGTTAGAGTCTAATAACTAGAAATAAGATTTTTCCAAATTTCAAAAATATTTCTTATACTTTCAAAAAAGTAATTTATATAAAATTCGGTGAATGGTAATTTTTGAACCACGAAATCTTGAAAAAAATATAGTCCTCTTGAGAGAACAATAATCAATACTACTAACAGCAGTAATGAACTATAAAATCCTAGTGAGACTTTTTCATTAGACGAAGTTTTCTTAATCTCTTCATTACCAAGTTTTATACCATGTTTTTTCGCTAAGTATTCTGGAGAGTACAAATCTATTTCTCTTCGTTTTCTAACAGAAGTTTTTTTTACTTTTTTTACCTTTTGCCTTTTTGGCTGAACTTGCTTAGGTTCTGAAGCTATATTTTTTATGTTACTAATTGGCTCAGTATTATTAATTTCATTTACAGGAAATTGTTTCCATTTCAGTCCACAAGAACCACACTGAACCATTCGTCCAGCCGCAGGTATAGAATTATCTGGGAGAGAAAATTTTTTTAGACCACAATTGCAAGTTATAATCATAATTTTACAATAATACTGATATTTATCGAAATTACATCAGCATTTAAATACTTTTTTACTTTATAAAGTTTTTATTGTATATCTCGATTTTATTTAATAGGGCGGTTAGCTCAGTTGGTAGAGCATCTCGTTTACACCGAGAGGGTCATAGGTTCGAGTCCTTTACCGCCCACCATTAAATGCTTGAACTGTGGGGGTGTAGCTCAGTTGGTTAGAGCGCCTGCCTGTCACGCAGGAGGTCGCGGGTTCGAGTCCCGTCACTCCCGCCACTAGTTGATAATCATTTTCATCTAAAAAGTTGAAAACAAACATTAATCCATCAACAAAAATGCTTCCTTCTGTCCTGTACTCTTAAGATTAAAATGTTATAAATAAATACCATTAATATAAGAATCCTCAAACTACGGTATTGAGGTAGGTATTAATAAAACATGATTTACAATTTTTTATCTGAATATTTATCAATAATAATATTTTTATTTATTGCTTTATTTTTAAGCATAGGATTTATTATTGCAAACTTTTTAGCATCACCATCAAATCCAGATCCAGAAAAACTATCGGCTTATGAGTGTGGTTTTGATGCATTCGACGACTCAAGAATGGAATTTGATGTAAGATTTTACTTAGTTGCGATTCTTTTTATAATTTTTGATTTGGAAATAGCCTTTCTCTTTCCTTGGGCAATTTCTTTAGGCGGAATAGGTGTCACTGGTTTTTGGTCTATGATGTTTTTTTTAGGAGTATTAACAATAGGTTTTATCTATGAATGGAAAAAAGGAGCATTAGAATGGGAATAAATTTTGAAAGTTTTTCGAAAAAGGAAAAAGAGATACCTGAGGAATTTAAAGATCTAGCAAAAAATTTTGCCGAGAAAGGTTTTATAACCACATCCTCTGAAAATTTAATTAATTGGGCTAGAACAGGCTCATTGCATTGGATGACTTTTGGTCTTGCTTGTTGTGCAGTTGAGATGATGCAAACTTCAATGCCAAGATATGATCTTGAAAGATTTGGTGCTGCACCTAGAGCATCACCAAGACAATCAGATGTTATGATCGTTGCAGGTACATTAACAAATAAAATGGCACCAGCACTAAGAAAAGTTTATGACCAAATGCCCGAACCAAGATACGTAGTTTCAATGGGCAGTTGTGCTAATGGAGGAGGTTACTATCATTATTCTTATTCAGTTGTGAGAGGATGTGATAAGATAGTCCCAGTAGATATTTATATTCCTGGTTGCCCACCATCTGCCGAAGCATTGTTATACGGAATTTTACAACTTCAAAAAAAAATTAGAAGAGAAGGCTCAATTAAAAGATAAAAATGATAACAAAATTACAAAAACTTGAAAAATTAATTAATGCAGAACTTTCAAGTAAAATTCTAAATTCTTCAATAAATTACGATGAACTTTTGATCGAAATTAAAGATATTAATTTAGTTGATGTTGTACAATTCTTAAAACTTAACAAAAATTGTAAATTTAAACAATTAATCGATATTGCAGGAGTGGACTATCCAGAAAATGAGAGAAGATTTGAATTAGTCTATCTTTTTTTATCTCATGAGCTCAATATAAGAATTAAAGTCTTAATCAAATTTCAAGTCGAACAAACCATAAATTCAATTACTAAAATATTTCCTTCAGCAAATTGGATGGAAAGAGAAGTTTTTGATATGTATGGTGTGAAATTTAAAAATCATCCAGATCTAAGAAGAATTTTGACTGACTACGGTTTTAAAGGACATCCTTTAAGAAAAGATTTTCCATTAACTGGTTTCAATGAAGTTAGGTATAGCGAAAAAGAAAAAAAAGTAATTTATGAACCAGTAAAATTAGAACAAAATTATAGAAATTTTGATTTTGAAAGTCCATGGGAAGGTACGACTTATATTAAAGAGGTAAAAAAATTAGATAAAGATGGTAAAAAAAACTAAATCTCTTAGCTTAAACTTTGGACCTCAGCATCCCGCTGCTCACGGAGTGTTAAGACTTATACTTGAATTAGATGGTGAAGTTGTTGAAAAAGCAGATCCACATATAGGTTTACTTCATAGAGGGACTGAAAAACTAATTGAGCAAAAAACTTACACTCAAGCCTTACCGTATTTTGATAGATTAGATTATGTTGCGCCGATGAATCAAGAGCATGCTTTTGCTTTAGCTGCTGAAAAATTACTTAATGTGGAAGTTCCAATAAGAGCTAAATTTATAAGAGTAATATTTTGTGAAATAGGAAGAATTTTAAGCCATATATTAAATGTTACAACTCAGGCATTAGATGTAGGTGCACTTACACCTTCTTTATGGGGCTTCGAGGAAAGAGAAACTCTGATGACTTTTTATGAAAGAGCTTCTGGTTCAAGATTACATGCAAATTATTTTAGAACTGGAGGTGTTCATAAAGATATTCCATCGAAATTAGTTGAGGATATAGAAAAATTTTGCAAATCATTTCCCAAAATAATTGATGATCTAGAGGGATTGCTTACAGATAATCGTATTTTTAAACAGCGTAATGTTGAAATAGGAGTTGTTTCAAAACAAGAGGCATTAGATCATAGTTTTTCTGGCGTCATGCTTAGAGGCTCAGGAATTCCCTGGGACTTAAGAAGATCTCAACCATATGAAATATATAAAGATTTAGACTTTAAAATTCCTATCGGAAAGAATGGTGATTGTTATGATAGGTATCTTTGTAGAATAGAAGAGATGAGAGAAAGTGTAAAAATTATATTACAATGCATTGAAAGATTACCGAAAGGCCCAGTTATATCTATAGATAATAAAATCTCACCTCCAAATAGGGATGATATTAAACAATCAATGGAGGCATTAATTCACCACTTTAAATTATTTACAGAGGGGTACAGAGTTCCCAAAGGAGATGTTTATACAGCAGTAGAGGCACCTAAAGGCGAGTTTGGTGTTTATCTAATCTCTGATGGAAGCAATAAACCATATAGATGTAAAATAAGAGCGCCAGGATTTTCTCATCTACAAGCAATGGATTATCTAATTCGTGGCCATATGTTAGCTGATGTGCCTGCCGTCCTAGGTTCATTAGATATTGTTTTTGGAGAGGTTGATAGATGAGTGTAAAAAAAATTCATGATAATCAACCAAAAGAATTTAAATTTTCGGATGAAAATTTAAAAAAAGTTGATCAAATTTTAAAAAAATATCCTGAAAAAAATAAAAAAAGTGCTGTGATGCCCTTACTTTATTTAGCTCAGAGACAAAATGATAATTGGATACCCTTAGCAGCAATGAAATATATAGCTAACTATCTAGCTATGCCTTACATATCAGTATATGAAGTTGCCACTTTTTATACAATGTATAACCTTGCGCCAGTAGGGAAACATTTTATACAGGTATGTACAACAACACCTTGTCTGCTTAGAGGTGCTGATAAAATAGTTAAATTGTGCAAAGAAAATATTTCTCCTAATGAAAACGAAATTTCAAAAAAAGGTAACTGTTCATGGATGGAAGTGGAGTGTCTTGGAGCGTGTGTCAGTGCCCCAATGTTACAAATAAATGATGATTACTATGAAGACTTAGATGAGAAAAGCACAAAAGAAATACTTATTTCTTTGATAAACGACAAACCTTTAAAACCTGGTTCATATCGTGGAAGAAAAAATACTTCTCCAGAAAAAAATTTAATTATTAACGGAGAAAAACATGCTTAAAAAAGAAAATAGAATATTTAAAAATCTTTATAATGAATTAGGTTGGGATATTGAAAATTCATTAAAGCGTGATGATTGGAAAGATACTAAAGATTTAATTAATAAAGGCCGTGAATGGATAATAAATGAAGTAAAAACTTCTGAACTAAGAGGGAGAGGTGGAGCAGGTTTCTCTACTGGTTTAAAATGGTCATTTGCTCCAAAAGAAGTTGGTTCACGACCACACTATTTAGTAATTAACGCAGATGAATCAGAACCTGGAACATGTAAAGATAGAGATATTTTAAGATTTGAGCCTCAAAAATTAATCGAAGGTTGTTTAATTGCAGGTTACACAGTTAATGCTCATGTATGTTATATATATATAAGAGGAGAGTATCTAAACGAAGGTAAACGATTACAAGAAGCAATTGATCAAGCATATGCTAAAAATTTCTTAGGAAAAAATGCTTGTGGTTCTGGATGGGATTTTGACATTCATATTCATTATGGTGCAGGAGCATATATTTGTGGGGAAGAAACTGCTTTGTTGGAAAGTATTGAAGGTAATAAAGGTCAACCAAGGTTAAAACCGCCTTTTCCAGCATTGGTTGGTTTGTATGGGTGCCCTACAATAGTTAATAATGTAGAAACTGTGGCTGTTGTACCTACAATTTTAAGAAGAGGTGGAAAGTGGTTTGCTTCAATTGGTAGACCAAAAAATACTGGAACTAAAATATTTTGTATTTCGGGAAACGTAAATGCTCCATGTAATGTCGAGGAGGAAATGGGGATTCCTCTAAAAGATTTAATAGAAAAACATGCTGGAGGAGTAGTTGGAGGTTGGGATAATCTTCAAGCAGTTATACCAGGTGGTTCATCTATGCCTTTATTACCAAAAAAAGTTTGCGATACGTTAACAATGGATTTTGACTCCTTGATTGAGAATAAAAGTGGATTAGGTACTGCAGGTGTAGTGGTTATTAATAAAGACCAGGATATTGTTGAGTGCATGGCTAGAATTGCTAGGTTTTATAAACACGAGAGTTGTGGTCAATGTACTCCATGTAGAGAGGGATCAGGTTGGATGTGGAGAATTTTAGATAGAGTAGTTAAAAGAAAAGCAACTTTCAGTGACATAGATTTACTATCTGACGTAACTAAACAAATTGAAGGGCATACTATTTGTGCTTTTGGTGAAGGATCAGCTTGGCCAGTTCAGGGTTTGTTAAGACATTTTAGGAAAGAAGTGGAAAGCCGTTGTCGAGAAGAGCCTTTAATTAAGAAAAAATTGAATAATCCTTATTTAGTTGATCAACATTTATTGGAGAATAAAAATGCCTAAGATAACAATAAATGGAAAAGAGATTGAGTTTGAAAAAGGAATGACAGTCCTACAAGCATGTGAGTTAGCGGACGTAGAAATTCCAAGATTTTGTTATCACGAAAAACTTTCAATAGCAGGAAATTGTAGAATGTGTTTAGTTGAAATGGAGAAGTCACCTAAGCCAATCGCATCATGCGCGATGCCAGCTACAGAGGGAATGAATATAAAAACAAATACTACTTTAGTCGAAAAAGCTAGAAAAGGTGTAATGGAATTTTTATTAGCTAATCATCCGCTAGATTGTCCAGTGTGCGATCAAGGTGGAGAGTGTGATTTACAGGACCAATCACTTTATTACGGAGTTGATAAATCAAGATTTGTCGAAAATAAAAGATATGTAAACGAAAAATATATGGGACCATTGATTAAGACCCAAATGACAAGATGCATTCATTGCACAAGATGTGTGAGATTTGCAACAGAGGTAGCTGGAGTTCCAGAAATAGGAGCTATTGGTAGAGGTGAAAATATGGAAATCACGACTTACTTAGAAAAATCCATGGAGTCAGAGTTGTCTGCTAATGTTATTGATTTGTGTCCTGTAGGAGCGCTAACATCTAAACCTTATGCTTTTGAGGCAAGACCATGGGAGCTTAAAAAAACAGAAAGTATAGATGTGATGGATGCTGTAGGTTCAAACATAAGAGTTGATACTTACAATTGGGAAGTAAAAAGAATTTTACCAAGATTAAATAATGAAATTAATGAGGAGTGGATATCTGACAAAACAAGATACTCTTGTGACGGTTTATTAAAACAAAGACTAGATGTTCCGTACATTAAAAAAAATAATAAATTACAAAAATCTACTTGGGACGAAGCTATAAATGTTTTAGTTGATAAAATTAATTCAGTAAAATCAAATGAAATAGCTGGCCATATTGGTGATATGATCAATATGGAAAACGCTCTGAGCTTTAAAAAATTCTTTAAAATACTCAATAGTGAAAATTTAGAGTTCAGAGAAAAAAACTATTACATTAACCAAGATGAAAAAATGAACTATATTTTTAATTCTTCAATAGAAGGCATTGAGGATGCAGATTTAATTTTACTAGTTGGAACAAACCCTAGACATGAAGCATCAATTTTAAACGCCAGAATAAGAAAAACGTTTGTACAAAAAAAAATCCCAATTTTTTCAATAGGCAATCCTGGTGATTTAACTTACAAATATGAAATAATTAGCGATAATACTGAAGATATTAAAAAAATTGTAAATGAGGAACACGACTTTTCTAAAATACTTTTATCAGCAAAAAAACCAATAATCATTATTGGAGAGTCAGCTCTAGAGCTTAAAAGTGGAGGATATATATTTGAAGAATTTAAAAAATTTCTAATAAAAAATAATTTAATTAATGAAAATTGGAATGGATTAAATATACTTGTACAAAATGCATCAACAGTAGGTCTTTTAGATTTAAAAATTTTACAAGGTAAAAATGCAAAATCCTCATCTTTTTTTGATGATTTAAAAAATAAAAAATTCAAACTTTTATATTTATTAGGTTCTGATAATTTAGAATTCCAAAAAAATGATGAATTTATTGTTTATCAAGGAAGCCATGGAGATAGAGGGGCAGAGATTGCAGATTTAATTTTACCTAGCGCAACATATACAGAGCAAAATGGTTTGTATGAAAATCTTGAAGGCAGAATACAAGAAGGTAAAAAAGCATCATATCCCATTGGTGAAGCTTTAGAAGATTGGAAAATTTTCAATCGAGTAATTAAAAAATTAGGTTTTAAAGATAAGATAGTTAACTTTGATGAGCTAAGAAAAGAAGTTTTAGGAACTGTTCCAAATTTTTCAGAGATAAACGAACTACCAAAAAAATCACTTATCAAATCAAATAATATTGAAAAAAATTTTTATAGCGAGAAGATTTTTGTAAGGGAACTTGATTACTACTATACAAACTCTATTTCGCGTTCTTCAAAAACAATGAGTGAGTGTCGTCAAATTCGTCAAAAAATTAAAAAAGATGGAACAAATAATTAATGATGGAGTACTTACAAATTTTAGGTAACGAAGTTTATAAAATTTTATTTTTATTAGTGCCAATACTAGTTTCAGTAGCTATGATTGTTTGGTTAGATAGAAGGGTGTGGGGTTTAGTACAAAAAAGAAAAGGACCAAATGTTGTTGGCCCGTTTGGTTTGCTACAAACATTAGCTGATGCATTAAAATATATTTTTAAAGAAATAATTATTCCAGCTAGTGCCAATAAGGTGGTATTTATTCTTGCTCCCATTGTAACTATGACTTTAGCTTTAGTTGCTTGGGCAGTTATTCCAATGAGCGAAGAATTAGTATTGTCTGATATAAATGTTGGCGTATTATATTTATTTGCTGTTTCCTCTTTAGGCGTTTATGGCATTATAATGGGTGGATGGGCGTCAAATTCCAAATATCCATTTTTAGGAGCTATTAGGTCTGCAGCTCAAATGGTTTCCTATGAAGTTTCTATCGGAATAATAATTATTAATGTATTATTGTGCGTTGGATCATTAAACTTGAAAGACATTGTCTTAGCACAACAAGAACTATGGTACGTAATACCTCTTTTTCCAATGTTTGTGATTTTTTTTATATCTGCATTAGCAGAGACTAATAGACCTCCTTTTGATTTACCCGAAGCCGAAGCTGAGCTAGTAGCTGGATATCAAACCGAATATTCTGGAATGATGTATGCTATGTTTTGGCTTGGTGAATATGCAAATATTCTTTTAATGTGTGCAATGGGCTCAATCCTTTTCTTAGGTGGTTGGTTGCCAATAATTGATATTTATCCAATTAACATAATACCAGCTCCGGTCTGGATGATTTTAAAGATACTATTCTTATTTTTCTTATTTGCTTTAATAAAAGCAATAGTACCAAGATACAGATATGATCAATTGATGAGACTAGGATGGAAAATATTTCTTCCATTTTCTTTAGTATATTTAGTGTTAACTGCAAGTTTTTTATTTTATTTTGATAAATTACCAAAAGGAAACTTTTAATGACTATTAGCAGAATTTTTAAAACTATTTTTTTAGTTGAGTTTATTAAAGGTTTATTGATGGCAATTAAAGAAATGTTTAAAAAATCAAAAACTGTAAATTATCCGTTTGAAAAAGGTCCAATAAGCCCTCGCATGAGAGGAGAACATGCTTTAAGAAGATATCCAAATGGTGAGGAAAGATGTATAGCTTGCAAACTTTGTGAAGCAGTTTGTCCTGCCCAAGCTATTACAATCGAGTCAGCTGAAAGAGCAGATGGTAGCAGAAAAACAACCAGGTATGATATAGATATGTTGAAATGTATTTATTGCGGTTTATGCCAAGAGTCCTGTCCTGTAGAGGCGATAGTTCAAGGACCAAATTTTGAATTTGCAACTGAAACAAGAGAAGAGCTTTATTACAATAAAGAGAAACTACTAGACAACGGCGACAGATGGGAGTCAGTCTTGGCTAAGAATATTAAGTTAGATAAACCATACAGATAAATGTTAGCTCATTCTGTTTTTTTTTATTTTTTTTCTATTATAGCTATTTTTTCATCTCTAATGGTAATCACATCAAGAAGCACAATTAATTCAGTATTTTTTTTAATCCTAGATTTTATATCAGTTGGATGTCTATTTATAATGGTTGGTGCTGAATTTTTAGGTATGATTATTTTAATCGTATATGTTGGAGCGGTTGCAGTTTTATTTTTATTTGTAGTGATGATGCTTAACGTAGCTGAGCAGAAACAATCTTGGTTTATTGGAAAAAAATCAACTCATATTCCAATAGGATTAATAGTGAGTGTTTTAATACTTTTAGAGTTATTAGTAGTAGTTGGTGGTTGGAAATATAAAAATGATTTAATGTCTAGCAGCACCTTAAATTTATCAGATATTTCAAATACACATCAGTTAGGTTTAGTTATGTATACTGATTATATTTTATACTTTCAATTAGCTGGGGTCATACTTTTATTATCAATGATTGGAGCTATACTTTTAACGTTTAGACAAAGAAAAGGAGTAAAAAAACAAAGTTATCTTAATCAAATTTCCAGAAATCCATCATCATCAATTGAGCTTAAAGATGTAGAGAGCTATAAAGGGGTAAAAATTGATGATTGAAATTGGATTAGGTCATTATTTATCTCTAGGTGCAATAATATTTTTTCTAGGTGTAATCGGCATTTTTTTGAATAGAAAAAACGTAATAGTAATATTAATGTCTATTGAATTGATATTGTTATCAGTTAACATAAATCTAATATCATTCTCAATTTTTTCCGGAGATATAGTTGGACAAATATTCACAATGTTAATTTTGACAGTGGCTGCAGCAGAAGCAGCAATAGGATTAGCAATAATTGTTATTTATTATAGAAACAGAGGTTCTATAAGAGTTGAAGATATCCATGGAATGAAAGGATAAATGGAATACGCTGTTATTTTTTTACCCTTAGTTGGATCCATACTGGGCTTTTTAGGAAAATCTTTAATTAAATACTTTTCTGAAATCACAACAAGTTTATTTGTAAGTATATCAGCTGTGTTTTCAATAATTTTATTTTGGAATGGAATTCAAAATAACACATACGGAAATTTTATAATATTTGAATGGATTAGTTCAGGAAATTTTGTTGCTAATTGGTCAATAAATATCGACCCTTTAAGTTCAGTGATGCTTGTAGTTGTCACTTTTGTTTCAGCTTTGGTACATATTTATTCCATTGGCTACATGAGCCATGATCCACACAAACCAAGATTTATGTCTTACTTATCATTATTTACATTTTCAATGTTAGTTCTTGTTGTATCAGATAACTTTCTGCAATTATTTTTTGGATGGGAGGGAGTAGGGTTATGTTCGTACCTATTAATTGGTTTTTGGTATAAAAAAGAAAGTGCAAATAATGCAGCCATTAAAGCTTTTATTGTAAACAGGGTAGGTGATTTTGGTTTAGCGATTGGAATTTTTCTAATATTTTATTATTTTGGTACGATAAATTTTCAAGAAATCTTTGACTTAGCTCCAAAATTTATTGAAAAAAAATTAGTTTTTTTTGGTTTTGAATCAACTTTAATAACATTGATTTGTTTATTTTTATTTATCGGAGCGATGGGTAAATCAGCTCAATTTTTATTACATACTTGGTTACCTGATGCCATGGAAGGGCCCACACCAGTTTCAGCACTTATTCACGCAGCTACAATGGTAACAGCTGGAGTGTTTTTAGTCGTACGATGTTCTCCGTTGTTTGAATATTCTCAAACCGCTTTGAATCTAGTTACAATAATTGGAATGATCACAGCAATTTTTGCAGCATCTGTTGCCCTTGTTCAGAATGATATAAAAAAAATAGTTGCTTACTCAACTTGCAGCCAACTGGGTTACATGTTTTTTGCTGCAGGTGTAGGCGCGTATCATGTAGCAATGTTCCATTTATTCACCCATGCTTTTTTTAAAGCTTTATTATTTTTAGGTTCTGGGTCTGTCATTCATGCGTTTAAAGATGAACAAGATATAAGGAATATGGGCGGTGTTAGAAAAAAACTCCCGTATACATATGTTTTCATGCTGATAGGAACTTTGGCGTTAACTGGATTTCCTTTTTTGTCTGGTTTTTACTCTAAAGATGCAATTATTGAGTTTGCTTACTTAAGAAATTCCTCTTTAGGGAATTATGCCGCAACTATTGGAATTTTTACAGCTTTTTTAACTTCAATTTACTCTTGGAGATTATTTTTTAAAACATTTCACGGTCCATACAATAATTTGAAAGTACCAATCAATGAAACTCACGAGTCTCCTTTTGTAATGTTAGGTCCGTTATTATTTTTAGCTATTGGTGCAATTTTCGCTGGTTATTTTTTTAAAACGTTATTTATTGGCGACCATAGCAACGAATTTTGGAAATCATCAATATTTTTTTTAAATGAAATAAGACATGACCCGATACCTTTATGGTTTTTAATTTTAACACCAGTGTTAGTAGTAATTTCAATACCAATCTCATATTACTATTTTGTTTCTAATACAAAAATTTTTGAGGAATTTAAAAATACTAATTTACCACTTTATAATTTTTTACTTAATAAATGGTATATAGATGAATTATACGAATTATTATTTGTAAAGCCTGCTAAGAAAATTGGCTCTTTTTTCTGGAAAAAAGGTGACTTAGGTTTCATAGATAGGTTTGGCCCTGACGGTATTTCAAAATTAATAAAAAAACTTTCTGACAAAGCAGGTATTTTTCAAACAGGGTTTATATATGACTACGCTTTTGTAATGTTAATAGGTTTATCAATTCTACTTACTTATTTAATTTTAAATTAAAAAATGGACTTTCCTATTTTATCTACACTTATATTTTTACCATTGGTAAGTTCTCTCTTTATTTTCTTATCCAGAGGACAAAAAAACAACAATAGCGCAATTTACATTTCTTTATTTAGTAGTTTGGCAACATTAATATTGTCTTTATTCGTTTGGTATTCAATGGATTATGCATCAGCAGATTTTCAATTCTTAGAGGAACAATCATGGATAAATGATTTCATTAAATTTAAACTTGGCATAGACGGAATTTCAATTCTCTTTATAGTCCTTACAACATTAATAACCCCTATTTGCATCATCTCGTGCATAAATAGTGTTAAAGATAGAGTTAAAGAGTTTTTAATAGCGATTTTGATATTAGAAACTTTTATGATCGGGGTTTTTTGCTCATTAGATTTAGTTGTATTTTATTTATTCTTTGAGGCTGGATTAATTCCAATGTTTTTAATCATTGGAGTATGGGGTGGACCAAGAAGAGTATACTCAGCTTTTAAATTTTTTCTATTTACTCTATTGGGATCAGTTTTAATGCTTGTTGCTATTATTGCAATTTATTGGATAACAGGAACAACTGACGTAACTCAAATTTATGAGATTAAAATACCAAAAGAATATCAAAACTTATTATGGTTAGCTTTTTTCAGTTCTTTTGCAGTTAAAACACCAATGTGGCCCGTGCACACATGGTTGCCTGATGCTCATGTTGAAGCACCTACAGCTGGGTCAGTAATTCTAGCTGCAATACTTTTAAAAATGGCTGGATATGGTTTTTTAAGATTTTCACTGCCCATGTTTCCTCTGGCTTCAGAGTATTTTACACCATTAATTTTTACATTAAGTATAATTGCTATTATTTACACCTCTTTAGTAGCCTTAATGCAAGATGATATGAAAAAATTAATTGCATATTCTTCAGTTGCGCATATGGGTTATGTGACTCTTGGAATATTTACATTTACCAAACAAGGAATTGAAGGGAGTATTTTTCAGATGATCAGCCATGGATTGATTTCAGCAGCACTTTTTCTTTGTGTGGGAGTAGTTTATGACAGATTACATTCCAGAATGATCAGTACATACGGTGGCCTAGTAAATTATTTACCAAAATATTCATTTTTATTTATAGTTTTTGCTTTAGCTGGATTAGGTCTCCCAGGAACAACTGGTTTTTTGGGTGAATTTTTAGTTTTAACAGGAACATTTCAAAAGAATTATTTTGTAGCTATGCTAGCTACCTTTGGTGTTGTTCTTGGAGCGGCATATATGCTTTGGCTCACAAAGAGAGTTATTTTCGGCGTTACTAAAAATGATCAAATTAAAAATTTAAAAGATGTAAATAAATCAGAGATGATTATGTTAGGTATATTAGCTTTACTAGTTATTTTATTTGGCTTTTATCCAGTTCCCTTAATGGAGACTTTAAACGTTTCAGTAGATAATTTAATTAATAATTATGAGACAGATATAAAAATAATTAGTCTAAACTAATATGATAAATAACCTAAATATATTACTTCCAGAAATTTTTTTAACTTTATCCATATTTTCTATTTTGATGATTGGCGTATTTGTTAAAAATAGTTTTAATTTAATTTTCAATCTAAGCTCATTAATAATTTTATTAACCATAGCCTTAATTTTAAATGGTTCGAATAACGTAGAAAAAATATTTTTAGAGAGCTTCACGAGAGACGCTTTTTCTAACTTTTTCAAAATTTTAATACTTGTCGCAAGCTTATTTGTACTAAATTCATCGAAAAATTTTATTATAGATAAGAAGCTGGCAAAATTTGAATATCCAATAATAATATTGCTCTCAATTTTAGGCATGTTCTTTATGGTAAGTTCTAACGATATAATATTATTTTATTTAGGTTTGGAGTTACAATCATTATCACTATACATTTTAGCTTCAATTGATAGGGATAATTTAAAGTCATCTGAGTCTGGAATAAAGTATTTTGTATTGAGCGCTCTATCATCAGGTTTGTTATTATACGGTTGCTCTTTATTATACGGTTTCTCAGGTTCTACTAATTTTGATTTAATTGCTGGTGAACTAGGTAAAGATAATACTGGTGCAGTATTTGCAATGGTATTTATTCTAGTTGGTCTTGCATTTAAAGTTTCAGCTGTTCCTTTTCATATGTGGACCCCTGATGTATATGAAGGAGCGCCAACATCCATAACAAGTTATTTTGCAGTAGTACCAAAAGTTGCTGGACTAGCAGTTTTGATTAAGTTTATGTTCATACCGTTTTCAAAAATATTAATGGAGTGGCAAACTATAATTATTTTTATATCAATAGCTTCAATGATTTTAGGTGCAGTTGCTGCAATTGGTCAAAAAAATATAAAAAGATTACTAGCTTATAGCTCAATAGGGCACATAGGTTATGCTTTAGCTGGTGTAGCAACAGGTGTGATCTCAGGCTATGAAAGTACAATAGTTTATATTTCTATTTATGTTGTAATGAATCTCGGTGCTTTTTCATGTTTGTATCTACTAAAAAAAGATGGCGAGTATAAAGAAAATATTTCTGATTTATCAGGAATTTCAAAAAAACATCCAATTTTAGCTTTATCATTTTTAGTAATATTATTTTCCTTAGCAGGCATTCCTCCACTTGGAGGATTTTTTGCTAAATTTTACGTCTTTACTGCAGTGGTTGAACAAAAGATGTATGCCTTGGCAATAATAGGATTGCTAACCACTGTAATATCAGCTTTTTATTATCTTAAGATAATTAAGACTATTTATTTTGACGATAGTATTATTAGTTTTGATAATACAAAGAATAAATTCGCTCAATTTTCAATTTTTATAAGCTGTAGTATTTTACTAACTTTCTTCCTATACCCTTCGGTTTTGAGTAATGTAGTGGATACATTATTTTTGAATTAATGAAATTGAGATCACTTAAATTTAAGAGTGTTAAAAGTACAAATGATACTGCCCTAATGCTTATAAAAAAAGATAATATTAAACCTTCAATAATCTTATCAGAGCGTCAGACAAAAGGCAGAGGCACTATGGGTAAAAAATGGATTTCACAAAAAGGAAATTTATTTTTAAGTATTTTTTTCGATATAAGTAAAAAGAAAATAAATTTTAAGAAATTTGCAATTTTAAATGCATATTTGCTAAAAAGTATTTTAGCTAAAAAATTTTCAAATAAAATAAAGATCAAATGGCCTAACGACCTTTTGTTCAAAAAAAAAAAAATTTGTGGAATTTTGCAAGAGACTATTATTAATGCAGGAAAAAAATTTTTAATAGTTGGAATTGGAATAAATACTAATTTAGATCCAAAAAACACTAATTTTCCATCTACTTCGTTGAAAAATATTACAAATAAAAATGTAGATAATAAAAAACTATTTATTATGATTAAAAAAAATTATGAAAAATTCTTAATTAAAGTTAATCAAAATTCATTTTCAGAGCTAAAAAAATTTACAAAAAAAATATGAAATATTTAATTGGTGATATAGGAAATACTTCAACAAAAATTTGTATTTTGAATAAAAAATTTCAAATTTTAAGATCGTATAATTTTGAAACTATAAAGATGTATAGAAGCAATCTTTTAAAGAAAATTATTAGAAAAAAAACTAACAAAAATATAAATTCAGTTTTTCTATTTTCAAGTGTTGTACCACAAGTATTTATAAATATTAAAAAGAGTTTAAAGACGACAAAATTTAAAATTTTAGAAATTAAGAATTTAAAAATAAATAAAATAATTAAAATTAACATTAAAAATAAAAAAAATTTAGGATCAGATAGAATAGCCAATGCAATTGGTGTAAAAAAATTAAAAAATTGCTTAATTATAGATTTTGGAACTGCAACAACGTTTGATGTTATTAAAAACGGTATTTATGAGGGAGGGGTAATTGCTCCTGGCGTAAATCTTTCCATAAAAAATTTAAGTCAAGAAACTGCTTTACTTCCTAAAATTAATTTAAAAAGTCATCAAAAAAGCTATGGGAAAAATACAAACGAAGCTCTGAACGCTGGTTTTGTATGGGGATACGAGGGTTTAATAAATAATATTATAGATAAAATAATCTCTAGAAGTAAAATAAAATACAAAATTTTACTTACTGGCGGATATGCAAACTTTTTTAAGAAAATGATTAAAAAAAAAGTAGTTATTGACCAAGATATAACTATTAAAGGAATAGCAAATGCTTATAAAGAATTAGTATGAGTAAAGAAAAATTAATTTTTTGTCCTTTAGGTGGATCTGGAGAAATAGGTGGTAATATGAACTTATACGCCTATGGAGAAGAAGATAATCAAAAATGGATAATAGTTGATATGGGCGTTTCTTTTGCCGATGACTCAGTTCCTGGTGTTGATTTAATAATGCCAGACGCAGGATTTATAATAGATAAAAAAGATGACCTACTTGGGATAATTTTAACGCATGCTCACGAGGATCACATTGGAGCCGTTGCTCATATTTGGCCTAATTTAAATTGTAAGATTTATGCAACCCCATTCACTGCTGCATTAATTCTAGAGAAATTTAAGGAAAAAAAAATTGATATATCATCTTATTTAAATGTCGTGCCTTTAAATAGTAAAATTAAACTTGGAGAATTTGATATCGACTTTGTAACTTTAACTCATTCTATTTTGGAGCCAAACGGATTAAGTATCAAAACTCCACTTGGTACAATTCTTCACACCGGTGATTGGAAAATTGATCCGAATCCATTAATTGGGAGTCAAATAGACGAAAAAAAACTAAAATCCATCGGTGAAAGTGGAGTATCTGCAATGATCTGTGATTCAACAAACATTTTTAGCCCCGGAAGATCAGGCTCAGAGTCTGATGTGCGAGACAGTTTATTAAGAATTATGGAAATTAAAACTAATAGAATTTTAGTAACTTCTTTTGCATCTAATGTGGCAAGAATGGAGTCCATATTTTATTGTGCAAAAAAAACAGGACGAAATATTTGTTTGGTTGGGCGATCAATGCAAAGAATATATAAAGCAGCAAGAAAGTGCGGCTATCTTAAGGGCTTAATTGAGCCTTTAGAACCAAGAGATGCAAAAAA
Source organism: uncultured Pelagibacteraceae bacterium (assembly GCA_902615435.1). Taxonomy (GTDB): domain Bacteria; phylum Pseudomonadota; class Alphaproteobacteria; order Pelagibacterales; family Pelagibacteraceae; genus Pelagilacustribacter. Next base: position 30,217 of record CACMOZ010000003.1, read on the forward strand.
AGTTCCAAAAAATAGAATTTTATATTTAGCAACTGGAAGTCAAGGGGAGCCAATGGGAGCAATGAACAGAATAATTAATGGCGTTCACCCAGATGTTTTTATGGAAGGTGGCGATTGTGTAATTTTTTCGTCTAAAATTATACCTGGTAACGAAAAAAAATTATATTCAATACAAAATTTAATTGTAAAAAATAAGATGGAGATAATAAGCGAAGAAAATGCTTTTGTACATGTCTCTGGTCATCCTAATCGGGATGATTTAAAGGATATGTATAAATGGGTTAAGCCTCAGTGTGTTATTCCAGTCCATGGTGAACATCGACATATGGCTGAGCATGTTTTATTTGCAAAAGAAATGCAAGTTCCAAAAACTTTATTAATAGAAAATGGAGATATTATAAAGTTATTACCTGGAGATAAGCCTGAAATTATAGATAAAGCACCATCTGGTAAAATTTACTTAGACGGAACTATTAATGTTGAAACTGACTCTCAATCGATTAAAGATAGAAAAAATCTATCAATTAATGGATATCTAGAAATTACACTTTTGGTATCCAATAACGGAAAAATAAAAAAACCAATTATTTCATTTAAAGGCATTCCTGAAAAAGAAAATTCAGAGCATTTTATTTTTGATATGGAAGATGAAATTTTTAATATTTGTAGAACTTTTTCTCTTGATAATAAAAACCAACAGAAAAATCTTATTGAGACAATAAAACAAAACTGTAAAAGAATCGTTAGAGAAAAAACAGGAAAGAAACCTTTCACGAATATTAATATAGCGAGAATTTAGTGGGAATTACTGGCTCTATAATAGTCTATGTGATAATTTGGTGGATAATTTTTTTTTCTGTATTACCCTTCGGAATCCAATCAAATAAAGAAAAATTTAGAGAAAAAATTGAGGGGATAGATCCAGGAGCCCCAAAAAATCCTAAAATAGCAAAAAAATTTTTAATTACTACGATAATTACTTCAATAATTTTTATTGTAATATATTATCTAGTGGAGTTTGATTTGTTAAATTTAAGAAAATATTTACAATAAATGTACTTATCAAAATTATTTATTCCAATAACTAAAGATTTACCTGCTGAGGCAAAAATAAAGTCTCACCAATTAATGTTACAAGTTGGAATGATCAAACAATCCTCTGCAGGAATTTACTCTTGGTTACCATTAGGGTTTAAAGTCATGAAAAAAATTGAACAAATAGTTAGAGAAGAACAAAATTCTATTGGAGCTCAAGAGATGTTAATGCCAACTATTCAGTCAGCAGAAATTTGGAGAGAGAGTGGTAGGTATGATGATTATGGGGAAGAAATGTTAAGAATTAAAGATAGACAGGGAAGAGAAATGCTTTACGGGCCTACAAATGAAGAATTAATTACTGATGTTTTTAGAACAAGCATTAAATCATATAAATTACTTCCACAAATTTTATACCATATACAATGGAAGTTTCGAGACGAGATAAGACCAAGATTTGGTGTCATGAGGTGTAAAGAATTTTTTATGAAAGATGCATATTCATTTGATCTAACAGACGAAGATGCAAAAAAATCATATAATAAAATGTTTTTTTCATATTTAAAAACTTTTAATAGACTAGGTTTAAAAGCTATACCTATGGCTGCAGATACAGGTCCAATCGGCGGTGATCTTTCCCATGAATTTATTATTTTAGCAGAAACTGGTGAGAGTCAAATATTTGCTGATAAACGAATATTTGAAATAAATTTAGATAAATATGATTTTAGCAACTCTTCCCTCACACAAATGAGGAAAGATTTTACAGACTTTTATGCTGTAACTGACGAAAAATTTGATAAAGAAAGATTCAATCAAGAAGTAACCAAAAATAATCAAATTAAAACAAAAGGTATCGAAGTCGGCCATATATTTTATTTTGGTGATAAATATTCAAAGCCGTTGAATTGTTTAATAGATGACAAAAGTGGAAAAAAAATTTCTGTAAAAATGGGATCTTATGGTATTGGAGTATCAAGGCTTGTGGCTGCAACAATAGAGGCGAATTATAATAATGGTATTATGAAATGGCCAAAGTCAATATCCCCTTTTGATGTTGTTATTATACCAAGTATAAATAAAAATAATAAAGAAAACTTACAAAAAGCTGAGAAAATATATCGTGAGTTAAAAAAACAAAATATTGACGTATTGTTAGACGATGTTGATGAGAATATGTCAAATAAATTTAAAAAACATGACTTAATAGGAATTCCTTTTCAAATTATTATTGGTTCCAAATCTTTGGAAAATAAATTTGAGTTTAAAGAATTGAATTCTAAAATAGAAATATTAAGTCTAGATAAAATTAAATCTAAACTCAAAAAATAAAACATTGTTCACAAAAGTAGAAAGACTAATTTCATCAAGAAATCTTAAACCAAAGAAAAAAGAAGGTTTTTTGAAAATTATTTCTATTTTCTCTTTCTTAGGAATAATGCTTGGTGTCGCAATTCTAATCATTGTGATGTCTGTAATGAATGGTTTTAAAACTGATCTTACAAAAAAAATTTTAGGTTTAAATCCTCATATTGTGATTCAATCTAATGGTTTTGTTATTGAAGATCTTTTTATTTCAAAAATAAAAGAAAAATTTAAAGGTATCTCTATAAGCAAATCTTATTCAGGAGAAGGAGTAGTAATTATAAACGAAAAAGCAAAAGGAATTGTTTTTAAAGGTGTAAATATCAAAGAAAAAAAAATTAAAGATTTTTTTGATAAAAATATAGTGAGCGGCAATATAAAAGAATTTAAAAAGAAAAGTATATTTATAGGATCTGAACTTGCCTTTGATCTTAATTTAAACGATGGAGACAAAATAAACTTAATGTCATCTGCTTTTGTTTCTACGCCGTTGGGAAAATTGCCAAAACAAGAAAATTTTACAGTAGCTGGAACATTTAATACTGGATTTGTCGAATTTGATCAGAATGTTATTTTCTTAAATTTAGAAGACTCTTTGTCAATTTTTGATAAAGAGAGTAATGATCAAAATTTAGAAATTTATTTGGACGATCCTTTAAAAGCTAATTTTTATAAACAAGAGATTCAAGAATTAAATCAAAATTATTTTATCTATACTTGGGCTGATTTAAATAAATCTTTGTTCAGTGCACTTAAAGTTGAAAGAAACGTTATGTTTATAATATTAACCTTAATAGTCATTGTAGCTGCGTTTAATATAATATCTGGCCTTACTATCTTGATAAAGAATAAGACTAAAGAAATAGCAATTTTAAAAACCTTAGGTTTAAATAATACTTCTATAAAAAAATCCTTTTTCTTGACTGGGTTTACAATAGGTTTTTTTGCAACAATTACAGGTATTATTTTTGGAGTGATATTTTCTTTAAATATTGAAAAAGTAAGAATATTTCTTTCTACAGTTTTTAACTTTGAGATATTTCCTAGTGATATATATTTTTTAGAAAAGTTACCAAGTGAGATAAATTTTTATTCAATTTTTGTAATTTTTATTCTCTCGCTATTAGTTTCAGCTATTGCTTCTTATATACCTGCTAGACACATCTCAAAAATGAAAACATTTAGAGCTCTAAAATATGAATAAAATTTTGGTTGAAACAGTAAATCTAAAAAAAACTTATAAGCATTTAAATGGTAATATAACTTTATTTAAAAATCTTAACTTAAAGATTAATCAAGGAGATCTTGTTGCTTTAGTTGGTCCTTCTGGCTCTGGTAAGTCTTCATTACTTCATTTGATAGCTTTATTAGATGATCCAACGAGTGGAGACATCAAAATAAATGAGGTTTTAACTAAAAAATTGACTGATGAAAAAAAAGACGAAACAAGAAGAAAAAATATTTCAATTATTTTTCAAGATAATAATTTACTGAGTGATTTTACTGCAATTGAAAATGTTATGATGCCATTAATAATTAAAGGAAAAAACACAGATAATGCAAAGAGCAAAGCTGAAACAATTCTTAAAATAGTAAAAATTTTTGAGAGAGCTCAACATTATCCCAACGAACTTTCCGGTGGTGAACAACAAAGAGTTGCTATCGCCAGAGCTTTAATAGCTGAGACAAATTTAATCCTTGCAGATGAACCAACTGGAAATTTAGATTATAAAACCTCAAAAGAAATATTTTCTTATTTTCAAAAATTGAAAAAATTAAAAAAAACAATAATTTTTGCAACTCATAATAGAGAACTTGCTAACAAGGCAGATTACAAGTTGTTTATTTCTAATGGTGATATAAAACGAGTTAATGCTCGTTCATAATAAAAATTTTAATCATATAAAAGTTCACACTCAATATTCAATATGCGAAGGTGCCATTAAAATTGACGATCTAGCTGATTATTGTAAGCTTAATAAAATAAAATCGATAGGGTTAGCAGACAGCTTTAATTTGTGCGGAGCCCTAGAATTTTCAGAAAAAATATCTAAAGTTGGTACGCACCCAATCATTGGAACTCAAATAAATATTAATTTTGCGGATATAATTGGAAAAGTAACATTATATGCAACCTCTGAGGAGGGTTATAAAAATTTAACTAAATTATCTTCGTTGAGTTATTTAAAGAATAGTAAATTAACCGATCCATCTTGTAGTTTAAATGATATCTTAGACAATAGCTCAGGTTTAATTTTTCTTACTGGAAATTACAAAAATTTTTTTGGAAAACTATTTTATAAAAATAAGCTTAAAGACTTTGAACAAATATTAAAATCTTTAAAAAGCAAATTTAAAGAAAAGTTATATTTGGAAATACAACGTCATAATGAATTCCAGGAAAAAAATTTTGAAAACTATTTATTAAATATTTCAAAATCTTTGGATTTGTCGTTAATTGCTACTCAAGAAGTTTTTTACTTAAATAAAGAAATGTATGAAGCTCATGATGCTTTAGTTTGTATTGGAGAAAAAAACTTTTTTCACGATAAAAACAGATTTAGATATAGTGATCAGCATTACCTGAAATCTCAGGATGAACTTAAGAAATTATACTCAGATATACCAGAAGCACTAGAGAATAATTACAATTTTCATTTAAGATTTAATTTTAAACCAAAAAAATCAAAACCAATTCTACCTTCTATTGCTAATAAAGAAAGCAAGTCTCCAGAAGATGAATTATTAAAATTAGCAAGTGAAGGTTTAGAAATTAGATTAAATAATTTTATTTTAAAAAAAAATACAACTCAATCCAAAGAAGATATTAAAAAAATATATAAAGATAGGTTATCTCATGAAATTAATATTATAAATTCAATGAATTATGCTAGTTATTTTCTAATAGTCTCTGATTATATCAAATGGGCAAAAAAAAATTACATACCAGTTGGTCCAGGGAGAGGTTCTGGAGCCGGATCACTAGTGGCATATTGTTTAGACATTACAGATTTAGATCCAATTGAATTCGATTTAATTTTTGAACGATTTTTAAATCCTGACAGAATTTCTATGCCAGATTTTGATATAGATTTTTGTGAGGAAAAAAGAGATCAAGTATTTGAGTATTTAAAAAAAAAATATAAAAACGGTGTAGCACATATCATTACTTTTGGTAAATTAAAGGCAAGAATGGTTTTAAGAGATGTGGGTCGAGTTCTAGGATTGTCCTATGGACATGTAGATAGAATTTGTAAAATGGTTCCTTTTGATCCTTCCAGACCTCTAACATTGCAAGAGTCTATAGACCGAGAGCCTAGATTTAAAGATGAAGTAAAAAGTAATATAAAAGTAAAAAAACTTTTAGAGCTATCATTAAAGCTCGAAGGGCTTAATCGTAATATGGCAACTCATGCTGCAGGTGTGGTAATAGCTGGAGACAAATTGGCAGAACAATTTCCATTATATGTTGATCACAGTTCAAATTTAACTTTACCATCAACACAATACGATATGTATTCTTCAGAAAATGCAGGACTAGTTAAATTTGATTTACTTGGTTTAAAGACACTTACAGTAATAGACAATACAATAAAAAGATTAAAATTAAAAAAAATTGACTTAGATATAAGTAAAATTGATCATAACGATAAAAAAGTTTTTTCCATGCTTTCAACTGGTGAGACCACTGGATTATTTCAACTCGAAAGCACTGGAATGAGAGATGCTATTAAGCAAATGAAACCAAATAAACTTGATGATATTATAGCATTAGTTGCTTTATATAGACCTGGCCCTATGAGCAATATTCCAATTTATAATGATTGCAAAAATGGAATTAAAGAGCCTGATTACATACACCCTACTTTAAAAGATATTTTGAAATCGACTTACGGAATCATAATTTATCAGGAGCAAGTAATGCAAATTGCTCAAGTCTTAGCTGGTTTTACAGCAGGTGAAGCAGATATTTTAAGAAGAGCAATGGGTAAAAAAAAGAAAGCAGAATTAGATAAACAAAAGGAAAGATTTATTAACGGAGCAATAAAAAAAGGTATCGCAAAAGATGTGGCTAATTTTGTATTTACTAAAATTGAACCTTTTGCCCAATATGGTTTTAATAAAAGCCACGCAGCAGCTTATGCTCTTATAGCTTATCAAACTGCATACTTAAAAACATATCACAAAGAAGATTTTATTGCTGCAACAATGTCAACTGAACTTACAAATACATCTAAATTAAGAGAATTTGTCGAAGAATTAAAAAAATTAAAAGTAGGTATTGTTAAACCCTCAATTAATAAATGTTTTCCAGATTTTAGAGCAATCAATAATGAAATTGTTTATGGACTAGGGGCTATAAAAAATGTTGGTTACGATGCTATTAAAAATATAATTTACGAGAGAGAAAAAAACGGGAAGTATAAATCTTTTTTAGATTTTATATACAGAGTAAATGCAAAAGATATAAATAAACTACAACTTGAGGGATTAGTTAAAGCGGGAGTTTTTGATGAATTTGATACTGATAGAAATAAAATATTAAATTCAATTTCAAAAATAATCCAAACAGTTAAAAATATTAATGATGATAAAATTAATAACCAAACAAGTCTTTTTGATAATCAAGAAAATATCCAAAAAGAATTTGATTTTTTACCTGTTGTAAAGTGGAAACAAAAGGAACTATTAGCTGAAGAATTCAAATCAATTGGTTTTTATTTAAGCGATCATCCTTTAAATGAATTTGAAGATATTTTCAAACAATTAAATATAACTTCATACAATAATTTTTATGAAAGCGATAACAAAGAGGGCTTAATAGCAGGAACTATAATGTCAATACAAGAGAAGAAGAGCGCAAAAGGGACACCGTATGGAATAATAAAATTCAGTGACAAAAAAGCAGAGTTTGAATTATTTTTATTTTCTGAAATATTAGTATCTAATCGAGAAAAATTAAGAGAGTCTGAATCATTTATACTTACTTTACAAAAAGATAGAATAACTGGAGAGTCTTCAAAAAAAAGAATAAATGTAAAAAAAATTTTAAGTATTGATGATTTTATATCAAAACCATATTCAAAAGTAATAATTGAATTAAAAGATAATTATAATTTGGAGGAAATAAAAGAACTGCTGTCTCTTAAAGGAGAAACTCAAATAAACCTGCTAGTTAAAGAAAAAAATAAACAAGCTCTATACTCTTTACAAGAAAATAGAAAATTTGATATTGATCACCTAAAAGCTTTAAAAGCAAAGAAATACGTAGAAAAAATAACTGTTTAGACAGTTGATTTTTTATAATGATTGTATATATGTGGTGTTAATTTCGCACACAGTTTCAAGGGTGTTGCCCTACCGGTCCATTTATTTGGAATTACTGTGGTGGATTAACCGGAAAAATTATGAATGTACCAAAAATAGATATTAAACAACTTTTAGAAGCCGGCGTACACCTTGGTCACAAAACTTTGAGGTGGAATCCAAAAATGAAAAAATATATTTTTGGTGAGAAAAATTCGATTCATATTATTGATCTTACCCAAACAGTTGATTTTCTTAAAAACGCTTTAGTACAAGTGCATAAAGTTATAGCTTCTGGCGGAAAACTTTTGGTTGTTTCAACAAAAAAACAAGCATCTGAACAAGTAAGCGATTTAGCAAAAGAAACAGGTCAGTATTACGTAAATTATAGATGGCTTGGAGGAATGCTTACAAACTGGAATACAATTCAAAACTCTATCAAAAGACTTAAAAAATTGGATGATCAGTTGTCTAAAGAAAATTTAGGCTTTACAAAAAAAGAGATACTTAAATTTGGTAAGGAAAAAGAGAAACTTCAAAGGTCTCTGGGAGGAATCTCTGAAATGAAAAAAACACCAGATTTAATTTTTATTATAGATACTAACATAGAGTCTTTAGCTGTAGCAGAAGCGAAAAAATTAGGTATTCCTATTATAGCAGTTCTAGATACTAATTCAGATCCAACTGGAATTGATTTTCCGATTCCTGGTAACGATGATGCAAGAAGATCTATCAACTTATATTGTGAACTTTTAAAAAGTACAATTAAAGATGCTGAAAAATTTATTAAAGGATCAGAAGATAAAGCCCAAGATAAATCGTCAACACTAAAAGCAAAATAACTTTAAATTAAAAATCAATGTCAAACAAAGACTTTCTAGACAATATAAAAAAATTGAGAGAAATGACTGGTGTTGGATTTAAAGACTGTAAAATAGCTTTAGATGAGAATAAAGGAGACATAGAGAAATCAGTCGAGTTTTTAAGAAAAAAAGGAATAGCTAAAGCATCAAAAAAAATGAGTAGAACTGCATCAGAAGGATTGGCTTTAGTCAAAGAAAAAGAAGGACAGATTTCATTAATTGAAATAAATAGTGAAACAGACTTTGTTGCAAAAAATCAAGATTTCATCAATTTTTGTAAAGAACTTTCTGAAATTAATTTTAAAAACAAAAGTGACTTAAATAAAATTAGTAATGCTAAAATGTCTAATGGAGTTTTAGTAAAAGATAATCTAGTAAATTTAATAGCAAAAATCGGGGAAAAAATTACAATTAGAAGAGCAAATTTTTTTGATAATTCTAATGGATTTAATTTTTTTTATGTTCACTCGGCTATGGAAAAAGGTATAGGAAAAATAATATCTATAATTAAATTAGATGGTATTACAAAAGGTAAAAATGAGGATGTTGGCGTTAAATTAGCAATGCATATTGCAGCTTCAAACCCGTTAGCAATTGATAAAGATAAAATAGATCAAAAAATTATTGATAAGGAATTAGAAATTATAAAAGCAGAAATTGCAAATTCAGGTAAGTCTCCGGATATGGCTGAAAAAATTTCTAAAGGTAAAATTTCAAAGTTTTTAAATGATAATTCACTTTTAAGTCAGATTTGGATAATGGATCCTAAAAAAAAGGTATCAGATATATTAAAAGAAAACTCAAGCGACAAACCACTTAAAGTTTTAGATTTTATTAGATATAAGGTTGGAGAAGGGGTTTAAAAGTGAGCGACGAGTTTAACGAAAAAAATTATTCATCTAAAATGGATAAAAGTATTCAGTCTTTTAAAAAAGATATTTCCACACTCAGAACAGGCAGAGCAAATACAAATATGCTCGATACTATAAAAGTAGATGTTTATGGTCAATTGATGCCAGTAGATCAACTTGCAACAATTAGCGTTCCTGAAGCTAGATTAATTTCAATTCAAGTTTGGGATAAAGCCAACACATCTCTTATAGAGAGTGCAATTCAGAAATCAGAACTGGATATTAACCCCCAAATAGATGGTCAGATTATAAGATTGAGAATTCCAGATCTTACAGAAGATAGAAGAAAAGATTTAATAAAAGTACTAAAAAATATGGGAGAAAAAGGTAAAATTGCAATAAGAAATATACGAAGAGAAGCTAATGAAGAATTAAAAAAAAAACTAAAAGATAAGATTATTTCTGAGGATAATAACAAAAATTTTGAAAAAAATATTCAAAAATTAACAGATAACAGTATTGAAAATATTGAAAAAATTTTGACTGAAAAAGAAAAAGAGATTAGTCAAATATGAACAAACTCAACCATATTGCCTTTATCATGGATGGCAATGGTAGGTGGGGAAAAAATAAAGGAAGAACAAGAAATTTCGGCCATTTAAAAGGCGTTGAAACAGTAAAAAAAATTGTCAAAAGCTGTATTAAACTTAATGTACCAATAATTACTTTTTATGTTTTCTCCTCTGAAAACTGGAAACGCCCAAAAAATGAAATTAATTACTTATTCAATCTAATTAAGATTTATTTTTCTAAAGAAATCAAAAGTATAATTAATCAAGGAATTAAGATCAATATTCTTGGTGAAATTAACAGACTGCCTAAGGGAATAAAACTCATACTAAAAAAAACAATAAATTCTACCAAAAGAAATAAAAAAATTATTATTAATTTGGCAATAAATTACGGTTCAAAGCTTGAAATTATTAATGCAATTAAAAAAACAAAAAAAAATAAAAGCATTAAAAACCTGGAAAAAAATTTATATACAAAAAATCTACCACATCCTGATATTTTGATTAGAACTGGTGGGAGACAAAGATTAAGTAATTTTATGCTTTGGCAGATGGCTTATACTGAGTTATTTTTCTTAAAAAAATTATGGCCGGATTTCAATCCTAGTGATTTAATTAAAATAATAAAAAAATATGATAAAATTAAAAGAAATTTTGGTGGTGTATGATGTTATCAGATTTTAAAAAAAGAGTCTTTACTGCTACTGTATTATTTTTTTTAGTTTTTCTGATTATAAAGTATGATTTTTTTTTAATATATTCTTTAATAGTTTTAGGGGTTTTGTCAATTCTAGAATTTATTAAGTTATTAAAAAAAATTAAATTAGTTAAGTATTTTTATTATATATTTAATTTATTTTTTATAATTTATATTTTTTCATTTTGTTTTACTTTTTATTATTTTTCATTTTTCCCCCATTTGAAAATCTTTCTTTATTCTTTCTTATTTACTTGCATTTCGTCAGACATTGGAGGCTTTATATTTGGAAAAATTTTTAAAGGACCTAAATTATCAAAATTAAGTCCTAACAAAACTATTGCAGGTGCTGTTGGATCTATAATTTTATCATGCATAACCCTTAAAATTATTTTATTTTACTTAACAAAAAAATTAAGTATTGAAATTTTATTAATAGCAATAATAATATCTATAGCCTGTCAAATTGGTGATTTGTTTTTCTCTTTTTTAAAAAGAAGAGCCAAAATAAAAGACACAGGAAATATTTTTCCTGGTCATGGAGGAGTTTTAGATAGATTAGATGGCATTTTTTTAGGATTACCATTTGGTTTTTTATCTTTAATTATATTTTTAAAATGAATAAATTAATTTCTATTCTCGGATCCACTGGTTCAATTGGTATCACAACATTAAATGTTATAGATAAAAAAAAAAATTTTTTTAAACCATATATCTTTACTGCTAATAAAAATTATAAAATTATTTGTAATCAGATTATTAAATATAAACCAGATTTTTTTATTGTTAGAAATAAAATTGTTTTAAATAAATTGAAAAAAAAATTTAGGAATCATAAAACAAAAATTTTAAATGATTTTGATAAAATAAATACTTTTAAAAAATCAGAGTTTACTATTTCAGCTATACCAGGTATCGCTGGTTTAGATCCCACAATCAAAATGATAAAATTTACTAATAAAATGTTAATAGCAAATAAAGAGTCTATAATTTGTGGATGGAATTTAATTAAAACTAAAGCAAAGAAAACAAATACGCAAATCATTCCAATTGACTCCGAACATTTTTCTATTTTTAATTTACTTTATCATCATAAAATTGAAGAAATAAATAAGGTATATCTTACAGCTTCTGGAGGCCCTTTTTTAAATTATAAATCCGCACAACTAAAAAAAGTTCAACCCACTGATGCTTTAAAACACCCTAAGTGGAAAATGGGAAAAAAAATTACGATAGACTCTTCAACTTTAATAAATAAAATTTTAGAACTTATAGAAGCTCAAAAACTATTTAATTTACCTAATAATAAAGTTGATATTTTAATTCATCCACAATCATTAGTACATGCAATTATAGATTTTAAAAATGGATTAAAAAAATTTATTTATCATGATACTTCCATGACTATTCCAATTGCAAATGCAATATTTGGAGGAAAATTAGAAATTAAAAACTTTTTAAAAGTAAAAAAAAAACAACAAATTAGTGATTTAATTTTTAAAAAAGTTGATAAAAAAATATTTCCAATTATTAAGCTTAAAAACCGGATAAATGAGCATCCATCGTCTTCAATAATTATTAATGCATCAAATGAAATATTAGTTGATCATTTTCTGCATAAAAAATTACCTTTTTTACATATAAGCAAAATCATTATGGATATATTTCAACATAGAAATTATAAAAAATATGCTATACAAAAGCCAAAAACTATCAATCAAATTAAAAAAATAGACAGCTGGGCAAGGGAAATAACTTTAAAAAAAATATACAGATAATGAAAAAACTTTTTGCAACATTAATATTATTACTCCCTTTATTTTTGAGCCAATTAAAAGCTGAAGTTATTAATAATATAGAAATTAACGGCAACAAAAGAATTAGTGCGGAAACAATTAAAGTTTATGGTCAAATAAAACCTTTAAACTCAGATTTTAGTAATGCAGACATAAATAATATAATAAGAAACCTTTATGAAACAAATTTTTTTGAAAATATAAATATAGAAATTAAAAATAGTACTTTAGTGATTAATTTAAAAGAGTATCCTTTGATTAATCAAATTATTATAATAGGAGAAGAAAATACCAGAATTCAAAATAGAATAAAAGAAGTTATAAGTTTAAAAGAAAAAAATTCATTTATTCGTAATAATCTAAACAACGATATTAATTTAATTAAACGATTATATTCTCAATTAGGGTTTAAATTTGCAAACATTGAGTCCAGTGTAAGGAAAATTGATAACAATAATTTTGATATAGCTTTTGAAATTTCCAAGGGGAACTTAACAAAGATTAAAAAGATTATTTTTATAGGAGATAAAAAAGTAAAAGAGAAAAGATTAAGAGATATAATTGTCAGTGAGGAAAGTAAATTTTGGAAAATTATAACAAAAAATAATAGGTTTAGTGAAAATCAAATTAATTTAGATAAAAGACTTTTAATTAATTATTACAAAAATTTAGGTTATTATGATGTTGAAATTAATGCAGCTTCAGCAGAAGTTTTAAATTCAAATAATGTTAATCTAACTTTTAGTATAAATGCTGGTAACAGGTATACATTTAAAAAAATAGAAACAGAAGTTGATACTACATTTGATAAATCTATTTTTTACCCATTAGAAAAAAATTATAAAAGAATTATTGGTAATTATTATTCACCAGTAAAAATCAAAAAAATTCTTGAGGAAATTGACATATTAATAGAGAGAAATAATCTTCAATTTGTAGAACATGAGGTTAAAGAAACCATAGTTGAGGATGAAATTAACTTAAAATTTATTATTAAAGAAGGAACTAAAACTTTAGTTGAAAGAATAAATATTAAAGGTAACAACGTCACAAATGAGAGTGTCATTAGAAGTGAATTGCTATTAGATGAAGGTGATCCATTTACTAATTTAAGCTTAGAAAAATCAGTTTCAAAGTTAAAATCAAGAAATATTTTTAAATCAGTTAATACAGAGGTTAAACCTGGTTCTAAAAACGATTTAAAAATAATTAATATTATTATTGAGGAAAGACCAACTGGAGAAGTAAGTGCAGGAGCAGGAGTTGGTACCAACGGAGGGACATTTGCTTTTATGGTGACTGAAAATAATTGGTTAGGTGAAGGTAAACAAGTAGCAGTGGATGTTGAGTTAAGTGAGGAGTCACTAAAAGGTCAATTAACTTATACAGATCCAAACTATGATCTTCTTGGTAATTCTATCAGTTACAATTTAAGAAATACTACAAATGATAAACCAGACCAGGGATATGAAAATAGTGTTTTTGAATTAGGTGCCTCAACTGGTTTTGAACAATTTTCTGATTTATTCGCAAATTTAGCTATTAACTTGTCATATGACGATTTAAGAACTACATCAAATGCTTCTTCATCTTTAAAAAAACAAAGTGGTGAATTTCTAGAGTTTGCTGGAAGTTACGGTTTTACTTATGATAAGAGAAATAGAAGTTTTATGCCAACTAGTGGATCGATTGTGTCTTTCAATCAATCTTTACCTATCTATGCTGATAAGCCTTTTATTGATAACACATTTCGAACTAGTCTTTACCATTCGTTCAGTGAGAATTATATAGGGTCAGGAAAATTTTTAATATCAACTATACATGGTTTGAATGATGAAGACGTTAGAATTAGTAAAAGAAAATCGTTGAGTTCGAAAAGACTAAGAGGATTTGAAAGAGGTAAAGTAGGCCCCGTTGACTCCGATGACCATATTGGAGGAAATTATGCAATCGCAGCAAACTTTGATCTTTCTTTACCAAACTTTTTTCCAGAGTCATCAAATACTGATGTGTCCTTATTTTTAGATGTTGGAAATGTTTGGGGTGTAGATTATGATGATGCAATTGACGATAGTAACGAATTAAGATCTTCAACTGGACTTGGAATAAGTTGGATTTCTCCAGTAGGACCAATGACATTTACGTTTTCACAGAATTTGTCTAAAGCATCGACAGATAAAACAGAGTCATTCAATTTTAATTTAGGAACAACTTTTTAATGATATTTTATTTCAAAAGAATTTTAGTAATATTATTTATTTTTTTAACAAGTGCAAATTTATATGCTGAAATACCTCATTTTTTAGATTTTAAATTTGTACTTAACGAGAGCAACGCTGGAAAAAAAGCGCAAACTGAACTTAAAAATAGACTTGATAAAGGTATAAAAAATATAAAAGAAAAAGAAAAAAAATTACAAGAGGAAGAAAAAAAAATTATCAGTCAAAAAAAAATACTTAAACCTGAAGAGTATAAGGAAAAAGTTAATGAATTAAGATCAAAGGTTGTTAATTTACAAAAAGAAAGGCAAAACCTATTAAATAAAACTTCTGTATCTAGAAATAAAGCTAGAAACGAACTTTTAAAAAATCTAAATCCAATCATAAAATCTTATATGCAAGAAAAAAAGATCAGGATGGTTGTAGATAAAAAAAGTTTATTATTAGCTGATGATAACTTAGATATAACTAAAGATATAATGTCTGAACTTAATAAAAAGTTAAAGTCTATTAAATTAGATTAATTTAAATGAAGCATATTTCTTTTTTTCCAAAAAAGAACTTAAAACTTAAACAGATATTTCCAAAATCAATAATCAAAAATAATTTTCTCGTTGAAAATGTAAAGCCCTTAATTAGTGCAAAAAGTAAAGATTTGACTTTTTTTGACTCTATAAAATATAAGTCATTTGCAGCTAAATCAATGGCCGGCGCTTGTGTTACTACAGATTCTCTAGAAAAATTTTTACCTTCTAAAATTCAAAAAATTTTAGTTAAAAATGTTTTATACGAACTAGCAAAAGCTTTAAAAAAAATTTACCCAACTGCTGATATAGATCTACCTGATTTAAATTTAAAAAAAGCAGATAAAAAAAAATATAAATCTGTTAAATTTGGAAATAATGTTTTAATTGGCAAAAACGTGAAACTGGGAAATAATACTATTATCGGTTCAAACACAATATTAGAACATAACGTAATTATTGGTAAAAATTGTGTTTTAGGTTCTGGAGTGATTATAAAAAATTCAATAATAGGAGAAAGCGTAGTGATACAAGACGGTTGTAAAATTGGTCAAAAAGGATTTGGGTTTATACCATCTAAAAATAAAAATATAAAATTTCCTCATATAGGAAAAGTTTTAATTGAGGATAACGTCGAAATTGCTTCCGGATGTACAATTGACCGTGGATCAATTGATGATACTGTTATTGGGAGTAATACATATTTAGATAACCAAGTGCATGTAGCTCACAATGTAAAGATTGGCTCAAATTGTATGATTGCTGGTCAAGTCGGATTCGCAGGAAGTTCAATAATTGGAAATAATGTTTCAATAGGTGGCCAAGCAGGAATATCTGGTCATCTTAAAATTGGAAATAATGTTAAAATTGGAGGAGGAAGTGGAGTTGTAAAAGATATTGATGATAACCAAATCGTAATGGGTTATCCTGCAATTCCATTACGAGATTTTTTAAAGAAAAGTAAATGAGCAAATCTGAATTAAGTAAAAAGGACATCGAAAATCTTTTACCGCATAGAGAACCTATGCTTTTAATTGATAAGTTAATAAATATTGTTCATTTAAAATCTGCAACAGCAATAATGTATGTTAAGAAAAGTGGTTTTTATGTGCAAGGTCATTTTCCTGGTCAACCTGTTATGCCAGGAGTACTAATTGTTGAAGCATTTGGTCAAGCAGCTGCAGCTCTAACAGCCCATGGTATTGATCCTAAAGAGTATGCAAATAAATTAGTTTACTTAATGAGCGTTGATAAAGCTAGATTCAGAAATCCAGTAATCCCTGATTGTGAACTACATTTAGAAATTGAGGCAGTTAGATCTCACGGAAGAGTTTGGAAATATAAAGGAACTGCAAAAGTTGATGGAAAAAGAATGGCAGATGCAGAATGGTCGGCAACAATAGTTGATAGAAAAGAATGATACATAATTCAAGTATAATAGATAAAAAAGCCAAAGTATCCAAAACAGTTAAAATAGGCCCATTTTGTTATGTTGGTCCAGAGGTGGAATTATCTGACAATGTGGAATTAGTATCCAACGTGCATATTGAAGGTAATACAAAAATAGGAAAAGGAACAAAAATATTTCCATTTGCAAGTATTGGTACTCAACCTCAAGATCTAAAATTTAAAAATGAGAAAAATAGTTTAGTAATAGGTGAACAAAACATTATTCGAGAGTATGTAACTATTAATCCCGGAACAGAGGGAGGTGGTTCTAAAACAGAAATCGGTAATAGTTGTCTATTTATGATTTCTTCTCATATCGCTCATGATTGTAAAATTGGAAACAATGTTATAATTGCTAATAATGTTCCTCTTGGAGGCCACGTTACAATAGAGGACTCTGTAGTAATCGGAGGCAACTCTGCAGTTCAACAGTTTACAAGAATTGGGAGACTAGCTATGATCGGAGGAATGACGGGGGTACTTAAGGATGTAACACCTTTTGGTTTATCAATAGGAAACAGAAATTATTTACAAGGTTTAAATCTCATTGGTTTACGTAGGAAAAAATATGATAATAAAAAAATTATGGGATTAGACAAGGCCTATAAAGAAATTTTCTCTTCAAAAAATCTACATGAAAACTTAAATAAAATTAATGGTGAGCACAAAGATAATGAACTCGTTTCAGAAGTAATAAGATTTATCGAGAAAGATAAAAAAAGACCTATTTGTTCACCACAAAATTAAATTATGATTGGCCTAATTTTTGGTGAAACTGATTTTCCAAAGTATATATATAAAAAAATAAAAAATAAAAAAAAATATACAATTATTGATTTAACTAATAAAAATTTTTTTAAAAAAGATAAAAACTCACACAAAGTTTCAATTGGTCAATTCGGAAAAATAATATCTATTTTAAAAGAAAAAAATTGTAAAAAAGTGTTGTTTGCTGGAAGAGTTAACAAACCTAACTTTTCGAAACTAAAATTAGATCTTAAAGGAGTTTATTACATCTCTAAGATTATAAAAAAATCAAAAATTGGCGATGCAGCAATTTTAAAAGAAATAATTAAGATTTTTAAAAGAGAAAGCATAAAAACAATAAGTTCGACTTTTTTTACTCCAGAGCTTAATCTTTCAAGAGGAAATTACACAAAATATAAGCCAGATAATGACGATAAAAGAAATATTAAAAATGCAATTAAAGTTTTGAATAAATCAAAACCTTATAGTTATATTCAAGCTGCTGTTGGAAGAAATAATTCAGTGATTCTAGAGAAGCGAAAAGGCACACAAAATATGCTTAAACACTTAAAAAAAAACAAAAACAAAAGTAATGGTGTTTTAGTCAAATTTCCAAAAAAAAAACAAGACAAGAGATTAGATCTACCTACAGTTGGCTTAAATACTTTAAAACAATGTAACTTAGCTGGTTTAAAAGGAATAGTCTTAAAACATAAAAATAATATTTTCTTAGATAAGATTGAGTCAATTAAATTTGCAAACAAAAATAAGATGTTTATTTTAGTAAAATGAAAATAATTATTTCATTTTTAATTATTATTTTAGTTCAAACTTTAAATCTTAAAGCTGAAGAATTTAAATTAAATCAAATAATCTCAGGACTTAATAACCCATGGAGTTTAACTTTTAAAAATAAAAATGAAATTCTAATAACTGAGAAATCTGGTCAAATTTTATTTATTAATATAAAAGATAAAATAATAAAAAATATAAACCATAATTTAGAAATATTAGAAGATGGGCAAGGGGGATTACTTGAAATACTTTATCATAATGAAATAATTTTTGTTTCATATTCAGAAAATAGAGGAAATGGTAAATCAAGTACCTCAGTAGCTTCTGCTAATTTTGATGATAAGAATTTAAATTTTAAAAATATTTTTAGAGCTGAGCCAGCAATAAACTCTGGTTATCATTTCGGATCTAGGCTTGTTATAAAAGATAATTTTCTATTTATAACAGTAGGAGAGAGAGGAGAGGGAATGATTGCACAAGATCCCACAAAACACCCTGGAAGTATTATAAAGATACATTTAGATGGCAGGATTCCGAAAGATAATCCCAAATTTAATGATAAAAGTAATTGGCTACCAGAGATTTATCAAATAGGAGTAAGAAACCCCCAAGGTATGGATATATCTCCTTATGACAATAAAATTTATTTAACAAATCACGGTCCAAGGGGCGGAGATTGGTTTGGTGAAGCTAAGTATGGTGAAAATTATGGTTGGAAAATTTTAGGATGGGGTGGAACAAATTATTCAGGAACAAAAATTGGACCTAAATGGAAACCAGGATTTACAAAAGCTATCAAATATTGGGTACCTTCAATAGCAGTAAGTTCAATGATTATATACAAAGGAGACGAATTTAAAGAATGGAATGGTGATGCTTTGATAACTTCACTTAAAGACCAATCACTTAGAAAAATAAGATTTAAAGATAATGAATTTATTAATGAAAAAATTATATTTAAAGGAACTATCGGAAGAATAAGAGATATTGAAATTCAGAGAAACACAGGAAAAATTTTTCTTATAACAGACGACGGTTCAATTTGGAGATTACAAAAGTGAAAAAAATATTTGTTCTTACAGGTGAAGCATCAGGAGACAAACTAGCATCAAAAGTTATAAGTGAATTAAATAAACTTAATTCAAATATAGAATACTTATCGGTTGGAGGTGAAAATTTAGGAAAGTTGGGAATAAGATCTATTTATGATCTTAAAGAAATAACATACTTAGGATTTACTAATGTATTATTTAATATTTTTAAGATTAAGAAAAAAATCAATGATACAGTTAAGGCTATAGAAAAATTTAAACCTGATATATTATTTACAGTCGACAGCCCCGATTTTACCTTAAGGGTAGCTGAAAGAATTAAAATAAAAAACCCTGAAATTAAAACTATACACTATGTGGCTCCTCAAGTATGGGTTTGGAGAGAAGGTAGAGTTAGAAAAATTAAAAAATTTATTGACCACATCCTTTTGTTATTTAATTTTGAAAAAAGCTATTTTGAAAAAGAAAATATGAGCCATGAGTTTGTTGGACATCCTTTAC
This sequence comes from uncultured Pelagibacteraceae bacterium, assembly GCA_902615435.1. Taxonomy (GTDB): domain Bacteria; phylum Pseudomonadota; class Alphaproteobacteria; order Pelagibacterales; family Pelagibacteraceae; genus Pelagilacustribacter. The sequence goes on from CACMOZ010000003.1 coordinate 49,990, forward strand.
TTGACTCAACTACTGATAGTGCGATTGATATCAATCAAATTTTAGGAAAGAATAAAGCATTAATTTCTATTTTTGCTGGTAGTAGAAAGTCTGAAATAGATGTTTTAACTCCGATACTTTTAAAATTTATTAAACTTATGAATGAAAAGTATAATGATTTTTACTTCGTTTTTCATGCTACAAAAGAATATTCAGATTTTATTCAATTTCACATAAAAAAGAATAATTTAAGTAATTGTGAAGTTATAAATGATAGTAAAATTAAAGATCATATTTTAAAAAAATCAGTATTTGCTGTTTCTAAATCAGGAACAATATCGCTTGAAATATCTAAAGCCAAAATACCGTCAGTAATATTATATAAGATGGGTTTAATAAATTTTTTTATTATAAAAATGTTAGTAAAAACTAAATTTGCAAATATTATTAATATTGCTGCTAAAAAAGAAATTATACCAGAATTACTCCAATCCAATTGCAATCCACAAAAAATATTCGAAGTTGTCTCTAATTATTTAGATAATCCAAACAAAATTGATGAACAAGTATCAAAAACACAAAAGATTTTAAAAAGTTTTAAAACTAATACTTTATCCTCAATCCTAGCTGCCAATGCTTTAAATAAGTATTTATGATTATTTATACTCATAATGATTGCTTAAAAAAATTTAATGGTAATACTCATCCTGAAAGAAAAGAAAGATTAGAGAGTATTTTAAGTTCAATAAAATCATCAAATTTAAAAGTAGAATTTAAAGAAGCACCTTTAGCTGATTTAGAAACCGTTTCATTAGTTCATCCAAAACAACATATAGAGAAAATTTTTTCTAATATTCCTAAAGAAGGAATAGTAGGTGTAGAAAAAGAACCTTATGCTGATACCATGCTTTGTCCTGATAGTAAAAACGCAATTCTAAGATCATGTGGAGCTGGTATTGCTGCAGTTAAGGATCTTATGCTTAAAAATGAGAGAGTGTTTTGTGCTGTAAGACCACCAGGCCATCATGCTGAAACTGAAAGAGCTAATGGTTTTTGCTTCATTAATAACATTGCAGTAGCTGCAAGATATTTACAAAAACAATATAAAATAAATAAAGTTGCAATAATTGATTTTGATGTTCACCACGGTAATGGAACTCAAGAAATTTTTTATAAAGATCAATCAATAGCATATGGGTCTTCTCATGAATTTCCTTTATTTCCAGGAACAGGAGCAGAAAATGAAACTGGTGTGGGAAATATTTTCAATGCAACTTTAAAAGCTGGTACTACAAGTAAAGATTTTTTTGAAATATTTGATCAAAAGGTTCTTAGAGCTATAGATAAATTTAAACCTGAAGTAATTTTAATTTCTGCTGGTTTTGATGCCCATACAAGAGATCCGTTAGCCAATATCAATTTAGAATCAGAAGACTTTTTTAAAATTACAAAAAATATAGTCGATATAGCTAAAATTCATTCTAAAGGTAGAGTGATTTCTTTTCTTGAAGGCGGTTATGATTTACAAGCTTTATCAGAAAGCATTATTGAACACCTTAATGCTTTAAAATCCCATATTTGACCAGTTATCTGGGTCGTTAAACTTTTTTATTTCTTTTTCAGTTACTGGTCTAAAAAGATAATAAGCAATATATATTGTTAGAAAAAATAAAAAAATTGTTTTCATTTTTTAATATACTAAACTAATTATATGAAATTTAGCAAAAGAAAATTTACAAAAATCCTTAGTTTTTCAGCTTTAGTATTGCTATTTCCAATCAAAACTCTTTTAGCAAATACTAAAAAAATCATTAATCCAAACCTGTCTAAAGAGCAAAAAAATATCATGTTTAATGAAGGGACTGAAAGACCGTTTACTAGCGATTTATTAAAGGAAAAAAGAAACGGTTTTTACCACTGTGCTAATTGTGGGAATAAACTTTTTGCATCAACTGCTAAATTCGATAGCGGAACTGGCTGGCCTTCTTTTTCTGAAGCTTTACCAGGGGCTTTTAAAACAAAAATAGATTATAGCTTTGGCATGGAAAGAGTAGAATATCATTGTGCAAAGTGTGGAGCACATCATGGACATGTTTTTAACGATGGTCCAAAAGAATCAGGTAAAAGATTTTGTAATAATGGACTTTGTTTAATTTTTAAACCAGAGTAAGTGCAATTAAATTAAATAAAAATATCATATTATTTAAGCTTTTTTGTTCACAGTCAGCACCCAATTCGTCCATGTTTATAAGTGTATTTTGCAAATTAAAGGTTAAAAATGAGTAATGGATCTAATTACAGTAATTATCATTGGTGTAATAGTTGCAGCAACGGGTGTGATCAATCCAAAAGCTAAAGATCCAGAAGAAATAGCTAAAGCTCCAGAAACGCAGGTAACAACTCCAGAAGTTAAGGAGCCTGAACCAGAGCCCGAGCCTGAGCCCGAGCCTGAGCCTGAGCCTGAACCAGAGCCAGCTAAAGAACCAGAACCAGAGCCAGAACCGCAACCAGAACCAGAACCTCAAAAAGAAGAGCCAAAAGAAGAGGTAAATGCTGAACCAACTCAGGAGCTAGATGCAAAACCTGAAGAGGAAGAAGTTCAACCAGTTACAGAAGAAGCAACGGAAGCAACAAAAGAAAAAGGGTTAAGTATGGTAAACATACTTCTTTATATATTAGGAGCAATTGCAGTAATTGCAGCTGGAATATATTTCTTTATGAGAAGAGAATCATCAACTCAAAGTGCTGCAGATATAGCTAGAGCTCAGTCACAACAAGATCCAACTCCTGAACCTCAAGAGGAACCAGCTCAAGATGAGACGTATTCAGAGCCAGAACCAGAGCAACAACCAGTTCAAGAGGAAACTCCGACAGAAACTACTGAGGAAGAACCTCAATCAGAAAATAATGATCAATCATCTAACAACGATGATGAAAATAATAATAGATAATTTATTAAAATTTTTTTCCACCTTCTAAATAGGCACATTTCTCACAAGTTTTTTCAATTTCTGGCGGCTGATCAAGATTTAAAACATCTTTCATTTCAATTAATTTTTCTTCAATCCAAGAAGTGTCCACCCTGTAAGGTATTAGTGTAGTTTTGAAGTATATTTTGTTATCAAATTTATCATTTGTTTTTTCTCCATTACAAACATAAAAAAATGTTCGGTCAGAGACATCAAAGTTCATTTTTCTTAAAATATGAACATAAATATCCATTTGTAATTTGTAGCTAAAATGCCATTCGGCATCGAGATAAGAGGAAACTGTTACAGGATAAGTTGAAGATTGAGCTTTGTAGTCTACTACTACTATTTTTTTTTCATTTAAATCAAACCAAAGATCATCAATTCCTCCATGAATAATTAGATTAGTTTTTTCATCTAAATATGAAATACCACCTTTTAAAGAATTCCTCCAAGTATCTAATTCTTTATGCTGATAAGGCACAAAGTTTAAATTATGCTTAATCATAATAGGATGAGGTTTTTGTTTTTTTCTATAAAGATCAAATTCCTTTTTTAACAACTCATCTACTGCAACATTTAGAGCCCATCCAGGCATAGAAGGTTCTTTTAGGCCTTTAACTCGATCTAGGTAAAAGCATCGTTTACAACTAAGAAAATTATAAAATTTGGACCTACTTATTTTAAAAGGGGTGTTAGATTTTTTATCGTAAATGGATGTTTTTCTTGTTCTGAAAGATACAACGTCTTTCATTTAAATTTGTTTGAGTCTTTTTACTACTTCGGCTTTATCTAAAGATAAAATAACATCATATAGACCCGGCCCGAATCTTGAACCCACAAGAGCTATTCTTAGAGGCTGACCCACACCTTTAAAATTTGTCTTATGTTTATCTATTAAGGATTTAATTATAGGTTCTAAAATTTCTCTAGATAAAGAGGATAGTTTTTCATATTCACTAATAAAGTCGTTAATTACCTTTTTTGACAAATCATCAATTAATTTTTTATCATCTGAGCCAATCTCAATTTTATCATTAATTATATATTGTGCGTTATTCCAAATATCCTCTAAGGTTTTAGCTTTATTCTTTAAAAAACCCATTGATTTTAAAAGGACACTTTCTTTTTTTTGATCTATAGGTTTTTTGTATTTCGAAACATATTCTTTGAAGAAATCAAATAGATCCTTTTCATCTATTGTTTTTATGTACGTTTCATTTATTGAGTAAATCCTATTCATATCAAGTTTTGAGGGTGATTTACCTACGCCACTTAAATCAAATAAATCAATGCTCTCTTGCTTAGTAAAAATCTCTTTATCTTTATAAGACCATCCTAATCTTAATAAATAATTCCTTAATGCGTCCGAAATTATTCCAATTTTAACATAATCCTCAAGGGTAGATGCATTATCTCTTTTAGATAATTTTTTTCCTTGTTCACTATGAATTAATGGAATGTGAGCAAAGTTTGGAACGTCCCAATCCATGGCTTCATAGATTTGTTTTTGTTTAAAAGAATTAATCATATGATCATCACCTCTAATTACATGAGTAATTTTCATCTCATGGTCATCAACTGTTGCTGACAATTGGTATGTTGGTGATTTGTCTTTTCTTAATATAACAAAATCTTCAATAGTGGAATTTGAGATATTTCTTTCTCCTTGAACTAGATCTTTTATAACTGTATTTCCTGAAATTTTACTCTTAAATCTAATTACCGGTTTTACACCTTCTGGAATTTTAAGATCTTTAACATCTCTCCACTTTCTATTGTAAACATACGGTATACCTTGTTTTTTACACTTATCTTTTTGCTCATTTATCTCTTCTTCAGAACAATAACATTCATAAGCAAAGCCTTTTTTTATTAATTCTTCAGCTACTGCAACATGTTTATTAATATTTTTAGACTGAATATATTCCTCACCATCATGCATAATTCCTAACCATGATAATGATGAAATAATTTGCTTTTTAAATTCGTCTTTTGATCTTTCTTTATCTGTATCTTCAATTCTTAAAAAATATTTACCTTTATTTTTCTTAGCCAAAAGCCAATTAAATAAAGCTGTTCGAACACCACCAATGTGAAGAGGCCCAGTAGGAGAGGGCGCAAACCTACAATTAAAAGACATTTCTATTAATTAGACTATTTTAGTGAAAGTTTCTATATAAAGAAACAAGTTTACCTTGAATTTTTATTCTATTAGCAGCGTAGATTTTTGTACCGTAGTTTCTATTTGCAGCCTCTAGCGCAACAGTGTTTCCTTTTTTTCTAATTCTTTTTAAAGTTGCTTCTTGGTCATCAATTAAAACAACTGCAATCTGACCACTATCTACATTTGAAGTTTTCTTAACGATTACTGTATCGCCATCATTAATGCCAGCTTCAATCATTGAGTCACCTTTAACTTTTAGTCCATAATGCTCACCATTATTTTGTAAATCTTCTGGCAAAGCCACTCTATCAACTTCTTGTTGAATTGCTTCAATCGGAGTTCCTGCTGCGATGCTTCCTAAAACAGATACATCAGTTGATTTAGCTTGTTCTTTATCAAGCCCCCCTTTAATAACGCTTGGTGTGAAAGTATTAAAAATATCATTAGCACTCGCATTTTCTGGTAATTTGACAACTTCTAAAGCTCTTGCTTTATGTGCTAATCTTTTTACAAATCCTCGTTCTTCTAAAGCTGAGATTAATCTATGAATACCTGATTTCGACTTGAGGTTGAGTGAGTTTTTCATCTCCTCATATGATGGGGATATCCCAGAAGATCTAATCTTCTTATTAATAAATATTAGTAAGTTTTTTTGTTTTTTTGTAAGCATAGAACAAACCCCGTACATCTATGTTCTACAAAAGTTCTATTTAAATTACAACTTGAAATAAGACCTGATTTCATTGAATTATTTGAGTAAATTTTTTTAATAACCCTGCAGGATTGTCAGATTTTAAAAGTGATTCACCAATAAGAAAATTTTTTATCCCTGTCTTTTCATAAATATATTTAGCATCAGTTTCATTCTTAATTCCACTTTCTGAAATGATAGGGCCTTTATGTTCTTTTAAAGTTTTAAAAATAGAAATCGTATTGTTTATAGATATGTCTAATGTTTTTAGGTTTCTATTATTAATTCCAATTAAAGCATCCTCGTACTTTAAAGCAGTCTCTGCTTCTTTATTATCATGAACCTCTACTATTACTGAAAGTTTATGTCTTTTTGCTTCAGCGTAAATTTCATCAGCTAACTTTTCATCTATTGCAGCAACTATTATTAAAATGCAATCACTACCAAAACTTTTAGATAAAGCGATTTGATATGGATCTATAAAAAAATCTTTTGCTAGAACAGGTATTTTAAACTTATTTTTAATATCTTTTATATAATCAAGTTTTCCTAAGAAATATTTTTCCTCAGTTAAAACTGAAAGGCAAGTAGCGCCGTTATCTAAATACATTTTTGCAATATTTAAATGATTAAAATCTTTAACTAATTCTCCAGCAGATGGACTTGCTTTTTTTAGCTCTGTTATAAGTGAAACACCTTTATTATTTGATATGGTATCTTTAAAATTTAAAAAGCTTTTTAAAGATTTAATTGTATTTTCAAGAGAGTCTAAAGAATTATTCTTTTTAATATTTTTCAAAGACTCTTTTTTTTCTTCGATAATCTTATCTAAAACGTTTGCCATTATTTTGATTGTAATTTTCTAATATGTTCAAATACTTTACCAGAATTTATGTGTTCTGAAGCTTTTTTAAAGGCATTTTTAAAATCATTTTCCTTTCCTGCAACAATTAATCCAGCAGCAGTATTTAAAGCAACAGACTGTGAAAACTCATTAGAAGTTCCTTTGTATATTTCTATAATTTTTTCAGAATTGTATTCTGCATTTTTTCCTTTTAAATTTTCTTTATTTCCTGAATTTAAACCAAGCTCCTTAGGATCAATTATAAATTCATTTATTTTACCATCTTTCAATTCTACAACATTAGTTTTTGCAAAAGGTGAAATCTCATCCATGCCATCATCGCTATGAACAATATAGGCATGAACAACATTGTTTTCTTTTAAAGCTTCAGCAAATGGTTTCATCCATTTTTTATCAAAAACACCAACAACTTGTCTTTTAACTTGAGCCGGACTGCTTAAAGGACCAATTAAATTGAAAATAGTTTTTTTGCCCATTTTTTTTCTAGCAGGACCAACATGTTTCATTGCTGAGTGGTAATTTGGCGCAAACATAAAAGCAAAATTCAAATTTTTAATACTTTCTTCCACCTCATTTGGCTTTAGATTAATATTAATTTTTAATGCTTCTAATACATCAGCTGAACCACAATTAGATGAAACAGCTTTATTTCCATGTTTAGCAACTTTAACACCCATGCTTGCTAAAACTATTGCAGCTGCAGTTGAAATATTTAAAGAGTTTTGACCATCTCCTCCAGTTCCACATGTATCAATAGTATTTGGATCTGCTGAAACTTTTGTTGCTTTATCTCTTAGAACAAAGATGCCCCCAGCTAATTCATCTTTTGTCTCACCTTTTATTATTAAAGCTTCTAGAATTTCAATAATTTGATCTTCTTCATGTTTACCTTCCATCAGATCTGAAAAAAGAGATTTACTTTCCTCAAAAGATAAGTTCAGACCTTGCTTTAATTTAGTAATTGCATCAGACATATTTAATTATTAATAAAATTTTTAATCAATTTCATGCCCATTTTAGTACTTATGCTTTCAGGATGAAACTGAAACCCGTGAATATTATAGTTTTTATGCATTAACCCCATAACCGTTTTATTCATTGTTTCAGCAGTTATTATCAGGTCTTTTGGGAACTTTTTACGATCAACTACTAAACTGTGATATCTTGTTGCTTCAAAATTATTTTCAATATTTTTAAATAAACCCGTTTTTTGATGTTTAATTTTACTTGTTTTCCCGTGCATTAAATTTTTAGCTCTTATTATTTTTCCACCAAAAACTTGGCCAATAATCTGATGACCCAAACAAACTCCAAGAATAGGTATTTTTTTATGAACTTCTTTAACTATCTTTAGACAATTTCCAGCTTGATTAGGATTACCAGGACCAGGTGAAATAACAATTTTATCATATTTTTTTCTTAATATTGTTTTTCCATCAATCTTATCATTTCTAACTACCTCAACATTTTTTTTAAAATTAGAGATGTAATGAAATAAGTTGTAAGTAAAACTATCGTAGTTATCTATTAATAGTATTTTCATTTAATCTACCGCTCTCATCAAGGCTTTAGCTTTATTTACTGTTTCAGCATACTCTTTTTCAGGCTTACTATCCGCGACTACACCTGCACCAGCTTGTACATAAAATTTTTTATTCTTTATTAAAGCCGTTCTTAAAGCAATGCAGGTATCAAATTCACCGTTTGGAGTAAAATAACCAATGCCTCCTGCATATAGTTTTCTTTTAGTTTTCTCTAATTCATCGATGATTTCCATAGCCCTTATTTTTGGAGCGCCACTTACCGTTCCAGCTGGAAAGCCTGATAACAAAGTCTCAAATAATGAAAATTTATTATTAAATTTACCTATAACATTTGAGACAATATGCATTACATGAGAGTATCTCTCGACTTTAAACTTTTCGGTTACTTTAACCGTATTTACTTTAGAAACTTTTCCAACGTCATTTCTTCCAAGATCCAACAACATTAAATGTTCAGCTAATTCTTTTTTATCTTTTAGAAGATCTAACTCATATTTTTTATCTTCTTTACTGTTTTTTCCTCTTGGTCTAGTACCAGCGATAGGTCTTATTGTTACTTCTCCTCCTCTCAGTCTAACTAATATTTCTGGGCTGCTGCCGAGTATGTTAAAATCTCTATAGTTAAAATAAAACATAAAAGGTGATGGGTTAGATTTTCTTAAATGATTATAAATTTCTATTGGTGTTTTATTTATTTTTCTTTCAAATCTTTGACTTAAAACAACTTGAAAAATATCTCCTTTTTCAATGTATGTTTTTGCTTTTTTAACAAGTGACTTAAATTTTTCTTTAGAGGTATTTGATTTAATTAAATTTTTATTAGGTTTAAATGAAAATTTTTCTGGAAGTTTAATGTTTTCAAAATCTTCATACAAATCAAATCTTTTGTTTATTGCGTAATATTCTTCTTCATAATTTTTAATTTTTGTATCTGCATAAACGTTTTCAACATAAAAAATCTTTTTTTTAACATTGTCATAAATAACTAAATTTTTAGGTCTAGATAGCCTAACATCAGGTATCTTAAGATCATCTTTACAATTGTTAGGAATTTTTTCTATATAACGAATAACGTCATAAGAAAAATAACCTACAAGCATTGAGGACATTGAAGGCAATTGATTTGGAATTTTTATCTTAAATTCCTTAATTAATTTGTTTATATATTTTAATGGATCAGATTTAATTTTAGATTTTTTATCTGAACTATTAATTGTAATAATATTCTTATTAATGTTCCATATTTTATCAGGATTAAGTCCAATTATTGTATAACGACCTCTAATTGTTCCTTTTTCTACTGACTCAAAAATAAAGCTATTTTTTTCAGCCAATAGAAATCTAAATAAGTTTTCAACTTTATAATATTGATTACAAGATCTAGCTCTAAATAAAATTTGATGTTTTTTTTTAGAATGGCTTTTTTTAAATTCTTTAAAACTTAAGTTTAACTTCATTGAAATGAATTTTTGACACGATCTATAGTTCTTTGATTAATCTCAACTTTATACTTCTGATTAGCATTTTCATCAAATGATTGATAGATTTTGTTGATCAAATTTAATCGCGCCTTTGCTTCGTATTGTTCAAATTCATTACTTTCTTTATCCAGTTTTTTATATTCAGTTTTTTTTGTCAATATTAAAAAACTCTCTGTGAGTGTATTATTTGTAATTAGATTTATTTTTTCATTTTCAAATGAAAAGATTTTTTTAACTAAGCCTTCATCAAATACATCGTTTTGTTTTAAATCAGAGATTTTATAATCTTTAATAATCAAACCATTATCATCAGCAAATTTTTTAAAACCATCACCATCAAAAGCACCCAAGCTGATATCTTTGGCTAATGATGTATTTTTCTCAATTTTTTCTTTAAAACTTAATTGAGAATTTAATGCTTCTAAAACCTCCGGGTCATTCATGGGCCTATTTTTTTTCTCTTCATTTTTAATTTCTGCTAAATAATATTTACTATCAATATTTAAAATCTCAGGAGATTGCGGTATTTTTAAATTGAATATCTTTTTAAATAGGTTATCAGGTAAATTTTCTATCTTCTCCTTCTTTTCGTTCTCTTTTTTTGCATTTACTTTATTAATTTCTACAATCTTTAAATTATTTGCTTTTGCTGTATCTTCAAAAGATTGTCCATCCAAAATATTGTTTTCAATAATATCTAATAATTTAAAAAAATTTTCATTATACTCTTTACTTCCACTTATTAGTTCCGGCTTGATTTCTGCATATCTTATTGATTTCACTTCAAAAACAAATATATTTTTATTTCTTTCATAAAGCTCTATCATACTTTCTTGTGAGGGTTTATTTTTAGAGTGATATTTATTTAAATTTATATATTGAATTGTTTTTGTTTGATTTTCCTTTCTAAACTGTTTTTCTACTAAAGTTTCAGGAATAACTATTCCGCCTGCTAAAGAACCTAAAAACTGTCTCCTTTTTTCTTGTTCAACAATGTTTGCTTCAAACTGAGGGGCTGTTGTTCCACTTTTGAGTAAAAATTTTTCATACTCAGTTCTAGAAAATTTATCATCTTTAGAAAATAATTTATCATTTTTAATTATATGCCTAAGAGCATTATCGCTAACTACAATGCCAAGTTTTTCTATTTCTAATGACATTACTTTTTTTCCGATAAAATCGGATAAAATTTGTTCAACGAGATCAGTTTTCGACAAGTTTTTAATCTGATCCTCATTTAGATTTAGTCGATTAATATAATTTACAAACTCTTGAGCGCTTATTTTATTTGAATCCACGGTTGCAACTACGTTTTGATTTCCACCTCTAAAAACGTCACCCATCCCCCAGAAGACAAAAGGTAGAATTATTATTCCAACCAGAAGCTTGAGAAAAAAAGATTTCGATAATTTTCCTATTGATGTTGTCATTATATTAATTTAATAAGTTCAAAATTATACACCTATAGATTAAAATTTTAATTAAGGCAAATTATGAGATATTTCATTGGTAATTGGAAAATGTTTGGTATACCCAAATCATTAAGTATTCTTAATAGAATTAATAAATACTATTCCAAAGACAAAAATAGAAACAAATACAAAGTAATTATTACCCCTCCATACACTCTAATTGAAAGCTATTCTAGACATTTTAGAAATAAAAGGATTTCAATAGGCTCTCAAAATTGCTATCAGAAAGAACAATTCTCCTCAAACACTGCAGCTATCAGCCCTTACATGCTAAAGAGTGTAGGCGCTAAATACACTTTAGTTGGACATTCAGATAATAGAGGGGAAGGTGACTCTGACTCAATGCTTAAGGACAAAGTAAGATATGCCATTAAAAATAATTTAAAGGTAGTTTTTTGTATTGGAGAAAATAAAAAAGAGAAAAAAAATAAAAAAACACTTATTGTTTTAAAAAGACAATTAAGAAATGTCCTTGAAAAAAAATTCAATAAAAATAATATTATCGTTGCTTATGAACCTATTTGGTCTATTGGAACAGGAAAAATTCCAACTGCAAATGAATTAAAAAAAACAACTATTCACATCAAAAAAGTTTTGAATGGAATATTTAAAAAAACTAGTCCAGCAGTGCTATATGGCGGCTCTGTAGATGGTAGCAATATTGGGATGTTTAAAGAAATTAGAGAAATAGATGGTTTTTTAATAGGAGGAGCATCAAAAACCTCTAAAAAATTTATTGATATAATAAAGAATTACTATAGATAAACAGCATGGAAAGTTTACTCATCTTTGTTAACATCGTTTTGGCAGTAATATTAGTTGTAATTATTTTATTGCAAAGATCTGAAGGTGGTGCTTTGGGTTTAGGTGTTTCACAAGACAATTTCACGTCAGCGAGATCAGTCGGAACTTTTTTAACAAAATTAACGTCTATAGTAGCTGCGTTGTTTATAATTTGCAGTATAGCTATAGTTGCTATTTCACGAGATGAGTTCCGTGAAACACAATCAGTTCTTGAAAAGGAAGAAGAGGAAAACTCAAACCTTCCACAAATACCTCAATCTAAGTAATTAAGACTTTGTATTTAAGATAATATAAAGTATAACATACTTCCATGGCGCGATATATATTCGTAACTGGCGGCGTGGTTTCATCTTTAGGCAAAGGATTATCATCAGCTTCATTGGCTTACTTATTACAATCAAGAGGGTATAAAGTAAGAATTAGAAAGTTAGATCCTTATTTAAATGTTGATCCGGGAACAATGAGTCCATTTCAACATGGAGAGGTTTTTGTAACTGATGACGGAGCTGAAACAGATTTAGATTTAGGTCACTATGAAAGATTTTCAGGAATTTCTGCTAAAAAATCTGACAATATTACTACAGGTAAAATTTATAGTGATGTTTTAAAAAAAGAGAGACAAGGAAAATATTTAGGCAAAACTGTTCAAGTAATTCCGCACATTACTAATAGAATTAAAGAATTTATTAAACATGATGTAGCAAAAGAAGATTTTGTAATTTGTGAAATAGGAGGAACAGTTGGAGATATTGAAAGCCTTCCCTTCTTAGAAGCAATTAGACAATTTTCTAATGAATTTGGTAGAAAAAATACATTATTTATTCATTTAACTTTAGTTCCTTATATGAAGGCTTCAGATGAAATAAAAACTAAACCTACACAGCATTCAGTTAAAGAACTTCTAAGTATTGGTATTCAACCCGATATAATTATCTGTAGATCAGAAAGATCCATTCCTCTTGATCAAAGAAAAAAGATCTCATTATTTTGCAATGTGTCAATTAATGATGTGATTGAAACAGTTGATGTAAAAACAATTTATGAAGCTCCAATAAGTTTTAATAAGGAGAAATTAGATGAACGAGTTTTAAAATTTTTCAAGATAAAATCCAAAAAGAAAGTAAATCTAAGTCCATGGAAAAAAATTACTTATTCGGTATTAAATAATAAAAAGAAAGTCAATATTGCTATAATTGGAAAATACGTAGAATTAAAAGATGCATATAAATCTCTAGATGAAGCTTTAACTCACGGCGGATTATCTAATAATTTAAAAGTCAATTTAATAAGGATTGAATCTGATTATTTAAAACCAAAAGATGTTAACAAAAAATTAAAAGATGTTTCTGGTGTTCTAATTCCAGGTGGTTTTGGAAAAAGGGGAACAGAAGGAAAAATCGCAGCGATAACATACGCAAGAAAAAATAATGTACCATTTTTAGGAATATGTTTTGGAATGCAAATGGCAGTTATTGAATTTGCAAGAAATAAATTAAATATCAAAAAAGCAACTTCTAGTGAATTCGGACCTTCAAAAGCCTCTGTAGTTGGTCTGATGAGTGAATGGGTTAGAGACGGTAAAATGATTAAAGGAACTGATAAAGAACTTGGTGGCACGATGAGATTAGGCAGTTATGAAGCAAAACTTAAAAAAGGATCATTAATCAGTAACATTTATAATTCTACTAAAATTTATGAAAGACATCGTCATAGATACGAGGTAAATATAAATTACAAAGAAGAATTTGAAAAAAAGGGTATGATATTTTCAGGCTTATCGCCAGATACAAAATTACCTGAGATAATAGAACTTAAAAACCATCCCTGGTTTATTGGGGTTCAGTTTCATCCAGAATTTAAATCTAGACCTTTAGCTCCACATCCTTTATTCTCTTCATTTATAAAAGCCGCAAAAATCAAATCGAATAAATAATGACAAACCATAAAGTTAAATGTTCTAATTTTGAGATAGCCAATGATAAGCCTTTTACTTTGATTGCTGGGCCATGTCAGTTAGAAAACGAGGAACATGCTTTAAAAATTTCTTCAGAACTAAAAACAATCACTACTCAGCTTGGAATTAATTTAATTTATAAAACCTCATTTGATAAAGCCAACAGAACAAGTCTTAAAGGTAAAAGAGGTATGGGTCTTGATAAATCATTGCCAATTTTTGATAAAATAAGAAATGAAGTTGGCCTACCTGTTTTAACTGATGTTCATACAGCGGAGCAATGTTCAATAGTGGCTGATCATGTTGATGTTTTGCAAATCCCAGCATTTCTTTGCCGTCAAACAGATTTATTAATTGCTGCTGCTAAAACTGGAAAAATAATTAATGTAAAAAAAGGTCAGTTTCTTGCCCCATGGGATATGGCTAATGTTATAAAAAAAATCGAGGACTCTGGAAATAAAAATATATTAATTACAGAACGAGGAGCTAGTTTTGGTTACAACACACTTGTATCGGATATGAGATCTTTGCCAATAATGTCAAGATTTGGTTTCCCAATTGTTTTTGATGCGACACACTCAGTTCAGCAACCTGGGGGTATGGGTGAAAAAAGTGGCGGGCAAAGAGAATTTGTACCCTATTTAGCACGTGCAGCAATAGCCGTTGGTGTTGGAGCAATCTTTATGGAGACACATGAGGATCCTGATAATGCGCCATCAGATGGTCCAAATATGGTGCCATTAAATGAGGTAAAAACATTATTAAAAAAATTAACTGAAATTGATAAGTTAATAAAATAAAAAAAAGAATGGCTAAAATCAAAGATGTTAAAGGCCGTCAAGTATTTGATAGTAGAGGGAATCCTACTATTGAAGCAGAAATCTTCTTGGATGACGGTTCGTCAGCTACAGCAATATCACCATCTGGTGCATCTACAGGCGCATTTGAAGCTCACGAGTTAAGAGACAAAGATCAAAATAAATTTTTAGGCAAAAGTGTTAATACTGCAGTTCAAAATATTAATAACCAAATTTCAAATAAACTAAAAAATTTAGACACTAACCAACAAGAAAAAATCGATAAGATTTTATTAGAATTAGATGGTAGTGAAAATAAGACTAACCTGGGCGCGAATGCAACTTTAGCAGTTTCACTCGCTAATGCAAAGTGTGCAGCGATCACAAACAATCAATCACTTTATAAAAACTTAGGAAAATCTTACTCTCTTCCTATACCATTAATGAATATCATTAATGGAGGAGCTCATGCTGATAATGATCTAAATATTCAAGAATTTATGATAAGGCCTGATTCTGCTCAAAATTTTACTGATGCAATTGAAAAATGTTTTTTAGTAATACAAAATCTAAAGAAATTATTACAATCCAAAAAAATGCTTACTAATGTGGGAGATGAAGGTGGTTTTGCTCCCTCAATAAATTCTAACGAAGAAGCCTTAGACTTAATAGTTCAAGCTATAGAAAAATCAAAGCTAAAACCAGGCAAAGATATCGTGATTTGCTTAGACGTAGCTGCAAATGAATTAATGAATAAAAAAGGAGAATACTCAGTTCAATCATCAAATTTTATGCCAGCAGATGATGTTGTTAACTATTATAAAAAATTAACATCTAATTATCCAATTAAATCCATTGAAGATCCATTTTCTGAAGAAGACTGGCAATCATGGAAAAAAATTACTACCGCAATAGGAGATGGTGTTCAAATAGTTGGTGACGATTTATTTGTAACAAATTCTAGAAGGCTTGATAAAGGCATTAAGGAAAAATCTGCCAATAGTATTTTAGTCAAACCTAACCAAATAGGTACTTTAACTGAAACTTTAGAAGTTATTTCAATTGCAAAGAAAGCAAATTTTAAGACTATTATTTCGCATAGATCTGGTGACACAGAGGATACATTTATAGCTGATTTGGCAGTAGCCACTATGTCATCTCAAATTAAAACAGGTTCATTAGCAAGATCTGAAAGAGTAGCTAAATACAATAGATTATTACGCGTCGAAGAAGAACTTGGCAATCAAGCTAAAATGGCTAGAATCTAGTAAATGAAACTAATTAAAAGTTTAAAAACAAAGAAATTTATTTTATTTAATATCTTCTTTACCCTTTATATTGGCATAAATCTAATTGGAGGAGAAAGAGGACTGCTTTCTTATTTTGATAAAAAAAATACTTATAAAGAAATGATTTTAAAGGAAAGATTATTAACAATGAAATTAGAAGATCTTGACCATCAAATTTCATTGATAAATAAAAATGATCAAGATTATTTAGACATGTTATATAGGCAAAAATTTAACTATGTTACTGAGGACGAAATTATAATAAAATTAAAATGAGCGAAAAACCGAGACATCCAGAAAAAGTAAATAAACCAATTAATCCCATTAAGAAAAAACCTGATTGGATAAGATCTAAAATCGTAGACTCCCAAGTATTTTTTCAAACTAAAAAAGTTGTAAACCAGAACAATCTTGTAACAGTTTGCCAGGAAGCAAATTGCCCAAATATTACCGAATGTTGGAGTAAAAAACATGCAACATTTATGATTATGGGTGACACATGTACTAGAGCTTGCGCATTTTGTGATGTCAAAACTGGTAAACCAAAAGACCTTGATATTTTCGAACCAACAAAAATATCTAAGGCAGTAAAAGATCTAAATTTAAAACATGTAGTAATAACATCTGTTGATAGAGATGATCTTGATGATGGTGGTTCAGAACATTTTTATAAAGTTGTTAAAGCTACTAGAGAAAAAAATCCAAAAACTTCAATTGAAGTTCTAACACCAGACTTTTTAAGAAAAGGTGATGCTTATAAAAAAGTTTTAAAAGCAGACTTAGATGTTTTCAATCACAATATCGAAACAGTTCCTAGACTTTATACAAAAGTAAGACCTGGTGCACGTTACTTTGCTTCATTAGAATTACTTAAAAATGCGAAAGCCTTTAATAAAAAAGTTTTTACTAAGTCAGGGATCATGGTTGGCTTAGGCGAAACTAAAGAGGAAGTAATACAAGTAATGGATGATTTAAGATCGGCAGAAGTTGATTTTATTACAATAGGTCAATACCTTCAACCTTCAGCAAAACATCATCCTTTAGATCGATATTATCATCCGGATGAATTTAAAGAATTTGAGAATATTGCAAAAACAAAAGGCTTTTTACTTGTTTCTTCTTCACCTTTAACTAGATCATCATATCACGCTGATGAAGACTTTAGAAGATTACAGGACGCAAGAAATAAAAAGCTTGAATGTCATCCGCAACACTAAAAAAAATTATTCCTTGTAAAAAAAATCAACTTGTCGAGATGGTTCTTGATATTGAAAAATATCCTGAATTCGTTCCTTGGTGTATTGAAGGAAAGATTTTCGACAAGAAAGAAAGTTTAGATTTAATTACATTCAATGGAGATCTAAAAGTTGGTAAAAGTATCTTAAATGAAACTTTTTCAAGTCATGTTTCATATCATAAGGAGAGTGATAAAATTATTGTTACGAATTTAGATGGTCCCTTAAAGCATTTAAAAAATGAATGGCATTTCAAAGAAATAAATAACAATACACAATTAGAATTTTTTATTGATTTTGAATTGAAAAATCCAATTTTAAATGGAATAATGAAAAAATCTTTTGAGCTTGGTTTGAATAAAATTGCCAAAGCTTTTGAAGAAAGAGCAATCAAATTATATAAATAATGTTTACAATATCTTCTTTACTAATTTTATTTATTTTAACCTTCAAATTTTTATCCTCATATATTAAAACTATTAGAACCGGCGATCCCAACGAAAGTAATCTGACCTATTGGATGTTTTCATATGATTTTAAGTCTCAAAACAAAGAGTGGGTTCCTGAAGATAAAAAATTATTAAAAAGAAAAAGGGCCAGAAATTTTTTAGTTTTTATACTTTATATAATAGCTTTCAGTATTTTCTTACTACTTAACAGTTTTACTGCCCATCTTTTGGACGTAATAGTTAATCCAGAGTTTAGCTATCCCGTTTGATTAATTGCGCTAATAAATTAAGAGTTTTTTTAATAGTTTGCTTTTGAATAAAAATTCTTCCTTTATTTTTAAAATTACATTTATTTACAACAACCTTTTTTCCAACTCTAATTCCAATATAAACTAAACCAACTGGTTTTTGTTTAGATCCGCCTTTAGGACCAGCTATCCCTGTTATTGAAACACATACTTTTGATTTACTAATTTTACTTAGGTTATTAACCATAGCCACACAACATTGAACACTTACAGCGCCATACTTTTTTATTATTTTTTGAGGCACTTTTAAAATACTTGTTTTGGCTTGATTTGAGTAAGTAACTAAGCCCATCGTAAATACTTTTGATGAGCCACTTACACAGGTAATAGTGCTAGACAGCATTCCTCCCGTACATGACTCAGCAATTGCAAGTTTCATCTTTTTTCTTTTGATTAAAGAAATTATTTTTTTATTTAAACTCATTAGAAAAATTTTGATTTAATAACCATAAAAATTATCAATGTAAGGACTACATATAAGCTAGCAACCACATCATCCATTATTACTCCGAAACTATTTTTAAATTTTTTATCGAAAAAACTGACCGGGAAAGGTTTTTTAATATCAAAATATCTAAACAAAATGAAAATATATAAATAAGATAAAACTGCTTCATTTGTGTCTTTCGCACTTCCATGAGCAATTTCATATAAATAAATTGGAATAGATTGCCCGATGAATTCATCTACAACAACTTCTTTAGGATCTTTGTTTTCATTATATTTTATATATTCAGACACGGCATAAAAAGAATAAATAAAAACTATTAGTAAAATAATCAAAATTGTGATGTTAGGTAAATTAATTATATGAAATAAGCTGTATAGAAAAACAGTAGTTATAAGAGAAGTTATTGTTCCAGGAGCAAATTTAAATGATCCAATTCCAAAACATGTTACAAATAAATAATTGAAAGTTTTAATCATATTTTATAACTGAACATATAACTTCACATGCTATTGCCTTTTCTTTACCTATCACACCAAGTTTTTCAGTAGTTTTTCCTTTAATATTTATTTGGTCTTTCGAAATCTCACAAAGTTTAGCAATATTATTGATCATTTTGTTTTTATAATTTTTGATTTTA
The DNA here is from genome assembly GCA_902615435.1 of uncultured Pelagibacteraceae bacterium. Taxonomy (GTDB): domain Bacteria; phylum Pseudomonadota; class Alphaproteobacteria; order Pelagibacterales; family Pelagibacteraceae; genus Pelagilacustribacter. Next base: position 69,082 of record CACMOZ010000003.1, read on the forward strand.
GGTGTTTGAGTAATAATATTAATATCAATATTATTTATGAAATAGCTATTAAATTTAATTTTTTCTACCACCTTTTGAAGTAAAATTGTGGATCTTATGTTTTTAAATTTTTTATTTTTATCAGAAAACATTTGACCAATATCACCCATTTTACAAGCGCCTAAAATCGCATCAGTCACTGAGTGGAGAACAGGGTCCCCATCTGAATGACCAAGTGTTCCTAGTTTTGATTTAATCTTTAAACCAGCTAAATAAAGTTTCCTTTTTGGTACTAATCTGTGAACGTCAAATCCAATTCCTACACTCTGTTTAGATTTATAAATATTCTTAAGATTTTCAAAATCTGATTTCTCAGTAATTTTTAAGTTGCTCTTTTCTCCTTCAATAAATTTAACTTTATTAAGATCCATATATAAAGAAATATCATCATCTTTATACTTACCTGAATTTGTTTTATGTAAATGATATATTTCTTTTAAATTAAAAGCTTGAGGTGTTTGTGTCAAAAAAAGATTATCTCTTTTTTTTCCAACTATGTATTCATGCTTACTAGAGTCGAATATTTGTTTTATTGCATCCTGCACTCTTATTTTTGGAATTACGGCTCTAGAATTTTTCATATTTTTTATGATTGAACCAAACAATTTTGATGAAAAATTAGGCCTAGCTACATCATGAATTAAAACTTTTGAAATTCTTTTTTGATTTTTTAAATACTTCAAAGCATTGTAAGTTGATTGTTGCCTATTAATTCCACCATTTATTAATTTAACATTTTTGATTTTAAGTGATTTGACGCGTTTGGCGTCTTTTTTATTATAAACTATAATAATTTTTTTAATTTGTTTGAATTTACGTGCTTTAATAACGTTTAATTCAATTAATGATTTGCCTGCTAATTTTTGATAAGGTTTGCCAACTTTAGACCTAAATCTATGGCTATTACCTCCAGCTAGAATGATTAAACTAAAACTCATGATGTTAATTTACATTATATTTATAAAAATATTTAATGGTTATTTAAGATGTTTAAGATAATTAAAAATTTTAATTGGATTATTTTGTCCTCATTTTTATGTATTTTTATGGGGATTGTTACTTTTTTAACCTTTATTAATGAAGGATTTGTTAAATTAACAGATAAAAATTTACAAACATTGTTAATAATTGATATTATTTTACTATTAATCTTTTTCACACTAATTTTTAAAAACTTTTACAGATTTTATTATACAGGTAAAAAGAATAAAAAAGGAGCTCAAACAAATTTAAAATATATTTCTGTTTTCTCTCTTTTCACAGTTATACCCTCGTTGGTGGTAGCAATATTCTCACTTTTTATATTTAATTTTGGAGTACAAAACTATTTTGATAAACAAATTACAAAAGCAGTAAATAATTCTTTTGATGTAGCTAAAAACTATTTGGAAGAGAGTAAAGATAACGTTTTATCAGATGTTATACTTATGAGCGTTGGTTTAAATCGTGCCTCGAGTCTATATTATTCAAATCCAAAACGTTTTAAACAGATAATGAGATCAGAAAAAATTCTAAGAAGAGTTGATGATGTGTATCTGATTGACAGTCTGGGAAATATTTTAATTTCTGATGTTAGAGATATTACCGAAGAATTTATAATACCAGCCGATGAAGATTACGACCTTGCTTTAGAGGGTAAGCCAGTTTTTATAACAGATAATTTAGATAATAAAACTACTGTGATGACAAAATTAAACGCTTTAGTTGACACTTATTTATATATTTCAAGAAATATAGATCCTGAAATACTAAGATATTTAAATGAAACAGAACAAGCAGTAAGCTTTTATTACTCTGTTGAAAATAGTCAAACTGGAATTAAAGTTACCTTTGCAATCATTTATATAATAGTTGTTACTTTATTATTATTTTTATCAACTTCTGTAGCTATTACATTTGCCTCTCGATTAACAAAACCTATTATTAATTTGATAAGTGCATCTGACTCTATAAGTAAAGGAGCTCTTGATGTTAAAGTACCTGAGCTTGAAACAGATGATGAGCTTAAACTTCTTAATAAAAATTTTAATCAGATGATAGAAAGATTAAAAGAACAACAAGACAAATTGTTAATTACTGAGAGATATGAGGCATGGGAGAGTGTTGCAAGAAAGTTAGCTCATGAAATTAAAAACCCTTTAACACCAATACAGCTTTCAATTGATAGTTTAAGAGAAAAATACAAAAACAAGTTAACTCAGGACGGAAAAAATTTTGAAAAATATTTAGAAACAATAAATAGGCAAATAAAAGATATTGAAAAACTTGTTAATGAATTTTCAAATTTCGCAAGAATGCCAAGGCCTATATTTAAAAAATTAGATTTGGCTCGGATGATAAATAAGTCTTTAGATTTTATAAAACTTACATCAAAAAATTCAATTTCCTTAAAGAATATAACCGATGACAAATTTATTAATGGGGATGAAGATCAACTTAATCGAGTTTTTATTAATTTAATTAAAAATTCGGAAGAATCTTTTGAAGATTTGAAGCAGAAAGACCCGGATTTTAAAGGAAATATAGACATAGAAATAGCTAGTAATAATGACTATATAATCATAAATATTAATGATAATGGCTCAGGTATTACAGATGCTAAAAAAGCAATGACACCTTATTTTACCACAAAAAAAACAGGAACAGGTCTAGGACTTCCAATAGTAACAAAGATAATAAACGAACATAATGGAAATTTTTCAATTAAAAGTAAGAAAAACAATAAAGGAACTGTAGTCACAATCTCGCTACCTAAATATGTTTAAAGAAATTTTAGTAATTGACGATAATCCAGACATTAGATTTTTAGTTTGTAATATTTTAGAAGAACAAAATTTTAAAGTAAGAACAGCTGCAAATTATGATCAGGCAGTTTTAGAAATTAATAAACGTCTTCCTGATTTAGCAATAGTAGATATCAAACTGGATAAACCAGATAAAGATGGTATTGACTTGTTGAAATTAATTATTAAAAAAAATAAAAATACTCCAGTAATTATGATTTCCGGTCATGCAACCGTAAAAGTTGCTGTTGAAGCTATAAGGTTAGGTGCTTATGAATTTATTGAAAAACCTTTTTCAAAAGAAAAAATAATTAATTACGTTAATAGAGGTCTTGAGTCTTCACTGCTTAAAAAAGAAAAAGATATTATAGAAAATAAATTATTTCATTCTTTCGATTTAGTTGGTAAAAGTTCAGACATAATAAAAGTAAAAAAAGTTATTGATAAATTATCAACATCAGAAAGTAGAGTATTAATAACAGGACCAACTGGATCTGGAAAAGAGCTGGTAGCTAGAAAAATCCATAAAAATTCAACAAGGACAAAAGAACCTTTTGTTATAATAAATGCAGCTCTTCTTAAAGAGAAGACATATGAAAAAGAGCTCTTTGGAGAAGAGTTTGAAGATGGGAATATTTCATTCGGTGCGTTAGAGCGAGCTAATAGAGGAACATTATTAATAGACGAAGTTTCTGAAATCCCGTATGAAACACAAGCAAATGTTTTAAGAGTCCTTATTGATCAAAAATTCAAACGTGTGAACGGGTCTAAAGATATTAATGTAAATATAAGACTTATTTCTTCAACTTCAAAAAACTTAAATCAACTAGTCAAAGAAAACAAATTTAGAGAGGATCTTTTTCATAGATTAAATGTAATGCCGATAGAATTGACCTCTCTTTCATCAAGAACTGAGGATATTCCGTTATTAATAAAATATTTTAAATCTAAACTTTCAGAAATAAACGGAGTTCAAGAGCCTGATATAGATATAAAAAACGATAGTTTATACACGTATAATTGGCCCGGCAATGTTAGGGAATTAAGGAATTTAATAGAGAGAATTACAATTTTATCATCTAATGAGAGCAAACAAAAAATAAATAAATTAATAGATGATATATTAAATCCTTCATCGAAAATTTCGGAGGAAAATAATATTTTGACTAAATCTTTTCAGTCTCCATTAAAAGAAGCTAGAGAACACTTTGAAAAAGAATATTTAACAACTCAGCTAAAAAAACATCACGGGAATATATCAAAAACTGCAGATTTTATTGGAATGGAAAGATCTGCTCTTCACAGAAAACTTAAATCTTTAGGAATTAAAGGAATTAATTAAAAATGAATATAATAATATGTGGAGCCGGTAAAGTTGGCTTTTCAATAAGCAAACAATTATCAGCGCAAGGTCATTCGGTAACCGTTATTGATCAGTCATCTGAAGATATTAAGAAAATTAATGATACGCAAGATGTCAAAGGAATAGTAGGTAGAGCATCATTACCTTCAGTATTAGAAAATGCCGGTGCTGAAAAAGCAGATATGATTATTGCAGTAACGAGAAATGATGAGACTAATATGATTGTTTGTCAGCTAGCTAGTTCTTTGTTTAATGTATCAAAAAAAATTGCCCGTATAAGGACTAAAGATTTTTTAGAAGGTAAATGGGGAAAACTATATAACAAATCAAATATACCCATTGATGTAATTATTTCCCCAGAGCTTGAGGTCGCTAAATCTTTATACAGAAGGTTAGAAGCTCCAGGCGCATTAGATAATGTACCTTTCGGAAAAAACAAAGTAAAAATGCTAGAAATTTCAATTGAAAAAAATTGCCCAATTAAGAATATACCTCTTAAAAAATTAACTGAGAAATTTCCAGATTTCAAAGCAAATATTTTAGGGGCCGTTAGAAAAGACAAATTTATTTATCTTAAAAAAAATGATCAAATGTTAGAAGATGACAATGTTTATGTAGTTATAAGTAGCGATCAATTAAATCCAATATTAAAAGCCTTTGGACATGAAGAAAAAATTGCAAAAAATGTTCTAATTATAGGCGGTGGTAATATAGGTCTTCAACTTGCAAAAATGTTAGAGGAAAATTTTGAAGATGTAAGAGTTAAAATAATTGAAAAAAATAAACAGAGAGCCGAAGAGATAGCTAACGAACTTTCAGCATCAATTGTTATTAACGGAGATGCTTTAGATGAAGAAATCTTAAAAGAGGCTAATCTTGAAGGTTCAGAAACAGTTTTAGCTTTAACTAACGATGATGAAAATAATATGATGGCTTGTGTTTTAGCAGAAAAAACAGGATTAAAAAAAAGAACAATCGCAATTGTTAATAAAACTAATTATAATCTTTTACAAGATTCTCTTAACATAGATGACCTAGTTGATCCACGAATGACAACTGTTTCCAGAATAATGGAACATGTTCATAGAGGTAGCATTGGATCAGTATATTCTTTATTAGATGGAGCGTATGAATTTATCGAAGCAAACATTTCTGAAAAATCAGAATTAGTAAATAAAAAAATTCGAGAATCAAATTTACCTGAAGATATTAGAATAGGTGCAGTTATAAGAAAAGAAAAAGTTATAATTCCTAGATCTAATTTTATCTTCGAGAAAAATGACCTTGTTGTATTTCTTGCCAAGAGAGAAGAGTTGAAAGCTGTTGAAAATATTTTTAGTCTAGGCGAAATTTAAAATCAATGAATTTTAAAAGAATTAGTTTTTATCTAAGCTTATTTTGTTTTCCTGTAAGTATGCTATCTTTTATAAATATTTTATATGCGTCTTATTTTGATTATTTTCTAAGCATAAATACTTATTTTATAACTTTAATTGCCTCTCTTTTTCTCGGATTAAGTCTTTTTTATTATGGAAAAGAAAGCCCAAAAAATATAAATTTTATTGAACAATTAATTTTAATTATTTGTTCTTATGTTTTAATTTCGCTTTTGATTTCTATTCCTTTCTATTTAAGTAATTATCAAGTTACATTTTTAAATTCTATTTTTGAGTCAGTCTCAGGATTAACAGGAACAGGATTTTCAATTTTTAAAGATATTAAATATCTTGATCCGACGTTAATCCTTTGGAGGTCTTCTTCTCAATGGATAGGTGGTTTATTTTTTTTATTTTTTTTAATAATAATTTTTTCAAATAAATCTTTTAATTATAAGATGACTAATATAACTTTTCCTGGAGATAACAATTTCAATTCTGAGATTAATATTAAGGGTAATTTAATAAAAATATTTTTGTTGTATTCTTTACTTAGTATTTTAATTTTAAGTTTATTAAATTTATCAGGTGTTAGATTATTTAATTCACTTAATCTAAGTATGACGTTGATTTCTGGAGGAGGTTTTCTTCCTATAGAAAATATAAGTAAGATTATTTCAACAAATTTTCAAAAAATAATTTTAATATTTTCATTAATTATCTCTATGCTCAATTTTTATTTACTTTTTAATATTTTCAATAAAAATATTTTAATCAAAGAACATAAAGAAGATCTTTATTTGATACTAATGGCTATTGTTTTCTGTAGTTTGATATATTTAAATAATTATGGAGGTTTGGATATAATTATAAGTGTAACAAGTAGTCTCGCGAACTCTGGTCTCACACTAATGAAGCCGGATAGTAACTTAAGCTTATATTTTTTATTTATTTCAATTATTGGCGGATCTTTAATTTCTAATTCATCAGGAATTAAACTAACTAGATTTTATATATTATTGAAAATAACCTCACTTGAAATTATCAAACTTATAAGTCCTAATAGTATTATTAATAAAACAATATTTGGTTCAGATAGAAAAATTTCGGACGATCATGTAAAAATATCTTTTTTGTTATTTATTTCCTTTTTTTTAAGTCTTTTTATTTTATCTAGTCTTTTAGTGGTTGATGACATTGGATTCGAGAAATCATTTAAATTGTCAATATTAACTCTAACGAACACAGTTAACTCTGAAATGTTTAATATGCAAAATTTAAATTTTACTAATCTATTAACATCTTCAAAAATTAGTTTAATATTATTTATGATAATTGGTAAAATTGAGCTAATATCAATTTTTTTAATTTTCAAAAAAATATTATTTAGAGATTAATGTCAAAAATTGTAATTATTGGTGCAGGTGCTATGGGTTCAGCTTTTGCTTTACCTTGTCTGGATAATAATCATGATATTAATATTGTTGGCACTCATTTAGAAAACGATTTTATAGATCAACTAAAAAAAAGTAATAATTTACACCCAGGGTTAAATACCGTTATTCCTCAAGAAATAAATATTTTTAAATTTGAAAAATTTGATGAGCTATTAAAAGCTAATGTTGATCTAATTGTTCTTGGTATAAGTTCAAAAGGAATAGAGTGGGTTGCTGATCAATTAAGCAGACTTTATAAAGATAATAAAATCCCAAAATTATTGATGCTTACAAAAGGTCTAAGCATTCACAATAATCAATATGAATTATTAGTTGATAAACTTGAAAGACTACTAGGGGATAGAGAAATAAAAAAAGTTGATATTTCAGCTGTAGGCGGGCCTTGTTTGGCCGCAGGTTTGGCTAATAGAGTTCATTCCAGTGTCGTTATTGCAAATAAAGATATTCAAACTTCAAAAAAGATAGCTGATATGCTCAATACAAATTATTATCATACTTCGCATTCAGATGATTTAAACGGTGTTGAAGTATCTGCAGCTATTAAAAATATTTTTTCAATGGCTGTTGGAGCAGCAAAGGGCTTATGTAGTAAAAATATTTCCAATGAAGTAAGAGAAAAAAATTATTTAAATACAGCATCTGCCTTAATCAAACAATCAATTCATGAAATGGAAATTTTTGTTGAACACTTAAAAGGTAAAAAAGAAACTGTTAAAGGGCTAGCAGGTTTAGGGGATCTTTATGTAAGTTCAGGTGGTGGAAGAAATGCAAGAATGGGATCTTATATTGGTGAAGGATTAACTTTTTCTGAAGCTAAAAAAACTAAGATGGAAAAAGTTACAATTGAAGGCGCAGATCTAGCAAAAGAAATCGCAAAAAAGGTTAATGAAGATTTTGATCAAAAAAAATTACCTTTAATGCTTGGTATGATCAATGCTATTGTAGATGATAAAAAACTAGAGTTAGATTGGGAGTCATTTAGATGAAAAAATTTATAATCTCAATTGATGCTGGGACTACTTCTAATCGATCAATATTATTTGACTTGAAAGGCAAACCAGTTTTTTCTTCACAAAAAGAATTTACACAGTATTTTCCTAAAAGTGGTTGGGTTGAGCATAATCCAGAAGAGATTTGGAGAACAACTTTAAAAACTTTAAAAGATGTTATTCAAAGAGCAAAAAGATTAAGAGGTGAAATTTTAAGTATAGGTATCACAAATCAAAGAGAAACTACTGTTTTGTGGGACAAAAAAACAGGTAAGCCGGTTTATAATGCTATTGTCTGGCAAGATCGTAGACAAGAGGAGTTTTGTAAAAAATTAAGAAAACAAAACAAAGATACTATGATTTTTAACAAAACAGGTCTTTTAATCGACTCATACTTTTCAGGAACAAAAATTAAGTGGATATTAGATAATGTTTCAAAAGCTAAACAACTAATGAACAAAAAACAATTATTGTTTGGAACAATTGATAGCTTTTTAATTTGGAGATTAACTCGAGGAAAAATACACGCAACAGATGCTACAAATGCAAGTAGGACAATGATTTATAATATTAGTTCAAATAAATGGGATGATACGATTTTGAATTTATTAAAGATCAAAAAACACATTCTTCCTGAAGTAAAAGATTGTGCAGATGATTACGGTCAAACTCATTCATCTATAACAGGAAAGTCTATACCAATAAATGGCGTAGTAGGGGATCAGCAATCAGCTACTATTGGTCAATGTTGTTTTGAACCAGGGTCTCTTAAAAGTACGTATGGTACGGGAGCATTTGTTCTACTTAATACAGGTAGTAAAAAAATTTATTCAAAAAATAGATTATTAACTACAATAGCATATAGAATTAATGGTAAGACAACATATGCTATGGAAGGATCAATTTTTATAGCTGGTGCAGGTGTTCAATGGCTAAGAGATAAAATGAAATTTTTTAAGAAAGCTCCAGAGACAGAAAAAATTGTGAAATCTTTAAAAGATAATAATAATATTTATCTAGTACCAGCTTTCACAGGGCTAGGAGCTCCTTACTGGGATGCAAATGCTAGAGGAGTTTTGAGCGGAATTACAAGAGATACAAGCCCAAAAGAAATAGTGAGAGCTACAATTGAAGCAGTTGCCTACCAGACATACGATTTATTTGAAGCTATGAAACATGATGGTTTAAGACCAAAAATTGTAAAAGTTGATGGAGGAATGGTAATGAACAATTGGTTTTCACAATTTTTATCTGACATAGTTAATGTAAAAGTTTTAAGACCAAAAGTTCAAGAAACTACTGCGCTAGGCGCTGCATTTATGGCTGGATTACAAATTGGGATTTATAAATCTTTAAAAGATATTTCAAAAAATTGGCATTTAGATAAAAAATTTTCACCAAAGATGAAGAACCCTTTAAGAAACAAACTTTTAAAAGGTTGGTCAGCAGCAATTAAAAAAACTTTAAGCAATTAACACACCTTCAAGTTGCATAATTAATTAATAAACCTCTGTACAGAATGGGTTAATTTTGGTTCAATAATATATCATTAAAAACAACAATGGGGGAAACAACAATGTTTAAAACATTAAAAACTTTCTTAGCTATTGCTGTGTCATTTTCAATCGTAACTATTTCTAGTGCATTTGCAGACGGTCATATGGCTGCAATCAAGAAATGGTCTAATGGAGAATTTAGTCTTTCAACTTTATCTGCTAAAGAAAGAGAGAAAGAACTAGAGTGGTTCCACAATGCTGCAAAGCCATTTAAAGGAATGTCTATTAAAGTATTGTCTGAAACTATTCCAACGCACGAGTATGAATCAAAAGTTTTAACAAAAGCTTTTGAAGAAATTACTGGGATTAAAGTTAATCACCAGTTACTTGGTGAAGGTGATGTTGTAATGGCTGTGCAAACACAAATGCAAACTAACGTAAGTATTTACGATGCGTACATCAATGACTCAGATTTGATTGGTACTCATGCTAGAATGCAACAAGCAGTTAATTTAACAAAATGGATGGCTGGAGAAGGTAAAGACGTAACTTTACCAACTTTAGATTTAAATGATTTCATCGGTAAACAGTTTACTACTGGACCAGATGGGGATTTATATCAACTTCCAGACCAACAATTTGCAAACCTTTATTGGTTTAGAAAAGATTGGTTTGACAGGCCTGAAATTAAAAAAGGGTTTAAAAAGAAATACGGTTATGATTTAGGTGTTCCTTTAAACTGGTCTGCTTATGAGGACATCGCTAAATATTTCTCAGAAGATGTGAAGAATATTGACGGTGTAAGAATTTACGGTCATATGGACTACGGTAAAAGAGCTCCTGACTTAGGTTGGAGAATGACTGACGCGTGGTTATCTATGGCTGGAGCAGGTGACGTTGGAAAACCTAATGGTATACCAGTGGACGAGTGGGGAATAAGAATGGAAAAAGGTTCTTGTAACCCAGTTGGCGCTTCTGTAACAAGAGGTGGAGCTGCTAACGGTCCAGCTGCAGTATATGCAATCAGAAAATGGGATGAGTGGTTAAGAAACTACGCACCTCCAGGTGCAGCGGCTATGGACTTCTATCAGTCTTTACCGTCTCTATCTTCTGGAAACGTTGCTCAGCAAATTTTCTGGTACACAGCGTTCACAGCTTCTTTAGTAGGAAAAAATCCTAACAACAAAGTTGTTGATGCTAACGGTAAACCGTTATGGAGAATGGGTCCATCACCAAAGGGACCTTATTGGGAAGAAGGCATGAAGCTTGGATATCAAGATGCTGGATCATGGACTTTATTTAAGTCTACACCAGTTAAAAATAGAAAAGCTGCATGGTTGTATGCTCAATTCGTTGTATCAAAAACAGTAGACCTTAAGAAAAGTCATGTTGGTTTAACTATTATAAGAGATAGTTCAATCGATCATAAATCATTCACTGATAGAGCAGGTGATTTAGGTGGACTAGTTGAGTTCTATAGATCAAACAACAGAAATATTTGGTCACCAACAGGTGTAAACGTTCCGGATTATCCGAAACTTGCACAAATCTGGTGGCAACAAATTGGAGATGTAAACTCAGGTGCGTTTACTCCACAACAAGCTATGGATCGTCTTGCAGAAGAGATGGACTTAGTAATGTCTCGTATGGAAGCTGCTGATAAAGGTAGTAATGCATACGGTGGATGTGGACCAAGACTTAATAAACCAAGAGAAGCTTCTTATTGGTTAAATAAAAAAGGTTCACCAAAAGCTAAACGTAACGAGAAACCTCAAGGAAAAACTGTTCCATACGCGAAAGCTTGGAAATAGTAAGAGGTTAATCTAAATTGAAAAGGGGGCACTAGCTGCCCCCTTTTTTTAAAACTAAATTTTAAATTATGAGTCTAGAATTAAAAAATGTAGAAAAAAAAGTTGGAATTGATACTCATATTTATCCTACAAGCCTTAAATTAGAGAAAAATACTATAAACGTGCTTCTTGGCTCGACACTTGCGGGCAAAACAACTTTAATGCAAATAATGGCAGGATTAGATAAGCCTACAGCAGGCGAGATTTGGTTCAATGGAGAAAATGTTACAGGTATGAAGGTTCAAAAAAGAAATTGCTCCATGGTATATCAACAATTTATAAATTATCCAAACTACACAGTTTATGAAAATATTGCATCACCTTTAGTAATAACCAGAGTTAATACAGATGAAATTAAACAAAGGGTTGGTAAAGTAGCTGAACTTTTAAAATTATCAGCAATGTTAAACAAAAAACCTGATGAATTGTCAGGAGGACAACAACAAAGAACAGCTTTAGCAAGAGCCCTAGTTAAAGATTCTGATTTAATTTTATTAGACGAACCTCTTGCAAATTTAGACTTTAAATTAAGAGAGGAATTAAGAGAAGAGTTACCAAAATTATTTGAAGATAGAGATTGTATTGTTGTATATGCAACAACAGAACCATCAGATGCCTTAATGATAGGAGGAAATACAGCAACATTATTAGAGGGTAAAGTAATTCAATATGGGAAAACTTTAGAAGTTTATAATAAACCAGAAAATTTAATTTCAGCTAAAGTTTTTAGCGATCCGCCAATGAACATAGCTGAGATCATAAAAAGTGGAGATAATTGTAAATTTACAGATAATAGTATTCAATGGAAATCATCAGCAAAAATTAAGGATGGTACTTATAAAATAGGTATAAGACCCCATAATATCACTACTTATAAAGAAGGAAATAACTCAGTAGAAATTAATGGTAAAGTTCAAATTTCTGAACTTAGCGGATCGGAGAGTTTAATACACTTTACAAATGGAAACTTAAATTGGGTTTCGTTGTCTAATGGAACTCAACAAAAAAATGTTGGAGAAGATACTAAATTATACATGAACACAGATGAGTTTTTGTATTTTGATCAAAATAACAGATTGGTAAATAATGGCTAAGATAACTTTAAAAGATTTGAGTCACAGTTATTTAGAAAAGCAAAACAACAATTCTGATTGGGCTTTGAGAGACGTAAATATTGATTGGAAAGACGGTGGAGCATATGCACTTTTAGGCCCTTCTGGTTGTGGAAAAACAACTTTATTAAACATTGTTTCTGGTTTGTTAAGACCAACAAAAGGCACTGTTTTGTTTGATGACAAGGATATGACATTACTTAATCCAGTTGAAAGAGATATTGCGCAGATATTTCAGTTCCCAGTTATTTATGACACCATGTCTGTATATGACAACTTAGCTTTTCCATTAAAAAATAGAGGTCTTTCAGACTCAGAGGTTGCATCTAAGGTAAAAGAAATTGCTGAGATGCTAGAGTTAACATCTACATTAAATAATAGAGCATCAGGTTTAACGGCTGACGGAAAACAAAAAATTTCTTTAGGTAGAGGACTTGTAAGATCAGACGTAAACGTAATTATGTTTGATGAACCTTTGACTGTTATAGACCCTCACTTAAAATGGGTTCTAAGATCTAAATTAAAGGAGTTACATCAAAAAATTAACCGTACAATGATTTATGTTACTCACGATCAAACAGAAGCTTTAACTTTTGCAGACCAAGTTGTTGTTATGCATGAGGGTCAAATTGTTCAAACCGGAACTCCCGTTGAACTTTTTGAGAAACCTAAACACACATTCGTTGGACATTTCATTGGTTCGCCTGGTATGAATATACTACCGTGCAAAATAAAAAACGGAGAAATTAATTTTGGCGGTCAGAAAATAACTAGTCATAAAACAATTAAAAAATTCAATTTTAGTAAAACTCAAATTGGTATCAGACCAGAGTTTATTAATTTTTCTAAGGAAGGAATTCCAGTAAAAATTAAAAGAGTAAGTAATACAGGAAGACACAAAATTATTGATACAGAGTCTAATGGAGGAAATATCAAAATATTATCAAATGCATCTTCTGAAATTCCAAGTGGAAGTGCTCATATTACCTTTAACCAGAAATACACTTACGTTTACGGAGATAATTGGATCATAGAATGAATAAAACAATAAATCAAAAAGCTTGGTATTTTGTTATTCCTGTATTTGTTCTTGTAGCATTTAACGCTGCTATTCCATTAATGACTGTAGTAAATTACTCCTTTCAAGAAACATTTGGAAACAACGTATTTGCTTGGGAAGGGACGAGGTGGTTTAAACAAATACTATTGTCTGATAGATTTCATGCTGCATTAGGAAGACAATTTGCTTTTACTTTTATAATTCTTCTAATCCAAATACCTCTAGGTATTGGAATTGCTTTAACGATGCCAAAAAAAGGTTGGGGTGTACCAGTTTGTTTAATTTTAATGTCTATGCCACTTCTTATACCTTGGAATGTTGTTGGTGCTATGTGGAATATTTTTGCCCTTCCAGATATTGGTTTTCTTGGTCATACATTAAACTCAGTAGGTTTTGACTATAATTTTACTCAGCAACCCGGTGATGCGTGGTTTACAACTATTCTTATGGATGTTTGGCATTGGACTTCTTTGGTTGTTCTTTTATCTTATGCAGGACTTAATTCAATTCAGCCAGCTTACTATCAAGCAGCTGAGATAGACGGCGCAAGTAGGTGGGCTATTTTTAGATATATTGAATTACCAAAAATGAAAAAAGTTTTAACCTTAGCTATCCTACTTAGATTTATGGATAGTTTTATGATTTATACAGAACCATTTGTTTTAACAGGAGGTGGTCCAGGTAATACTACTGCATTCTTATCAATTGATTTAGTAAAAATGGCTTTAGGTCAATTTGATCTAGGACCAGCAGCTGCAATGTCTTTAATATATTTCTTTATAGTGCTGTTAGTTTGTTGGGTATTTTATAGTTTAATGATGAAAAATGAGGCACGATCATGAAAAAATATAAATGGTTAGTACCTACGATATATATAATTTTTTTAATGTTACCGATTTATTGGTTGATAAACATGTCATTTAAAACAACAACTGAAATTATTAATACTTATTCGTTGTGGCCACAAAAATTTACAATAGAAAATTATGTTAAAATTTTTACCGATAGCACCTGGTACATGGGCTATGTTAATTCAATTACGTATACGGTATTTAATACAGTTATATCTGTAGCAGCAGCTTTACCAGCTGCTTATGCATTTTCTAGGTATAAATTTTTGGGAGATAAACACTTATTCTTTTGGCTGTTAACTAACAGAATGGCTCCTCCAGCAGTCTTTGCTTTGCCGTTTTTTCAGTTTTATTCTTCTGTAAATTTATTTGATACTCATATCGCAGTGGCTTTATCACATTGCTTATTTAATATTCCTTTGGCAGTTTGGATATTAGAAGGTTTTATGTCTGCGGTTCCTAAAGAATTAGACGAAACAGCATATGTAGATGGGTATTCATTTGGTAGATTTTTCTTTAAAATATTTGTTCCAACTATTGCAGCTGGTATAGGTATAACTATGTTTTTCTGTTTTATGTTTTCTTGGGTTGAACTTCTATTAGCGAAAACACTCACTGCTACGGCTGCAAAACCAATAGCTGCCACTATGACTAGAACTGCCAGCACCTCTGGATATGAACTTGGTTTATTAGCTGCAGCAGGAACTTTAACAATAATTCCAGGGGCAATTGTAATTTACTTCGTAAAAAATTATATTGCTAAGGGTTTTGCGATGGGAAGAGTTTAATGTTTACAAAATTATATTCAGCTACCTGGGGTGATGTCGGTAAAGCAAAAGAAAAAGGTTTTTTTGATTTTGATTTATTTTCATGGATGGCATGGACATGGCAAACTGCAGCTTTTTTCATTTTCATAGCTCTTTGTATTACAGCAATGCTAATTTGGGAAAAAAAAGTACCGGGAGGCTCTCCAAGAAAAGGTATTTTAGGTTTAGATACAACTAGAGGTGATAGACTATTTGTTTCTTTATTGGGTAGTGCTTTTATTCATCTTTTTTGGTTAGCTCTTGTAGGAAGCGTTCTATGGATAGCAACAATAATTTGTATTGGTTATGCAGTTATTGTTTTTAGGTACGTATAAAAAAATTATAATAGACTTCTGAGTTTTTGAAATAATAATTAAGATTAATTTATTAATTTAAAAAATATTTTATCAAACAAAAAAGAAAAATCTTTTTCACAACAATGTGGCACTGACCAAAAAAACCCATAAAAAAATATTATTAAGCAAAACAAAATTAAAGGAATTTTAGAATTAATAATTAAATTTCCACCTTTGAATTTGAATAGTTTTAGTTGAATTACTTTCAAATATATTAAAAGATAAAACATGTACTGCCATTGTATATATCTTCCATAATCTGCACCTAGGAAAAATACAGGAAAGGTAAAAAAAGTTGAAGCTATTAAAATTAATATTAAATATTTTACTTTAAAATTTTTACCATCTTTTAAATTAAAAAGGGCAAAATAAATTGGAGCAAAAGCCAGAACGTAGTATATGGGATATTTAATTATATAATTGTTAATATAAAACTTATTGATAATTTTAAATATGTCATTAAAAGAATATGTAAATACTCTTACATATGTTTCTTCTGGACATTGTTTTGTAAATTCTTTTATACTTTCACACAAAAGTGAAATATCTGGTTTAGAATAAATAGTTACATATAATAATGAGAAACATATTGTTAATCCAGCGATTAAAACAGGTAACATTTGCTGAATAATACTTTTAGGAGTCTGGCGGTAATAAAAAAAAATAAAGAATAAAACTAAAAAAGGAAAATAAAAAACAAATCCGAAATGAGTTAAACTTGTCAATAAAAAAATAAAAATTAACCAGTATTTTACATTTTCAAATTTAATTTTTTCAAACTTATAAAAAAATATCGTTATTAAAAGAAATAGTAAAATTTCCTTTCGACCAGCTAAAGTTTTTGAAGTAGCAAGATATATAAAAGATAATGGAGAAAAGATAATTAATGAGTTTAAAAAGTTAAGTTTAGCTTTATCTAAAATTTTAAATAAAAAATAAAAAAAAAAAATATATAAAGACATTACAAATATATAAACAAGTAAGTCCAATCTAATAGTTGTGATACTATATAAAATATAAAGAAATTCACCTATAAGACCTCTTCTGGTAAAACCCCCTTGATAATTAATTAACCAATCAGAGTATTCGTAATAACTCCTTTCTATGAGCCACTCGTAAAAATTTATTGAAATAATTAATAATGAAACAAAAAAAACAAATTTTAAGAAAAATTTATTTAGATTGAAATCTTTTTCAAATATGCTATTAAATAAATACATAATTTTCTAATTAAACATTATCATGATTAAAATTGGTATCAACGGATTTGGCAGAATAGGTAGATTAATTCTTAGATCAATCTTAGAGAATTATAAAAATAAGATACAAGTTGTAGCTATAAATGATCTAGGATCAATAGAGGCAAATGCTCATCTGATAAAATATGATAGTACTCATGGAACTCTTAACCACGACGTTAAGACTTCAAGTGATGGATTTTTAATTGATGATCAAAATATAAAGGTTTTTTCTGAGCGTGATCCAGCTAAATTATCTTGGGGGAAAATAGGTGTTGATATCGTTTTAGAGTGTACTGGCTTTTTTTTAGACAAAGTTTCGGCCGGTAAACACTTAGAAGCTGGATCAAAAAAAGTTATTATTTCAGCACCAGCTAAAGAAGTTGATTATACAGTTGTCCAAGGTGTTAATAGTAAAGGCTTAAAAAAAGAGCATAATATTGTTTCTAATGGATCATGTACTACCAATTGTTTGGCTCCGGTAGCAATGGTTTTGGAAAATACATTTGGAATTGAATATGGCTATATGACTACAATTCACAGTTATACTGGTGATCAAAAATTACTGGATACATTTCACAAAGATTTACGAAGAGCCAGAGCTTCGGGAGATTCAATGATTCCAACCTCAACAGGGGCTGCTAAGGCCATGAGTTTAGTTTTACCAAGTCTTAAGGGTAAATTAGATGGAACCGCCATAAGAGTTCCAACTCCAAATGTTTCATTAATAGATCTCACATTTGTGCCTAAAAAAGATGTAACCGCTGAAAGTATAAATGAAGCAATGAATAAAGCTGCACACGGACCATTAAAAGGTATTCTTGCTACAAATTCAGCTTCACTAGTATCCAAAGATTTTAATCACAATCCACATAGCTCAATATTTGATTTAACTCAAACCCAAGTGATTAACGGTAAGTTTAGTAGAGTATTGTCTTGGTATGATAACGAATGGGGTTTTTCAAATAGGATGTGCGATACTACAATTCAAATTTCAACACTTATTTAGTTTCTTCAGCTTCTTCAATCAATTTTAAAGTATGTTTTGGAACCTCTGAATAATCTTTCTTTACAGGGAGTGTCGTAGCTATATTGCTTTTCACTTCTTTCTTTTTGTTTTGAATTTCATCCACAGCAGATAAAATTTCGTCAATACTATAATTTTGATCAATCACGTGCCAATTTTATAAAGTCTAATCATATTTGTCATTCCAGCTTTACCAAAAGGTAAACCTGCAGTAATAACTACAAAGTCATTCTTTTTTATAAATTTTAATTTTTTAATGATCTCCTTTGAAATAGACATCATATCTTTCCATCCATTTGCATCACGACTATTAATAGATTGAACTCCCCAAAGCAAGGAGACTTGTCTTGATACATTTATATTAGGTGAGATAGTAAGAATTTTAGCGGCAGGCCGCATAGCCGAAACTAATTTTGCTGACTTTCCTGAATTGGAAAAAACAATGATTGCTTTAACATCAGGATTATATGCAATATCTTTTACAGATAGTAAAATTGATTTGACCGGGTCTTTATTTGAAATAATAGAATTCTTAAAATCTTCAATATGTTGTCTTTTATATTTTTCTGTAGAAAGAATAGTTTGTGTCATAGTAGAAACTGCTTGAGCTGGGAATTTACCAATAGCAGCTTCTGCAGATAGCATTACAGTATCAGCTCCTTGAAAAATAGCTGTGGCAATATCGTTTATTTCCGCTCTTGTAGCTGTATTATTTTCAATCATACTTTCTAACATTTGAGTAGCAACAATTACAGATTTAGAATATTGAGAACATTTTTTTATTAAACTAAGCTGAACTTTTGGAACTTCACTATGTCCAATATCAATTGCTAAATCTCCTCTAGCAATCATAATTGAGTCTGTGGCTTTAATTATACTCACAATATTTTTCAAGGCATGTTTATTTTCAATTTTGGAAATAATTCCCATATCTTTTTTTATTAATTTTCTAGTTTCGTGTATAATTTTATCATTTTGCAGATAGGAGAGAGCAATCCAATTACAACCTAATTTAGATGCAATTTTGATATCCTTTTTATCTTTGGAAGTTAATTTGTTAAAAGACACATCAAAATTAGGAATATGAATACTTTTGTTACTTCTCATGACGCAATTTTGGCTTTTGCAAATTGTTGTAACTGATAATCCATTTTTAGCTGAAACTACAAAAAGAAATTTTCCATCATCAACTAAAATTTTATTTCCTTTTTTTAATTTTTTTAAAATTTTTGGATAAGGAAAATTTATTCTTGATTTATCCCCAATTTTTTTATTTAAATCAAAAATATATTTTTGATTATATTTTATCTTTTGACTATCATCTTTAATTTTGCCAACGCGGAGTTTAATACCTTGAAGATCACCAATTAAAGATATTTTTTTATTTGTAGTTTTTTCTATTTTTCTAATTTTGGATACTATTTTATTTAACCCAATGGTATTATGACTAAAATTTATTCTAAAAGCATCAACACCAAGGTTTACAAGTTTTTTGAGTTTTGAAGTGCTATAAATAGCTGGACCTAGAGTGGCAATGATTTTTGCTTTTTTTTCCATTATGAAATTTTTATGTTATAACATTTTTATCTCAAAAAAGAATATTTTAGAAAATTAAAATTAGATGGTTAATAAAAAAATTGGAATTTTAACAAGTGGTGGAGATTGTGGCGGTCTTAATGCTGCTATTAGATCAATTTTTTATAGAGCAAAAAACAAATATAATATGGATGTTTTTGGCATAAAAGATGGAACCGCTGGATTAATGAAAAGGCCAGTTGCTGCTGTTCAGTTGACCCATAAAACTTTTGGAGGATATCTTTTAAGGCAGGGTGGCACTTTCCTAGGATCAACCAACAAAGGAAATCCTTTTAAATTTCCCACTAAAGATGGAAAAAAAATAGATAGATCTAAAGAGATTATTGAAGGTTATCATCAAATGAAATTAGATGGTTTAATAATCATAGGTGGTGACGGTAGTATGCAAATTTTGAAAAAATTAGCTAAAGAGGGAAATATGAAAATTGTAGCTATACCCAAAACAATAGATAATGATGTTGGTGCAACAGAGAGTTCTATAGGTTTTCATACGGCTGTAGATGTAGCCACTCATGCATTAGATAATTTGCAATCAACTGCCGCGAGCCACAGACGGTCTATGATTTTAGAAGTTATGGGTAGGGATGCTGGCCATATAGCTTTGAACGCCGGTATAGCTGGAGGTGCAGATGTTATCTTAATTCCTGAAATAAAATATTCTATAGATGGTATTATCCAAAAATTAAATTCTATGAAAAAACATGACATACAGCATTCTCTTATTATTGTAGCCGAAGCTGTAAAAAAAGAGGACGGTAGCACAGTTCTGCATAAGTATATGGATGGTGAACAAAGATTAGGTGGAATCGGAGATTATATTGCACAAGAATTAATGAAAAAAACTGATGTTGAATGTAGAGTTACTTCTTTAGGACACGTACAGAGAGGAGCACCACCAACAGCAAGTGATAGAATTCTAGCAAGTGCATTTGGTGTGTATGCTGTTGATTTATTAAATCAACAAAAATTCGATCGAATGGTTGCCTGGAGAGATAGAAAAGTTGTCGATGTACCAATTGATGAGGGTATTAGCACATATAAAAATGTTGAAAGAAAAGACTCTTTAGTAGAAACTGCTTTATCCTTGGATATTTATATTGGAGATGAAATTTAATGGTTGATAAAATTTTGAACAAATATTCAGATAAAATGGTAAACGCATTTTTAAATAATAAAGTCATTTCACCACTTCCTGAAAAATATACAAAAAAAATTTTTGCGGCACAGAAATTTAGGAAATTATGTGAAAGTAAGATAAAAAAACCTATAATTGGATTTAAAGCTGCTGGAACTGGAATTTCAGTTTTAAAAAAGCTTAAAGAGAAAGAACCTTTTTACGCAACTGTTTATAAACATAACGTGATAAAAAATAAAAGAAATGTAAAAATAAATAAATTTGCTTTAGGAATAGAACTTGAAGTTTGTTATTTAATTAAAAAAGATTTTTTTAATCTTAAAAAAAAAGTTACAAAAAAAAATATAAAGAAGTTAATCACACATATAGCTCCTAGTATTGAAGTTGTAGGATATAGACAAAAAAAACAAGGAATAAAAAGTTTAGGTGATCTTTGTTCAGATTTCGGTGCTAATGTAAAATTTGTTCTCGGACCTAAAAAAAAATTTAAAAATCAAAATGTTAAAAATCTTGAAACTAAAATATCAAATTTAAAGATTAACCAATCTGTAAAGGGAAATACAAATACTGTTTATGTAAATCCAATGAATTCACTAAAATTTGTTCTTAATAAATTACAAAAAGATAAAATAAAACTTAATAAAAATTTTTATGTTTTTACAGGTTCATCAGTAGGAGTGGTACCAATTTTAGCTAAAGGTATTTACAAAGGTACAATTAATAAGTTGGGATCTGTTTCAACAAAGATTAATTAGATAAAAAATAACCACCAATTAAAATTATTGATAAAATGCATAAAAATTTTATATTTTTTGCTAGTTTAGTTTTTTTCTCACTATTAAATTTTCTTTTCGAGAGAAAATAAATATTTGTTTCAGCTTTTTGTCTAAATTTTGGTCTCAATGGACTAGGTATAGTCTTATTTTTAATTTCTTTAAATTTTTTTGGATTTATTTGATGCACTCTTCATATAACTCTATTTTATAAACCTAAGCAACATATAGGTGTAATCTTGCTTCAAATACCCACTGCGACATTATTGCAAATGATAATCATTCTCATTATATTGTAAATGATAATCATTATCAATTTACGAGGAAAATTTGGGTAATAAATGAACAAAACTATTGTGATAAGCTGTATATTTTTATTTGCTTTCACAAGCACTCTATTTGCGAATGAGGTGAATATATTTAGCGCTAGGCATTATGATTCTGATGTTCAACTTTACGAAAAATTTACTGCAAAAACGGGAATTAAAGTAAATGTTGTATCAGGCAAATCTGGTGCTTTAGAAAAAAGAATAATCGAAGAAGGTGCTGATAGCCAAGCTGATCTTTATATTACAGCAGATGCAGGAAGACTGGGTGCTTTTGAGGGAAATCTGCAGGGAGGACTTACAAGTTCAACTATAAAAAATGCTGTACCAAGTAACTTTAGAACTTCGAAATGGACTGGAATAGCAAAGAGAGCTAGAATTGTATACTTTGCTCCAGAAAGAGTAAGCGGTTCAGAATTATTTGGTTTAACTTATGAGAGTTTAGCTGACCCTAAATGGAAGGGTAGATTAGTAATAAGAGCTTCAAATAATATCTACAATCAGTCACTAGTAGCGTCATTAATTAAAAATAATGGAAAAGAAAAAGTAGCAAAGTGGTCTAAAGGTGTAGTTTCTAATATGGCAAGGTCGCCTAAAGGAAATGATAGAGCTCAAATACTTGCTGTTGCTGCAGGAGAAGCAGATATAGCCGTGGTTAATACTTATTACTTGGCACTTATGCTTTCAGGAAAAAAAGGTCCTGAACAACAAGCAGCTGCCAAAAAAGTAAAACCTTTCTTTCCCAATCAAGATGGTAGAGGAACTCATATGAACATTAGTGGTGCAGGACTTGTAAAAGGTGCACCGAATAAAGCTAATGCAATAAAATTAGTTGAGTTCTTATTAAGTGAGGAGGCTCAAAACCACATAGTAAATAATACTTTTGAGTATCCAATGATAAAAGGTGTATCTCCTCATCCACTTGTTGTAAACATGGGATTAGATTTTAAACAAGATCTTAAAACCAAAGTTGTTAATTACGGAAAAGGACAAGCAGATGCTTTAGAGGTAATGACAGCTGCAGGCTGGAAGTAGATTTTAATTAATTTATATGAGGCAAACAAGCAAAAATAATATTAACTTAAATAAGTTAAATAAAGGCTGTTCGCCTTGTATGTCAGAGGCAAAAAAAATGGAAAAAAAGATTTCAAATAGAAAAGTCTCTGAAATTAAAATTGAAGAAGTAAAAGCAATAGTTTCTTCAATGTTTCGAAAAAATTAAAAGTTTGACGTCAATTTCCCTGGTTTAAATGCTAGCTAAATTCTACACTCAAGCCGCTTTAACCAGGGAATTTAATATGATAACAGGGTCAAATAATGACAAAATATAATGTTTGGTTTTTAAGCTCTTTAATAGTAGCTCTAATCGTTGCTCTTCCAATTATTACAGTTTTTTTTAGCTTTTTTAATGAAACAAGTAATTATTTTACAGTTTTAAAGAACACATTCCTGTTTGACTATATTTTAAATTCAATAGTCATATTATTGTTTGTGATTGTAATTACTTTTGTTTTAGGAGTCACTTCTGCATATTTTGTATCGTTTTATGATTTTCCTTTGTCTAATTTTTTTAGTTGGGCTTTGATATTAGCTTTTGCAGTTCCAGGATATATTTATGCGTTTTCAATAATTGCGTTTTTTGAAAATTACGGAACTGCATTTTCAATATTAACCTATTTTTTTGGGGAAAATAATTATAATTTTTTTATACCTAAAATCGATGGAATTACTGGAGCAATTTTAGCAATTTCTTTTTCACTTTTTCCTTATGTGTACGTTTTATCTCGAGCCTCTTTTCATTATCAGTCTAATAATTATATTGAGGTTGGAAAGAATTTAGGTCTTACTTCTAAAGAGACATTTTTTAAAATAATTTTACCTTCAGCTAGACCAGCTATTATAGCTGGATTAGCACTAGTATCGATGGAGTGTTTATCAGACTTTGGTACTGTATCTTTCTTTAGTGTTAATACTTTAACCACAGGAATCTATAATTCCTGGCTTTCTTTCGATGATTTAAACACTGCAAATCAGATATCTTTTATATTATTACTATTTATTCTTTTTCTATTTTCTGTAGAAATTTATTCTAGAAAAGAAGCAAGATACCATCAACCGGGTAGAGGCTTTAAGCCTATTACTAAAATAAAATTAAATGGAAGAAAAAGCATATTACCATTAATTATCTGTTCATTAATACTGTCAATTAGTTTCATTTTTCCAGTTTCACAAATGATTTATTGGACAATTAAATTCCCTAAATATTTTCAAGATATAAATATTATTGATATAAACATTAATACTTTGTTTTTAGTATTACTAGCTAGCATATGTATTGTTATAACTTCTCTATTTATAAATTACGGAAGCAGGATTTCAAAAAGTAAAATTTTAAACTATTTAACAAACTTCTCAGTTTCCGGATACGCTATACCAGGTGTAATTCTTGCAGTTGCTTTTATAACTTTTTTTTCAAATTTGAGTGATTTTCTTTCTGATAATTTAGGCATGAATAGTTCCAAAGGCATTTTCATAGGATCTATATTAGGATTAATTTTAGCCTATTTTGTAAGATTTTTTTCACTTTCTTTTAATGGAATTAAATCTAGTTATGAAAAAATTAATAATTCAATAGATGAAAGTGCTTATCTTTTAGGATACTCAAAAATTAAAACATTTTTAAAAATTCATGTTCCTTATTTAAAAACAAATGTTATTTTAATCATGCTTCTCATTTCATTAGAAGTTATAAAAGAGTTACCGATCACTTTGATACTTAGACCTTTTAATTTTGAAACATTTGCAACTCAAGCGTACATTTATGCATCTCAAGATTTAATTGAAGCTGCTGCCTTACCATCACTTTTTCTTATATTCTGGTCTACAATATTAATTCTACTATCATCTAAATATATACTTTCTAAAAAAAACTAATATAATCAAAAGATGGCTAAGAATTTTTTTGAAATTCAGAACGGTAACTTTACTGCGAGTGAAAAAAATAAAGTAAATAATGTAAATTTAACAATTAAAGATCAAGGAGAAATAATATCACTATTAGGCCCTTCCGGTATAGGAAAAACAACTATTTTAAGAACTATAGCTGGATTACAAAAATTGAGCACTGGTAAAATTTTCTTAAAAAATAAAATTTTAGCTTCGAATGACATTCATATCGAACCAGAGGATAGAAACATTGCTTTATCTTTTCAGGACAATTCTCTTTTCCCAAATTACAAGGTTATTGATAATATTAATTTTGGAAAAAAACGATTAAATGGAAGTGTTTCAGCTTTAGATTCTGACGAGATAATAAAATTATTAAGAATTGAACCAATTTTAGATAAATTCCCACACCAAATTAGTGCTGGTGAGGCTCAACGAGTTTCACTTGCGAGATCTTTAATGTCTAAACCAGATTTATTGCTTTTAGATGAACCTTTTTCTAATATAGATCAGAGTTTAAAAGAGGAAATACAAGTTTCAGTAAAAAAACTTTTAAAAAGAATTAATTTAACTACCATAATTGTTACACACGACTCTTACGAAGCTTTTTCCATGGCAGATAAATGCGGGATAATTTTAAACCAAGAATTAAAACAATATGACATACCTTATAATGTACATCACGAACCTAACTCTATTGATGTGGCAAATTTTTTAAATAAAGGAATTTTCATTGATGTACAAGTAGTTGATAGCGAATGTGCAGTTCATAGATTAAAACACGATGAATTAGGTGAAATAAGAGGTAAGCTTTCTAATAATTTTCCATCTGGCTCTAAAGTAAAATTACTTTTACAACCTGAAGATCTTATCCACGATGATCAAAGCAAGTTAAAACTAGAAGTGGTAGACAGAAAGTTTAGAGGAACAAATTTTATTTATACTTTAAAAACAAAAAAAGGTGAGCATTTGCCAGTATTTGTCCATTCTCATCATATTCATCAGCATGAAAAATCTGAGCAATTTGGAGTAAAGTCTCCGATTTTTATTGACCATTTAGTATGTTTTTAAGTAAATATAACGATACTTAGCGCCCTTAGCTCAGCTGGATAGAGCATCGGTTTTCTAAACCGAGGGTCGTAGGTTCGAATCCTTCAGGGCGCGCCAAATCGAAATATGAAAAGTTACAAAATAGCATCAATAGCAGGAGATGGAATAGGTAAGGAAGTATTGCCTGAAAGTTTAAAGATTTTAAAAGAAACTGCTAAAAAACATCAATTTAAAATTCAATTTGATGATTTTGAATTTGCGTCATGTGATTATTATCAAAAACACGGAAAGATGCTTCCTGATGATTGGAAAGAAAAAATAGGATCTCATGATGCAATTTTTTTTGGAGCAGTCGGTGATCCAGCTAAGGTGCCAGATCATATTAGTTTATGGGGATCTTTACTAAAATTTAGAAGAGAATTTGATCAGTATATCAATTTAAGACCTGTAAAATTATTTAATGGAGTACCTTGTCCGTTAGCAAATAAAAAAGCTGGTGATATAGATATGTTAATCGTAAGAGAAAACACTGAAGGAGAATACTCTTCAGTAGGAGGCAGAATGTTTAAAGATACAAATAGAGAGATAGCTATTCAAGAAACTATAATGTCTAAACATGGTGTAGATAGAGTACAAAAATATGCTTTTGAATTAGCAAAATCTAAAGGAAGAAAAAAAGTTACTAACGCTACCAAATCGAATGGTATCTCTATTACGATGCCATTTTGGGATGAAAGATTTGAAATAATTAAAAAATCTTATCCAGAGATCAAAACTGATCAATTTCACATTGATATACTAACTGCTAGATTTGTTTTGACCCCAGAATGGTTTGATGTGGTTGTTGCATCAAATTTGTTTGGTGATATTTTATCTGATTTGGGCCCAGCATGCACTGGCACCATAGGTATCGCGCCATCTGGAAATATTAATCCAGAAAATAAATATCCATCTTTATTTGAGCCTGTACATGGCTCAGCACCTGATATAGCTGGAAAAGGTATTGCTAACCCTATTGGACAAATATGGTCAGGAGCTTTAATGCTTGATCATTTAGGGGAAAAAGAAGCAGCAAAATCAATATTAAATTCAATTGAAAAAACTTTATCAGTAAAAGAAAATCGAACGAAAGATCTTCAGGGCACAAGTAATACAGCGCATTGTGCAAAAGCTGTTTTAGACAACATAAATTAAATGTCAAAAAAAAAATTACAAAATTCATTTGAGGAATTTTGTAAACAAAATGATTTTGAAATAAATCATCAACAACTAGAAATTATTAATTTATTAGACAAATTTTTTTACCAAAAAGAAAACTTTTTGAGCAGGATTTTTAAAAAAAAAGAAAAACTTTGTTTTTACTTATATGGAAAGGTAGGTGTAGGAAAAACGATGATTTTAAATTTCGTTTACGATAAGTTAACAATAAGAAAACACAGAATGCACTTTAACGAGTTTATGATAAGCTTTCATGATTTTAGACATGAAAAAAAAGATAATACATCTATTATTTCATTTGTAAAAAACCTGAAAAAAAAATGCGATCTAATATATTTAGATGAGTTTCAAGTAACTAATATCGTTGACGCTATGATATTAGGTAAATTATTCGAGATAATTTTTTCTGAAAATATTAAAATTATAATTACTACAAATACAAAATTAAATGATCTTTACATGGATGGATTACAACGAGATCAATTTCTACCTTTTATATCGATTATAAAAAATTGTTCAATTCAAAAGGAGTTGAAATTAAAAGATGATTACAGACTTAAAGGCCTAAAAGAACAAAGAATATTTTTTCCACTAAATCAAAATACATTATTTATGATTAATAAAAGTTTTCGAGAATTTACTAAAAATAAAAAATTACAGACAAAGAAAATTACCACTAAAGGACGAGAATTTACAATTAACAATTTTTATGATGGCATCTTGAGATTTAAATTTAGAGATTTATGTGATGAAAATTTGGGAGCCGAAGATTATATAAATATTGCAAAAATAAGTAATCATATTTTTATTGAAGAAATTCCTATTTTCAATGATGAAAATTCTAATCAACAATTAAGATTTATTACTTTAATAGATATCCTTTATGAGAAAAAAATACTGCTTTCTTTATCCCTTGCACATGATCTTAATAATATAGGTTCATCTAAAAAACATTTACTATCTTTTAAAAGGACTACCAGTAGGTTAATAGAGTTGACCAAAAAAACTTAAAAATCTTAGTTGTATTTTTATATATGTAGATAAAAATATATTTCTGTCACTATATTTATTTATAATTAAATAATGTACAATTGTATTTTAATTTAAAAAAGATCATACTAAAAACGTTTTGAAACTTCGTTTCAAAAATATTGTTAACAATAATAAAACTAAAGAGGATTATAATAATATGATCAAATCAATCAAAACTTGGATTTTAGTTGGATTTGCATCTTTGCTTTTAGTCGCTTGCGGCCAAGGTGGAGGAGGAGCTGGTTCAAAAAAATCTAAAACTTTAGACAATACTAAGAAAGCTGGTTTTGTGAAATGTGGAGTTTCACAAGGTCTTCCTGGTTTCTCTAATGCTGATGCATCAGGAAATTGGTCTGGTATTGACGTAGACGTATGTAGAGCTGTCGCTGCAGCTGTATTAGGTGATGCAGACAAAGTTAAATATACTCCGTTAAGTGCTAAAGAAAGATTTACGGCATTAACATCAGGTGAAATTGATGTACTTGCACGTAACACTACTTGGACATTATCAAGAGATGCTGACATTGGTTTAACTTTTGTTGGTGTAAACTTTTACGATGGTCAAGGTTTCATGGTAAGAAAAAATTCAGGAATTAATTCTGTGAATGATTTTAAAAACGGTATTTCTGCTTGTACAAACACAGGTACGACTACCGAGCTTAACATGAGAGACTTTTTTAATTCTAAAAACATAAGTTACGAACCAATTGCGTTTGAAAAAGCAGACGAAGTTGTTCAAGCTTATGATGCTGGAAGATGTGATACTTACACTACAGATAAATCTGGTTTAGCGGCACAAAGAACTAAAATGTCAAATCCAGATGAGCACAAAGTATTACCTGAAACGATTTCTAAAGAACCATTAGGTCCTGTTGTAAGACAAGGGGATGCAGTATGGGAAGATATCGTAAGATGGTCTCTAAATACTATGATCGAAGCTGAAGAATATGGTGTAAATTCATCAAACGCTTCAAGCCTTAAAGACTCTGAAAACCCTGCAATCAAAAGATTAGTAGGATCTGAAGGAGAATTAGGTGCAGCATTCGGTTTAGATAACGAGTGGAGCTTAAGAATTATCGAGCAAGTTGGTAACTACGGTGAAAGCTATAAAAAACACATAGCTGATACTGGAATTTTACCTAATAGAGGTCCTAATCAATTATGGACTAAAGGTGGAATTCTTTACGTACCACCAGCAAGATAATTGCTAATAAAATTAAAAAGGGCTGGATTTATCTGGCCCTTTTTTTTACTCTCAAAATAGTGATTTTTAAAAAATTAAATATTGAAAACAAAAAAGCAAGAGATTTAATCCCTCAAGCAATAACTATTTTAGCTTTACTCTCTGTAATTATTTAT
Organism: uncultured Pelagibacteraceae bacterium; assembly: GCA_902615435.1. Classification (GTDB taxonomy): domain Bacteria; phylum Pseudomonadota; class Alphaproteobacteria; order Pelagibacterales; family Pelagibacteraceae; genus Pelagilacustribacter. The sequence continues at coordinate 98,320 of CACMOZ010000003.1, forward strand.
TTTGCAACTAATGCTCAAATTAACATGGGCAACAGAGGAATATCATTTGGTTTTGGGTTTTTAAATCAAGAAGCATCATTTGATATTACATTTTCAATGATCGAGTATGATGGTTCGCACTCGTATGGGAGAGCATTTTTAGTAGGTTTATTAAATACAATTTTAGTCTCAGTAATAGGAATATTTTTTGCAACAATCATTGGAGTAGTAGTAGGAGTATCTAGATTGTCTGATAACTATTTAATAGCTAAAGTAGCTGAGTGGTATGTAGAAATCTTTAGAAATATACCTTTGATTTTACAAATTTTTTTCTGGTATTTCGCTGCTTTACGAGCACTTCCTTTGCCTGAAAACGGTATAAGTTTTAATGATATATCATTTTTAACGATTAAAGGCTGGTATGTACCAAAATTTATATGGACTAATTTTAATATTTTTCTTTTATCAGTTATAGCTGCGTTTATTGCAATTTATTTTATAAATTCTTACGCAACTAAACAAAGAGAACAATTTGGAAAACAGCTGCCAGTAACATCTATCTCTTTAGCGACATTGATATTGATACCTTTAATTACATTTCTTTTTCTAGGAGTCTCTCTCACTTTTGAATATCCAGTTTTAAAACAATTATCATCAACAGTTTATACTTATGAAGGGGGGGTAAGTATTATTCCAGAATTAATTGCATTAGCTTTAGCTTTATCAATGTACACAGCAACATTTATTGCTGAAAATGTAAGAGCTGGAATTTTGGGAGTTGGCAAAGGTCAAAAAGAAGCTGCAGCAAGCATAGGATTAAATAAAAATCAAATTTTAAAACTCGTAGTGATGCCTCAAGCATTAAGAATAATTATTCCACCGACTACAAATCAGTATTTAAATCTTACAAAAAATTCTTCATTGGCAGCCGCTATTGCTTACCCAGATATAGTGTTAGTTTTTGCGGGGACTGCTTTAATGCAAACAGGAAGAGCTATTGAAATAATTTCAATCACAATGCTTACTTATTTGACTTTAAGTATCTCAATTTCAATGTTTATGAATTGGTATAACAAAAAAATGGCTATTAAGGAAAAATAATGAATTTAATTGCAAAACCTTCAAAAGATAATATTAAAACTTATGTTCCTATAGGTTTATTTCTTGTCTCTTTAAGTTTTTTAGATGTTTTTATAAATGCTTTTTTTAATTTTAACTTAATGGGTTTTTTGCCTTCTCAATTAAGCTATTTTTTACCACTAATATTAGGTTTTGTTGGTTTTTACCTTATCAGAATTGAATTTAGCGGTGTTCGTTCTTTAGATGTTTTAAATAAAAATATAAATTCCAATAATTTTAACGCTTTATTAACACTTTTCACAATTTTTATTATTATAAAATCAATCCCTCCGATGTTGGAATGGTTTATTTTAGAGGCTAATTTTGTAGGCAATTCAAAAGATGATTGTACAGGTGATGGTGCTTGTTGGGTTTTTATAAAAGTTTGGTTTAACAGATTTATGTATGGTCTTTATCCTGACGCAGAGCAATGGAGAATAAATACAGCTTTTTTAATCTTATTTGCTGTTGTTGGAGTTTCATTTTTTGTATCAGAAAAACTTAAAAAATACTTTATTTTATTTCTGGTATTTGTTTTCCCATTCTTAGGAATTAAACTTATTTCAGGTGGAAGTTTTGGGCTTGAGTACGTGGAAAGTGCGGCTTGGGGCGGCCTATCATTAACTTTTATTATTTCTGCTTTTGCAATACTTTTTTGTTTTCCAATTGGAGTAATTTTAGCCCTTGGAAGAAGGTCATCTTTGCCAGCAATTAAATATATTTCTATTGGTTTTATAGAACTTTGGAGAGGAGTTCCTCTAATTACAGTTCTATTTATGTCAGCTGTAATGTTTCCTATGTTTTTACCAGATGGTACTTTTATTGATAAGTTAATTAGAGTTTTAATAGCAATTACATTATTTGAAGCTGCATACATGGCAGAAGTTGTAAGAGGAGGTTTACAAGCTTTGCCAAAAGGTCAATATGAAGCTGCTAAATCCTTAGGAATGGGTTATTGGAGAATGAATGCACTTATTATATTACCTCAAGCTCTTAAATTAGTGATACCTGGAATAGCTAATACTCTTCTTGCTTTAGTGAAAGATACACCATTAATTTTCGTTGTAGGGTTGATGGAATTAGCAGGTATGATAGGTTTAGCAAAAACTAATCCTAAATGGCTTGGAATGGCAATGGAAGGATATGTTTTTGCAGGTTTAGTTTTCTGGGTAATATGTTATGCAATGAGTAGATACAGTCAGAATTTAGAGAAAAAATTAAGCACGGAAAGATAATAATGGGAAAAATAATTGAACTGAAAAAAGTTAATAAATGGTTTGATAAATTTCAAGTTTTAAAAGATATCGATCTTGAAGTATCTCCTCAAGAGAAGATTGTTATTTGCGGACCATCAGGATCTGGGAAGTCAACATTAATTAGATGTATTAATAGATTAGAAGAACATCAAGAAGGAAATATTATTGTTGATGGTACAGAACTTTCTGAGAGCACAAAAAATATCGAAAAAATAAGGGCTGAAGTTGGAATGGTGTTTCAACAGTTTAATTTATTTCCTCACTTATCTATTTTAGATAATTGTTCCTTGGCACCTATATGGGTAAAAAAACTTCCAAAAAAACAAGCTGAGGAAATAGCAATGAATAATTTGAAAAGAGTTCAAATTGATGATCAGGCTTTAAAATTCCCTGGACAACTTTCAGGAGGTCAACAACAACGTGCTGCAATTGCAAGAGCATTGTGCATGGAACCTAAAATAATGTTATTCGATGAACCAACATCTGCGTTAGACCCAGAAATGATTAAAGAAGTTTTAGATGTAATGGTTGATTTAGCAAAAGGTGGAATGACTATGATAGTTGTAACACACGAAATGGGGTTTGCTAAAGAAGTTGCCGATTACATGATTTTCATGGATGAAGGTAAAATTGTAGAAAGAGCTAAAACAAAAGAATTTTTTGAAAGTCCAAAATCTGAGAGAACTAAGCTTTTCTTAAGTCAAATTTTATAACCATTTAGGTATTGGTAAATTTTTACTTTTTAAGAAATCTTTATTAAAAATTTTACTAGCATACCTTTTGCCATGATCACAAAGAATCGTTACTATGGTTTTTCCTGGACCCATCTGTTTAGCAAGTTTTATAGCTCCAGCTATATTAATTCCAGAAGATCCTCCCAAAACTATTTTTTGCTTGTCTATTAAATCATATACTAAATTTAATGCTTCAATGTCATCGGTTTGAAATGCATCATCAACTAGAGCTTTATCAAAATTTTTAGTAATTCTTCCAGTACCAATCCCTTCAGTTATTGAACTTCCAGTACTTTCAAGTTTATTATTTTTTAAGTGAGAATAAAGAGATGAGCCCATAGGATCTGATAAAGCAATTTTAATATTTTTGTTTTTATTCTTTAAGCCAATTGAAACACCAGCTAAAGTTCCACCCGTTCCAACTGCACAAGTAAACCCATCTACTGAACCAGCAGTTTGATTCCATATTTCTTCAGCAGTTGTCTGAATATGAGATTCAGCGTTTACAATATTATCAAATTGGTTAGCCCAATAAACACCATTTGAATTTGTTTTGTTTAAATCTTCTGCAATTTGTTTTGATTGCTTAATATAGTTTTTTGGATCTGCATAAGGTACAGCATCAACCTCAATAAGTTCAGCGCCTAATTCTTTTAAAGTTTCTTTTTTTTCAATAGATTGGGTTTTAGGAATAACAATTTTTAAATTTAAACCGTATTGTTTACAAACTATTGCTAAACCAATACCTGTATTTCCTGCAGTTCCTTCAACTATAGTCCCACCTTTTGATATTAACTTTCTTTTAAGAGCATCTTGTACAATAAATAGAGCAGCTCGATCCTTGACTGACTCCCCTGGATTGAAATATTCAGCCTTACCATATATATGGCAACCTGTTAATTCTGAGGCTTGTATTAATCTAACTAATGGTGTATTTCCAATTTGTGAAATAACTGAGTTTGTTTCCATATCATTAAATATATGAAAAAACTTTTACTTTCAATTTTTATATTTTCTATAATAAGTTTTGAAACATTTGGCCATGTTGAACATTATGCTAAATATAGCTATTTGGAATATGAGTTGTTTAGAAATAACAAGCCTATTGGATATCACAAATATGATTTTAAAAGAGAGGGTAAAAATTTAACCATTTATAATGAAGTAAGTTTTAAAATAACTAAATTAGGAATAGATTTATATAAGTATTACGCATCGGGAACAGAGCAATATATCGATGGTGTTTTCTCTGGTTTTAATTCAGAAACAAATCAAAATAAAAAAGAAAAATATGTAAATATTTCTATTGACGAAAAAGACAAAAATTTAGTTATCGATGGTTCATCTTATAAAGGAAAAGCTGATAAAGACATTATTATTGGAACTTGGTGGAACCATGAGATTGTTCAAAAGAAAGCTCAAATTAGCGCTGTTTCAGGAAGAATAATTGAGCAAAAAGTTGAGTTTTTAGGAAAAGAAGACGTAAAAATAGGGGACAAAACTTATAAAACATTAAGATTTAATTTTAGTTCATCTGATCCAAGTTTATCTAAAGATAAAAAACTAAATACAGATATATGGTACGAGGAAGATACATATCTTTGGGTTAAAGCTGCTTTTGATAAAACAGGATATTGGGAGTACAGGATTAAAAAATTTAATTAACTACAATATTGGTCATAAATTATAATATAAAGTCAATAGGAAATTTACCTATTTTATGGTTTTTTTTCATCTAAATTATTTTTTTTTATGTATTGATAAAATGTTCATTTTGAGGTTCTATTAAAAAAAAAGGGAGTTCTAATGGAAGATAATTTCAATATTCATCTTGGAAAAAAATTGAGAATGAGAAGACTATCTTTAGGATTGACGCAAACAAAAGTTGCACAAGCAATAAACGTAACATTTCAACAAATTCAAAAATATGAAAAAGGCACAAATGGTGTTAGCTCAAACAGATTGATGCAATTATCACAATTTTTACAAGTGCCTATAATTTATTTTTTTGAGGATTATAAAGAATTTAAGGATGTAAATTCCAGCGATAACATAAATGAGGATTTAAATTATTCTTTTTTAAGCAGAACTTTTTCTTCTTTGTCTAAACTACAAAAAGAGAAAATTTTACAAATTTTAAATAATACTTCTAAATTTGAAAAAGTAGGATAGTTGGCTCCTCGGGCAGGACTCGAACCTGCGACCAATTGATTAACAGTCAACTGCTCTACCAACTGAGCTACCGAGGAATGAGGGCAACATACTTTTTTTAGTCAAATAAAACAACTTAATTTTTGGAGGCCACGCCCAGAATCGAACTGGGATAAAAGGATTTGCAATCCTCTGCGTAACCATTCCGCCACGTGGCCAATCTTATAAAATAATTATTTAATAAAGCATTTAATTATTTTAATAAAGAAAAATCTAACTATTTAGGGTTGTAGGCTTATGGATATAAAGTAAATTAGACATTATTCAAAATTATGGAATTTAAGAAATACGACCATTTAAAGGAAGAAAAAATAATCACTGATTATTGGATTAAGAATAATTGTTTTAAACCTATAAAGGGTAAATTAAATAAAAGATTTTCAGTTGTTATACCTCCACCTAATGTTACTGGCAGATTACATATGGGTCATGCTTTAAATAATAGTCTTCAAGATGTGTTGGTCCGTTTTAAGAGAATGATGGGTTTTGAAACCTTATGGCAACCAGGCACTGATCATGCTGGGATAGCGACTCAAGCAGTTGTTGAAAAAAATTTAGAGAAAGAAAATTTGAATAAAAATCAATTAGGGCGAAATGATTTTATAAGTAAAGTTTGGGAGTGGAAAGAAGAATCTGGGGGAATAATATTAGATCAGTTAAAGAAATTAGGCTGTTCTTGTGATTGGTCAAGAACCAGGTTTACCATGGATAAAGATTTGTCCAAAGCTGTTATTAAAGTTTTTGTTGATCTATATAATAATAATCTTATTTACAAAGATAAAAAATTGGTAAATTGGGACACTAAACTTCAAACTGCTATTTCAGATTTAGAAGTTGTGCAAAAAGATGTTCAATCTAATTTATATTATATAAATTATCCAATTGAAGGTTCTTCGGATAATATAACGATTGCAACAACCAGACCCGAAACCATGATGGGTGACACAGCTGTAGCAGTCAACCCAAAAGATGAAAGATTTAAATCACTAATTGGAAAAAATGTTTTAATACCATTGGTTAATAGAACTATTAAAATAATTGCTGATCATTACGCTGATCCTGAGCAAGGATCTGGAGCAGTAAAAATTACTCCTGCACATGACTTTAATGATTACGATGTAGGGAAAAGAAATAAACTCGAAATAATTAATATTTTCGAAAAAAATGGTTTAATAAATAAAAATGGAATTAAAGAATTTGTTGGATTAGATCGATTTGAAGCTAGAAAATTATTAACAAAAAAACTAAAAGAAAACGGGTATCTTGTAAAAATAGAAAATATAAAAAATAAAGTTCCTTACGGGGATAGATCTAATTCGATTATCGAACCCCTATTAACAGAACAATGGTTTGTAGATGCGAAAAAATTAGCAAAAAAACCTATTAAAATTGTCAAAGAGGGAAAAACTTCCTTTTATCCTGATTCTTGGACAAAAACTTTTTTTCAATGGATGAAAAATATTGAACCTTGGTGTGTTTCTCGTCAAATCTGGTGGGGACATAGAATCCCAGCTTGGTATGATAAGCATAATAATATTTATGTAGCTGAAAATGAAAATGATGCATTAAAATTAGCAAAGAAAAAAAATAAAAGTAATATTAAATTAAAACAAGAAACAGACGTACTAGACACTTGGTTTTCGTCCGCTTTATGGCCATTTGCAACATTAGGTTGGCCAAACAAAACTAAAGAACTATCAAAATTTTATCCTACATCCGTATTAGTTACTGGTTTCGACATCATTTTTTTTTGGGTTGCAAGAATGCTTATGATGGGAAATTTTTTTAAAAATAAAACTCCATTTAATAAAGTTTATGTTCATGCGCTAGTAAGAGATGAAAAAGGGCAGAAAATGTCCAAATCAAAAGGTAATGTAATTGACCCATTAGAATTAATAAACAAATATGGAGCGGACAGCTTAAGGTTTACTTTAATCTCTATGGCATCACCGGGCAGAGATGTAAAATTAGCAAAAGATAGAGTAATAGGTAATAGAAACTTTATAACAAAAATTTGGAGTGCTAATAATTTTTTACAATTAAATAAATGTAAATATGATAAGAAAATAAATATAAATTCAATTAAATTATCAATTAATCAATGGATTTATAATGAGTTTATTCTAACTCAAAATCTTGTAACTAAAAGTCTAGAAATTTTCAGGTTTGATGAAGCTGCTAAGTGTATCTATCAGTTTGTGTGGCATTATTACTGTGATTGGTATTTAGAATTTTTAAAACCAATTTTTAACTCCAAAAACAAAACAGAATTAAATGAAGCCAGATTATTCTCTTCATTTATGATGTCAAATATACTTAAGTTATTACATCCATTTATTCCTTTTTTTACTGAAACAGTTTGGAGAAAAAATAACTATAAAAAAATTATTAAAAGTAACTTAATATTATCAGAGTGGCCTAAATATAAAACTATGAGCAAATTCAAAAAAAATTGCTCAGACATCAATGAAATGATCAAATTTATCTCAAGCCTTAGATCTTCAAAAGCAGAATTAAAGATTACCCCTAAATTATATTGTGATATTCATTTTTTAGAAAAATCTTCTAAATTAAATAAGATTATACAAAAAAACCTAATTTTAGCTAAATATGTAGGTAGAATTAGAAATATCTTAAAATTAAGTAAAATTGATAAAAATACTTTTGAAATTTTATCTCAAAATGAAAAAATTTCTCTAAATTTTAATGAAAATATTGATTTAGCCTCTCAGAAAATTAGAATTTTACAAAAAATAAAGAATTTAAATAAAGAAATTACTGCTTTAAACAGTAAACTTAAAAATAGAGCTTATGTAAAAAATGCTCCCAAAGAAATTGTTCAAAATGATAAAAGATTTCTTAAAGAATTAACTATTGAAGATAGTAAATTAAGAAGTATTGTATCCAGTATTAATTAAAAATGGCTAAGTTTAACAAAAAAAAATTACCAAGTCGTCATACTTCTTTAGGGCCTGATAGAGCTCCACATAGATCATTTTACTATGCAATGGGTGAAACAGAACAAGATGTTGCAAAACCTTTTGTAGGAGTTGTCTCTACTTGGAACGAAGCTGCTCCTTGCAATACAGCTTTAATGAGACAAGCTCAATCAGTAAAAAAAGGAGTAAAAAATAGTGGAGGAACACCAAGAGAATTTTGCACAATCACTGTTACTGACGGTATAGCAATGGGCCATGAGGGTATGAAATCATCTTTAATTTCAAGAGAGATAATTGCTGACTCAGCTGAACTTACTGTAAGGGGTCATTGTTACGATGCATTAGTTGGAATTGCAGGATGTGATAAATCTTTACCAGGTTTAATGATGTCAATGCTAAGATTAAATGTCCCTAGCGTTTTTATATATGGTGGATCAATCTTGCCTGGAAAATTTAAAGGTAAAGATGTTACAGTTGTCGACGTGTTCGAAGCTGTAGGTAAACATTCATCTGGAAAAATGTCATCTGATGAATTAAGAGAATTAGAATTAGTTGCCTGCCCAAGTGCCGGAGCTTGCGGCGGACAATTCACAGCCAATACTATGGCTTGTGTTTCAGAAGCCATTGGTCTTGCGTTACCTTATTCAGCTGGAACACCTGCACCCTACGAAGAGAGAGATAAGTATGCTTTCGAAAGCGGTCAAGCTGTAATGAATTTATTAGAAAAAAATATTAAACCACGTGATATTGTTACAAAAAAAGCATTAGAAAACGCAGCAACGATTGTAGCAGCTACTGGAGGTTCTACTAATGCTGCACTTCATCTTCCCGCTTTAGCAAATGAAGTAGGAATAAAATTTGACCTGATGGATGTTGCAAAAATTTTTAAAAAAACACCTTATCTTGCAGATTTAAAACCGGGTGGAAAATATGTTGCTAAAGATATGTGGGAGGCTGGTGGGGTCCCTATGCTATTAAAAACTTTGTACGATGGTGGATATATTCATGGTGAATGTATGACAGTGACAGGTAAAACCATGAAAGAAAATTTAGTAAATATTAAATTTAATTCCAATCAGAAGGTTTTAAGAAAATATAATAACCCACTTTCTCCAGATGGTGGTGTTGTTGGATTAAAAGGTAATTTAGCACCAGATGGAGCTATAGTAAAAATCGCAGGTTTAAAAAAATTACAATTTACAGGTAAAGCAAGATGTTTTGACAATGAAGAAGATGCGATGAAAGCAGTACAAACAAAAAAATACAAAGATGGAGATGTTATAATAATTAGATACGAAGGTCCAAAAGGTGGCCCGGGTATGAGAGAAATGCTTTCAACTACAGGAGCTATTTATGGTCAAGGAAAAGGGGAAAAGGTTGCTCTTATAACCGATGGAAGATTTTCAGGAGCTACCAGAGGTTTTTGCGTTGGTCATGTAGGTCCAGAAGCTGCAATGGGAGGCCCAATTGCTCTACTTAAAAATGGAGATATTATAGAAATCGATGCAAAAAAAGGATTAATAAATGTTAGACTTACAAATTCTCAATTAAAAGCTAGAAGAAAAAAATGGAAAGAAAAAAAATCTAGTTTCGGATCAGGAACAATTTGGAAATACGCTCAAACAGTGGGACCTGCTTATCTAGGTGCTCCAACACATCCAGGTAAGAAAAAAGAAGTTAAAGAATACTCAAAAATTTAATGAAAATACGTCCAGTTATTTTATGTGGCGGTTCCGGTACAAGACTTTGGCCTGATCAAAAACATCATCAACCAAAACAGTTTATTGACTTTGGAAACTGGACATTATTTGGAAAAACTTTAGATAGAATAAAAAACTCTATATTTGATTATCCAATAATAAGTACCAATAAAAAATATATTAGAGATATTAAAAATCATTTAAAGGTAAAAGGTTTCAATAAATATAAGATTATCCTTGAACCAGCAAAAAGAAATACAGCATCTGCTATGCTCAGTTCAGTATTAATTAAAGAAATATCAGAAAATCAACCTTTAATTTTTTTAACTTCAGATCATTTAATTGAAAAAATAAATTTATTTAATAAATCTTTAAAAAAATACAAAAAGTATTTGACCGATAAAAATATTTTTATTTTTGGAATTAAACCTTCTAATCCTTCCTCTGAATTTGGTTATTTTTTATCAAAAAAAATAAAAAATAAAAATAAAGTTACAAAATTTATTGAAAAACCTAATGAAAAAAAAGCAAGGAAGATCATAAAAAAAAACGCTTATTGGAATTCTGGTATGTTTTTTTTGACTAAAAAATCAATCATTTATAATTTTAGAAAATATCAAAAAGTCAATTTTAGACATTGTTCAAATTCAGTAAAAAAATCAAAATTGAAAAATAATATTTACAATCTAAATAAAAATGATTTTTTAAAATGTACATCTGTTTCATTTGATTATGCAATATTAGAAAAATCAAAAGATATAAATGCTATAAAATTAAATATTCCTTGGTCTGATTTAGGAAGTTGGAAAGAAATCTGTAAATTATATGATAAATTAAAACACAAATATAAAAAAAAGAGAAATATTTTTTTTAGACCTTGGGGTAAATATATAAATTTATATAATGGTAAAAATTTTTTAATAAAAGAACTCTATGTAAACCCAAAGGGTGTATTGAGCCTTCAAAAACATTTTCATCGTTCTGAGCACTGGGTAGTAACTCAAGGGACGCCAAAAGTTACACTTAATAAAAAAAAATTTATTTTAAAACCTAGAGAGACTATCTTTATACCTGTTAATTCTATTCATAGAATTGAGAATCCATATAAAAAGACAGTAAAAATAATTGAAGCACAATTAGGATCTATTTTAAAAGAGACAGATATTGTTAGATATCAAGATATATATGGAAGAGTTAAATAATCTCTAACTCAATAGGCGTATGATCAGATGACTTAACTTTCGATCTTGGTTTTTTATTAATGTTAATAGATTTTATATTTTCAGTTAAACTATTTGATAATAAAAAATGATCTATCCTCATCCCGTAATTTTTTTGCCATGAACCGGCAAAATAGTCCCAAAAAGTATATTCTTGTTTTGTTTTATTTTTCAAACGGTAAACATCTTTAAAACCTAAGTTAATAAGTTCTCTATATTTTTTTCTTATTTCTAATCTACCTAAAGCATCATTCTCATATCTTTTAAAATCATAAACATCTATTTCATCTGGTATTATATTAAAATCACCGGCAATAAGGATATTTGAATTTTTCTGAATTCTTTTTTTTATATTAATTAAAAATCTTTTTAACCATTCTTTTTTATATTCATACTTTTCTGTATCTACAGGATTTCCATTAGGCACATAAATATTTATTAATTCTATTATTTTTTTTTTAAATTTTAATTCAGCAGTTATTACACGTGATTGTTTTAAATCATCTTTAATAAAATTATTATTTATATTGTTTAATTGATGTTTCGAAATAATCGCAACACCATTGTAACTTTTTTGGCCAAATACGTATGAAGTATAGCCAAACTTTTTAAAATCATCATTCGGAAAGTTTTCATTTTGTGTTTTAATCTCTTGCAATAAAAGTATATCTGGAGAAGACTCCTTTATATAATATTTTATATTTTCTATCCTTGCTCTTACGGAGTTAACATTCCAGGATATGATCTTCATTAAACTGAGAAAGAAAGACCACAACCACACGAAGCGGTAGCTTTAGGATTATCAATTATAAATGACTCACCAATCATTTCTTTTTTAAAATCAACTACAGACCCTGAAATAATATCAAGAGAGGATTTATCTATAATTGCTTTTCCAAAAATTATATCATCTTCATTTAACTTTGTGTCAAACCCAAATTTATATTTGAATCCAGAACAACCACCACCCTGAACAGTGATTCTAAAAAATTTATTTTTTTCACCTTTTGTAATCAAATTTATTTGATTTAGAGCTTGATCAGTGAAATTTAATTTCTTTTCCATAAATGATATATATCTAGTATATAATCTATGTAGCAAGCATGCAAAAAAAATTAATTGGAAACTTATCTAAATTTGCTGTTCCCCTGAAGTCTAAAGGAAGGTTATTTAAGGAAAAAAAAAACGATTTAAGAAACGACTTCCAAAGAGATAGGGACAGAATCATCCACTCAACGGCTTTCAGAAGATTAAAGCATAAGACACAAGTGTTTGTGAACACATCAGGAGATCATTTCCGAACACGAATTACTCATTCTCTTGAAGTATCTCAAATAGCTAGAACCCTATCTAAGTATTTTAATTTGAATGAAGATTTATCTGAAACACTTAGCTTAGCTCATGATTTAGGGCATACTCCGTTTGGTCATGCAGGAGAGGAAGCTTTAAATTATTGCATGAAAGACTATGGTGGATTTGACCATAACATACAAACATTAAGAATTATAACCATTTTAGAAAATAGATATTATGAATTTAAAGGACTAAATCTTTCAATTGAGACATTAGATGGTCTCATAAAACATAATGGGCCAATCAAAGATTTATCGAAATTCAATAAAATTTTAGGAAATAATTTTTTTAAAAAAAAGATAAATTTTAATATAAATTCATCTTTAGAAGCCCAAATAGCTTCAATATCAGATGATATAGCTTACAACAGCCATGATCTTGAAGATGGATTAAAATCTAATTTATTTAATTTAGATAATTTAAAAAATATACCGGTACTTAATAAAATTATACTTAAACATATTAAAAAATTAAAAAAAAATTCTATAGATCTAGTAATTAGGCAGATTATAAGACAAATAATCAATGATATGGTTAGCGATGTTATCGAGACGACACAGAAAAATATAAAACTTTTTAAGATTAAAAATTTAAACGACATATATAAAACCGAAAATAAATTGGTAGCTTTCTCTGAGAAAATGCAAAAATTTGATAAGAAAATAAAAAGTTTTTTGAAACAAAAAATGTATTTTCATAAAGACGTTCACTCAAAAACTAATTATGGTAGAAAAGTAATAATAAAACTATTTTATCAAATAAAAAAAAATCCAAAAAAATATATAAATATCAGAAAATATGGAAATACAAATATAGAGCGTATAATATGTGATTTTATTGCTGGAATGACTGATAGATATGCAATAAATCTATATAACCAAATAAAATGAATATATTTGAATACCATTTAACTGAAATACATAATCTACTAGAAGCTAATAAAAAAACTTTAAACCTAGATAAAATCGATAATTTCAAAAATGTAAATTTAGAAGTTCCTCCTGAAAAATTTAATTTTGATTTGTCTTGCAACGTAGCTATGGTTTTAGGCAAATTAAATAAAACCAGCCCAAATAAACTTGCTGAAAAATTTAAAAATTTATTTTTAAAAGAGATTGAAAATTTTTCAGAAATTGAAATAGCAGGCCCCGGCTTTCTAAATATCAAACTCTCCAAAAAAGCACTTATTCACAATATAAATTCAATTTTAAAAGATAATAAATCTTATGGATCAAATAACTCTAATGATACTTATAATATTGAATTTGTTTCAGCTAATCCAACCGGACCGATGCACGTAGGCCACTGTAGAGGAGCAATTTACGGTGATGTTTTATCAAATTTATTAAAGTTTAACGGAAATAAAGTTACCAAAGAGTATTATATAAATGATTACGGCGAACAAATTAAAAATTTTGTAAAATCTGTATTTTTTAGGATCAAAGAAATTAAATACAAATCTAAGTTTCCTAACCAAGAAAATCTTTATCCAGGTCTTTATGTAAAAGATATTGCTTTAAAAATAATAGAGAGTAATAAAAATCAAGATTTTGATGATTTTGAAAAAAATTTTGATTTTTTAAAAACTAAGGCATTAGATGAGTCTATGGATTTGATTAAAAATGACTTAAAAAAACTTGGTATATCACATGATAATTTTTTTTCTGAAACACAAATAGTAAATAATGATTTGGTCAATAAAGCAGTAGAAAAATTAAAAAATAAAAATTTTGTTGAGGAGGGTTTTCTTCAACCACCTAAAGGAGAAGCAAATACAAATTGGAAAAAAACCAAAAGATTAATTTTTAAATCAACATTATTTGGTGATGATACTGATCGAGCTTTACAAAAAAACGATGGAACATGGACTTATTTTGCTAATGATGTTGCATATCACATGGATAAGGTTAGCAGAAAATATAAAAATCTAGTGAATGTATTAGGATCTGATCACATTGGATATATAAAAAGAATCACTGCTGCTGTTTCAGCTTTATCTGAAAATAAAATAAAACTTAACTGTAAAGTTTGCCAACTTGTAAAGCTTTTTAAAAGCGGTGAACCTTTTAAAATGTCTAAAAGAGCTGGTGATTTTATCTCAGTTCAAGATCTTCTTAATCAAGTTGATAAAGATCCAATTAGATTTATGATGCTTAATAGAAGTAATGATGTCGAACTTGATTTTGATTTTGATAAAGTAAAAGAAAAAACAAAAGATAATCCTGTTTTCTATGTCCAATATGCTTATGCAAGAATTAATTCAATTTTTAGAACACTTGATTTAAATTTTATAAAAAATTCAGAATTGGAGGAAAATAAATTTTATTTAAATTCAATTGAAGAAAAAATTGTAAGAAAAGTTTTTGAATGGCCTAAAATTATCGATTCAACATCTAGAAAATTCGATTTACATAAAATTCCATTTTATTTATATGAATTATCAACATTATTTCACGCATATTGGAGTAAAGGAAATGAAGATAAAGATTACAAGTTTATTGAAAATAATAAAATAAAAAGAAAAGAGGCTTTTATAATAATTAACCTAGTTGGTATTGTAATTCGAAATGGTATGCAAATTCTTGGCGTGTCTCTACCAGATAAAATGTAATGAAAAAGATTTTAAATTTTCTTTTTTTGATTTTGATTGTAATTTTTTTTTTAAAAACTTATCAATATTATTCTTCGAAAAATAATATTGAGGCCAGAAATTACAACAGAACAAATATCAATGAAATTATAGACAAAAAAATAATTAATATTCCGGTACTTGAAAATGATACTGAGAACGTAATTGAGTTTAATGATGGATTCTCAACTGAAATTGAAAATGAAAAATCTAGAAAATTTTGGAATTTATTAAATTTTAAATGAAAAAAAAAGCTATTATAATAAGCATTAAAGGCTTGAAACTTAGTAAAAGAGAAAAAATACTTTTGTCTAAAGGAAAACCATGGGGACTTATTTTATTTAAACGAAACATTAAATCCCTTAATCAAGTAAAAAGTTTAATAAAAAATATTAAAAAAGCTGCTAATGATAAAAAATTTCCAATTTTGATTGATGAGGAAGGTGAAAGCGTTTCTAGATTAAGAAATATTCTCTATCAGAATATTGATGCAAATTTCTTTGGCAAACTCTATAAAATTGATAAAAAATTCACTTTACATTTATATAAAGAATATCTTAAGACTTTATGTAATCAACTAAAAATAATTGGAATAAATATAAATACAATTCCCGTCTTAGATGTTTTACATAAGAATACCAATAAGATAATTTTAAAGAGAAGCTTTTCCAAAAATAAAAAAATTGTGAAAACATTAGGTGAAGTTACAATTAAAATTTGCCATGATAATAAAATAGCTGCAGTTATAAAACACATACCAGGACATGGATGCTCTGATATAGATAGTCATCTAGATTTACCAAGAGTTAATATAAGTGAAAAAGATTTAAATAAAAAAGATTTTTATCCTTTCAAACAATCTTCGGCAAAATTGGCTATGACTGCTCATATAATATATTCAAAAATTGACCCAACAAATGTAGCAACATTTTCAAAGAAAATAATCAAAGATATTATCCGTAAAAAAATAGGATTTAAGGGAATTTTAATGTCTGATGATATTTCAATGAAAGCTTTAAAATTTGATATTATTTCTAATGCAAAAAAATCTTTAGAGGCTGGTTGTAATTTGGTTTTGTATTGTTCAGGAAATATTAATGAGAACTTAAAATTGATAAAATCTGTACCATACATAGATAAATTTACTTCAAAAAAAACATCAGAAATTTATAAAATTTTGAGGTAAAATTAATAATGGAATCAAATAATACAAATCAAATATCAATTAGTATCCCAAATTTTAGTGGTCCACTTGAAGTTTTATTAGACTTAGCCAAATCACAGAAAGTTGATTTAGCTGAAATATCAATTACAAAACTAGCAGACCAATTTTTACAGTATATTAAAGAAAATAAAAATTTAAACTTAGAAACAGCTTCAGAATATCTTCTTATGGCTACATGGATTACTTATTTAAAATCCAAACTTCTTTTGCCTGAAGATGATGAAGATGATTTTAAAGCATTAGAAGTAGCTGAAAAATTAAAATTACAACTAAAAAAATTAGAATTGATTAGAATTCTTTCAGATCAAATGTTGCAAAAAAAAAGATTGGGTGTTCATATTTTTACAAGAGGTATGAAAGGCGGAATAAGATCCATTAATACTCCTGTATATGATGTTTCTTTATATGAATTACTTAAAAGTTACTCAAATTTACAAATGCAAAAAACTTTTCAAAATATTACTATTCCAAAACTTCCAGTTTTAACCACAGAGGAAGGAATAAAACAAATTAAAAATAATCTAGATAAAATTAATGATTGGAGAAATATTTTTGAATTTATTCCTAAATTTTATTTAAATAATGAAATGAAAAGAACGGGCATTGCTGGAATTTTTGCTGCAAGTTTGGAGGTGACAAAGGAAGGTTTAACAAAAGTTTCTCAAAATAAATTATTTGATAAAGTAATGATAAAAAAAACTTAATATGCCTAATAAAAAAAAAAATAATATTATAAAATTTCCATCAGCTCCATCAAAACTTGAGCGTCAAGTCGAGGCTATATTATTCGCAGCTTCTGAACCATTAGATATTGAAACTATTGAAAAAAGGTTACAAACAAATACTAATATTAAGAAAATTTTAAATAATATAAAGGAAATTTATAAAAATCGTGGAATTAATTTAGTTAGTATTAAAAATAAATGGTCTTTTAGAACAGCAGAAGATTTATCTAAATTAATGGCTCTGCAAAAATCTACTCAAAAAAAATTATCTAAAGCTACAATTGAAACATTGGCTATAATTGTTTATCATCAACCTGTTACTAGAGCAGAAATTGAGGAAATTAGAGGTGTAACTTTTGCTACCAATACTTTAGAAACTCTTCTTGAATTAAATTGGGTGAGGCCGGCTGGCAGAAAAGATGTACCTGGTAAACCAATACAATATGCCACAACAGAAAATTTTTTAAATCATTTTAATGTTCAAAAATTATCTGATTTACCGACTATTGATGAACTTGGTTCCGCTGGTCTTATTGATACTACGAGCATCGATAAATCAATTTTTGGTACAGGTAAATTTTTTAAAGAACAGTCAATTAGCGAAAAGCAAAATGATATTTACGAAGATATAGACGAAGCTATAAAAAAAGCCCCAGAAGAAGATAAATAAACGTGTTTATTTAAGATAAATTATTGTATATAAATCTATTATGGGAAATATTGGTTGGACAGGTATTATAATTATCGCAATTTTAATTGTCATCCTTTTTGGTAAAGGAAAAATATCAAGTATTATGGGTGATTTAGCAAAAGGAATAAAAAGTTTTAAAAAAGGAATGTCCGATGAAAATTCATCAGATAGTGATAACCCCAACAATAATTCAGACAATTCAAATTCTGAAAATAAATAACCTTATATGCCTCAAATTGGTTGGTTGGAGATTTTAGCAATTGTTATTGTTGCAATTTTAGTTTTAGGCCCAAAAGAATTTCCTATTGCACTTAAAAAAATTGGATCATATTTTGGAAAATTAAAAAATGCTCTTGGAAATTTTCAAAAAGAAATAAATACAGTATCTGAAGAAATCGATGTTGAAAATAAGATTGATAATAAAAAAGATATCAAATTAGAAAGAAATAAAAAAGATCATGAGTGATCAAAATTCATTTACTAGTCACTTTATTGAATTGCGTTCAAGATTGATCAAATCGATAGTTTTTATTTTTGTTACTTTTGTTGTTTCTTACACTTTTGCTGAGCATATTTATTCATTTTTGGTAAATCCATATGCTGAGGCTGTAAAAGACGATCCAACTTCAAGACGTTTGATTTTTACAGCACTGCATGAAACTTTTATCACGTATTTAAAGGTAGCTTTTTTTGCAGCTATTTTTATAGGAAGTCCGGTTTTACTTATTCAAATTTATAAATTTATTGCTCCAGGATTATATAAAAATGAAAAAAAAGCATTACTACCATACTTAATATCAACACCTATTCTATTTTTATTTGGGGGAATGCTTGTTTACTATTTAGTAATGCCATTAGCTATAAAGTTTTTTTTGTCATTTGAGACAATGGGCTCCAATTCGACTCTACCTATTCAATTAGAAGCGAAAGTTAATGAGTACTTATCGTTAATCATGAGATTAATCTTTGCTTTTGGTATAAGTTTTCAGTTGCCAATTATACTAAATTTATTAGCTAGAGTTGGTGTAGTTAATTCAGAATACCTAAAAAAAACAAGAAGATATTTTATTGTAATAATTTTTACATTAGCTGCTATTTTAACACCTCCTGATCCAATTACACAAGTAGGTCTAGCAATACCTCTTTTATTACTTTATGAGTTATCTATAATAACTGTAAGGTTTACAGAAAAAAAAAATAAAAAAGAAAGTCTAGAAGATGCATAATCTTAAAGAATTAAGAAATAATTTAGAAAATTATAAAAAAAAATTTCAAGATCGAAATGTAAATTTTGATATAGATGATTTCAATAAAAAAGATTTAATTAACAGGGATTTAATTAATAAAAAAGAAAAACTTGAACATGAAAAAAAAACCTTATCAAAGTCAAGAGATCAATCTAATTTTGCAAAATCAAAAAAAATATCTGAAGAAATTACAAAAATTGAAAAAGAACAGAATATCAGTCAAACAAATTTAGATGAAATAATTTTTTCTCTTCCAAACCTAGCACTTAGTGATGTTCCAATCGGTAAAGATGAAAAATCAAATAAATTTATTAAAAAAAATGGTGATATAAAAAATTTCTCATTCAAATTAAAATCACATGTAGAATTAGGAGAAAAAGATAAAAACATTGACTTTGATACTTCGATAAAATTATCAGGTTCCAGATTTGTTGTTTTAAAAGATAAATTTGCATTATTAGAAAGAGCATTAATTAATTTCATGCTAGATACACATGTAAACGAATTTAAATACACAGAAATTTCTCCTCCACTAATTGTTAATGAAGATGTAATGTTTGGAACTGGTCAATTACCTAAATTTGAAGATGACCAATTTGAGATTAAATTTGATAACTCAGAACAGAGAAAATTTTTAATACCCACCGCTGAAGTCGTTCTAACTAATTTAGTAAGAAAAACAATATTAGAAAAAAATTCTCTACCTAAAAGATTTGTTGCATCAACTCCATGTTTTAGAAAAGAGGCTGGTAGTTATGGTAAAGACACAAAAGGAATTATCAGACAACACCAATTTTATAAAGTTGAACTTGTAAGTATAGTTGAACCAAATAAATGTATTTCAGAATTAAGCAGAATGTTAAATTGTGCTGAAACAATATTAGAAAAATTAAAAATTCCCTATCAGGTGATTTTATTATCTTCTGGTGATATGGGTTTTAGTGCTGAAATGACATATGACATAGAAGCTTGGATACCATCAGAAAAAAAATATAGAGAAATATCAAGCTGTTCGTCATGCGGGACATTTCAAGCAAGACGTATGGGCGCAAAATTCAAATCAGAGAATGGAAACGAATTTGTTGGGACTTTAAACGGTTCTGGCCTAGCAGTTGGTAGACTTATGATAGCTTTGTTGGAAAACAATCAAAACGAAGATGGATCAATTAATATCCCCGATGTACTAAAAAAATATATGAATAATCTAGAAAAAATTTAAATATAATTTACTTGTTAATCTAAAGTTTTTCATATAATTGTTTTTTAATGAGCGGACAAGGAATTGCACAATTTATACCTTTAATATTAATTTTTGTTATTTTTTACTTCTTTTTAATAAGACCTCAACAAAAAAGAGTTAAAGATCATAAAGCAATGGTAGAATCCTTAAAACGAGGGGACGAAATTATTACTTCAGGGGGAATTATAGGTGTAGTTGATCGTATTATGGAAGACGATCGTATTGAGGTTATCATTGGAGAAAGTACTAAAGTCCAAATAATAAGATCAACTATTACTAGTTTACTTAAAAAAGAAGAAGTTAAAAAATAATTCTTTTTCGTGTTAAATTTTTCAAAAATAAATATTCTTATAATCTACCTAATATTTTTTTTTATATCAATTTTTTCAATTTTAAATTTTCAAGACAAAGATAAACAAATTATAAACAAAAAAATTAATTTAGGATTAGATCTTCAAGGAGGTTCATATTTATTATTAGAAATTAATTCAGATAGTTTGGTTGAAGAAAAAATTCAGTCAAAAGTTATACCTATAAAAAAAATGTTAAAAGAGAATGAGATTAGTTATAATAATTTTAAGATTAATAAGACGACTTTATCATTTGATATAGATAACATTGACAAATTTGATCTTTTATTCACTGCTAGAAAAGATAATTTGATAAATCCATATATTGATACATATAGATCTTACGAGTTAGAATACAGCAATATTGGGAACAATAGAATAGAAATATTTTTTTCAAAATTTGGTTTATTAACAATAAATAATTCTGCCCTTAAACAGTCTATAGAAATTGTTAGACGAAGAATTGATGATGTTGGAACAAAAGAGCCGACAATATTACAAAGAGGTGAAAAAAGAATTTTAGTAGAACTACCCGGTTTAAAAGACCCTGAAAGAATAAAAGCGTTACTGGGAAAAACCGCTCAATTAAATTTTAGACTTGTGAAAGATAATACAGAATTTGGAACTGAGGAACTTATCTCAGATAATGGGGAGAAATTAAATGTAAGTAAAAGAATAGTTATGAGCGGTGAAAATTTAATTGATGCTCAACCAAGTATACAGAATCAAAATAATGAACCTACAGTATCATTCACTTTAGATCGCTTAGGTTCACAAAAATTCGGGAGAACTACAACAGATAATGTTGGAGAAAGATTAGCAATTGTTTTAGATGGAGAAATAGTGAGCGCACCGAATATAAATGAACCAATTACCTCAGGTAATGGTATGATTTCTGGAAATTTTACTTTTCAAGAGGCTACTGATTTAGCATTACTTTTAAGATCAGGAGCTTTACCTACGCCATTATTGGTTGTTGAGGAGAGGACTGTTGGTCCGGATTTAGGCGAAGACTCTATAAAATCGGGAATAACATCTTTAATAATAGGTTTTATATTAGTTATTTTATTTATGTTATTTAAATATAAAATTTTTGGATTAATCGCTAATACTGCACTAATTGCAAATTTATTAATGCTAACAGGTGTACTAACAATATTAGAGGCAACATTAACACTTCCTGGAATCGCTGGAATAATTTTAACAGTCGGTATGGCAGTAGATGCTAATGTTCTAATTTTTGAGAGAATAAGAGAGGAATTAAAAACGGAAAAATCAATTATTCACGCTTTTGACTCAGGTTATACTAGAGCCAAAATTACAGTTTTAGATGCAAATATTACAACTCTTATAGCTGCAATTATATTATTCGCATTTGGCTCAGGCCCGGTAAAGGGTTTTGCAATCACACTAGGAATTGGAATAGTTACAACACTTTTTACTGCATACTTTTTAGCAAGACATTTAACTTCAATAATTGTCCTAAATAATAAAAAAGAGGAAATAAAAATCTAATGAATAATTTTAACTTTTCGTCCAAATTCAGATTTGCAAATATTTTTTCTATAATTTTATTCATTATAAGCTTACTTTTGATAGGATTTAAAGGGTTAAATTATGGGATAGATTTTAAAGGAGGAACTTTAATTGAGTTAAGATCTTTAAACATAAAAGCTTCAGAAATTAGAGATATTCTTAAAAATATGAATTTAGGTGACGTAAATGTAAAAAAATTTGGAAAGGATGGTGATTTCTTAATCAAAGTCGAGCAAACTGGAGATAATAATAAACTTATCCCAGAAATTAAAAAAAAACTTTCTGACAATTTGAATTCTGAAATTAATTTTAGAAGAGTAGAAAATGTCGGTCCAAAAGTAAGTTCTGAGCTTTTACAATCGGGAATTATTGCTATTTCACTATCATTAGCAGCAATGCTTTTTTATATTTGGGTAAGATTTGAATGGCAATTTAGTATCGGCTCAATAATAGCATTATTTCACGATGTATTAATTACACTTGGGATATTTTCATTTTTATCATTAGAGATAAATTTATCCATAATTGCTGCAGTACTTACAATAGTTGGATATTCGATGAATGATACAGTAGTTATTTACGACCGGATAAGAGAAAACCTTAACAAATATCATAGACTTAATATTACAGACATTGCAAACTTATCTATTAACGAAACACTTGCTAGAACAATAATTACTTCTGTAACAACATTGCTTGCATTATTTTCTATATTTATATTAGGTGGTGAAATTTTAAGAGGATTTTCTTTTGCTATGATATTGGGCGTGTTTATTGGAACTTATTCCTCTATATTTGTCGCTGCACCAATTCTAAAATATTTTAAAGTTAGTTACAAAACTCTTGAAAAAGAAAAAGAAAAAATACTTCCGTGAACTAGTAAAGATTTTGAGCTGCTACCATTGTTAGCAACATTGGTAAGGAGAGAAGGGTATTAGTTCTGGAAAATAACATTGCTGTTTTTGCTGAAGTAGCTTTTTGTTCCGGAGTCACTTCAACCATGCCCAAGGCTTTCTTTTGATTTGGCCAAATTACAAACCAAACATTATAAGCCATTATTAAACCTAACCACATTCCTATACCTATGGCAGTATTTTTGCCTCCCGATCCATCTAAACCTAATATCATCGCACTGTGAACATATCCATTAAGCCATGCTAAAATTAATCCAGATAATACTGTTATTGCTGCCGCCCATCTAAAATAAAATAATGCAGCAGGAGCGATAACTTTACCAATTGCGGGTTTTTGTTCATCAGGAATTTTAGCCATATTTGGAATTTGAACAAAGTTAAAATACCACAATAAGCCGATCCACATTATAGCAACAACAACATGAATAAATCTAAACAACCAACTCCAAAAGAGAGTATCAAATGCAAATCCATCACCAAAAAAGTGCAATCCTAAAAATAGTAAAATTGCTATTCCTAGTGAAATGTGAACTGTTTTTGATAAAGATTGCAGTATATTTACCATGATTCTATTATAACATAATTTTTCTACATCAGGCAGTTTTTTTCATTGGGTTTTCACCCATAATTTCTTTAATAAATTTGCCAGTATAACTCTCTTTTACTGTTGAAACTTTTTCAGGCGTTCCTTCTGCAATTATATTTCCGCCGTTTACACCACCCTCTGGTCCCATATCAATTATATGATCTGCTGTTTTTATTACATCTAAATTATGCTCAATAACAACAACAGTATTTCCTGTATTTGCAAATGCCTGAAGAATTTCTAATAATTTTTTAATATCATGGGAATGCAATCCTGTTGTCGGTTCATCAAGTATGTACAAAGTTCTTCCAGTTGGTCTTTTTGACAATTCTTTTGCTAATTTAATTCTTTGAGCTTCACCTCCTGATAATGTAGTAGCTTGCTGACCTATTTTCATATAACCCAAACCTACATGTTTTAGTGTAATTAATTTAGATCTTATTGATTGTATATTTTCAAAAAATTCACAACCTTCATCGACTGTCATATCTAAAACGTCTGCAATATTTTTATTTTTGAATCTAATCTCTAATGTTTCTCTATTATATCTTGCTCCTTTACACGTATCACAAGGAATAAATACGTCTGGTAAAAAATGCATTTCATAAGTTATCACACCATCACCCTCGCATGTTTCACATCTTCCACCTTTTACGTTAAATGAGTATCTACCAACTTTATATCCTCTTGCTTTTGACTCAGGTAAACCCGCAAACCACTCTCTAATCGGTCCAAAAGCACCTGTGTAAGTAGCAGGATTAGATCTAGGCGTTCTTCCAATCGGTGACTGATCTATATCTATTATTTTATCTATTAATTCAGTTCCTTTGAAACCCGTGAAAGCTTTAGGCACTTTACGACTTTTATTCTTATTTAACATTAAATTAAATGCATTATATAAAGTATGTAATATCAAAGTTGATTTACCGCTACCTGAAACACCGGTCACACAAGTGAAAGTTCCAACTGGAATTTTTAAATTTACTTTTTTTAAATTATTTCCACTTGCACCACTAATTTCAATAAATTTTCCATTCTTTGCAGATCTTCTTTTTTTTGGAATGGCTATAAATTTCTTTCCAGATAAATAATCGCCTGTTATACTTTTTTCATTAGAGATAATTTCTTTAACAGTTCCATTAGCTACTATTTGTCCTCCGTTCAATCCAGCTTCTGGACCTATATCAATAATGTGATCTGAATTTTCCATTGTTTCAATATCGTGCTCAACGACAATCACAGTGTTTCCTAGATCTCTTAATTTTTTTAGAGCTTTTATTAATTTTTTATTATCTCTTTGATGTAAACCGATTGAAGGTTCGTCTAGCACATATAACACGCCTGTAAGGCCTGACCCAATTTGTGAAGCTAATCTTATTCTTTGCGCTTCCCCTCCAGACAAAGTTCCTGACTCCCTTGATAAAGTTAAATAATTTAATCCAACGTTTAAAAGGAAGTTTAACCTTTCATTAATTTCTTTTAAAATATGTTGTGCTATTTTATTTTCTCGTTCAGTTAATACGTTTTGTAAATTTTCAAACCATTTTTGCGCATCATCAATTGATTTTTCAGTAACTTCACTAATGTTTAAAGAGTTAATTTTTACACATAGCGCTTCATCTTTAAGCCTCATCCCTTTACATTTTTCACAAGCTGTTTCACTTTGGTATTGTGATATTTCATCACGTTTCCACTCACTATCAGTTTCTAAATATCGTCTCTCAAGGTTATTAACTACACCTTCAAAAGTTTTTTTAGTTGTATAAGCTTCATAGCCGTCATCGTATGAAAATTTAATTTCTTCTTCGTCGGATCCATATAGTATTACATCCTGAATTTTCTTTGGAATTTTTCTCCATGAATCCGTCAAAGAAATTTTATAGTGTTTAGCTATTGATGCTAAAGTCTGTGCATAATATAGAGATGTTGATTTAGCCCAAGGTTCAATCACTCCATCCTGAAGACTTTTTTTTGGATCTGAAACTACTAAATTTGGATCAACATTTAAATTATGCCCAATTCCTTCACATTCTTCACATGCACCGTATGGTGAATTAAAAGAAAATAATCTAGGTTCAATTTCTTCAATAGTAAAGCCACTTTCAGGACAAGAAAATTTTGATGAAAAGATAATACTTTCAAGTTTTCTAAATTTTTTAGGCAATGTTTCATTTTCATATTCAACAACGAGCAAACCGTTTGATAGATTTACCGCTGTTTCTACACTATCAGCTAATCTATTTCCAACGTTGGAATTAAGAACAATTCTATCAACGATTATTGATATTTCATGTTTAATTTTTTTATTTAAATTTGGAAATTCTTCTATATTTAAATATTTTCCATCAACTTTAATTTTTGTAAAACCTCTTTTTTTATAATTTAAAATTTCTTTTTTGTATTCTCCCTTTCTTCCTCTAACGATTGGAGCAAGCAAATAGATAGTGCTATCTTTAGGCAGTCTTTTAATTTTATCTACCATTTCACTTATAGATTGTGATACTATTGGTTTTCCTGTGAAAGGTGAGTATGGTATACCAACTCTTGCAAACAAAACTCTCATATAGTCATATATTTCAGTAACTGTAGCAACAGTTGATCTTGGATTTTTAGACGTATTTTTTTGTTCAATCGAAATAGCAGGACTTAATCCCTCAATCAAATCCACTTTAGGTTTTTTCATCTTATCTAGAAATTGTCTGGCATAAGACGACAAACT
The DNA here is from genome assembly GCA_902615435.1 of uncultured Pelagibacteraceae bacterium. Classification (GTDB taxonomy): domain Bacteria; phylum Pseudomonadota; class Alphaproteobacteria; order Pelagibacterales; family Pelagibacteraceae; genus Pelagilacustribacter. The sequence goes on from CACMOZ010000003.1 coordinate 124,693, forward strand.
TTCAACGTATCTTCTTTGTCCTTCAGCATAAATAGTATCAAATGCTAATGATGATTTACCTGATCCAGAAAGGCCTGTAATTACAATTAGTTTCTCTTTGGGTATTTCAAGAGAAACATTTTTTAAGTTGTGTTCTTTAGCGCCTTTTACAACGATTTTTTTCAACATATTTTTTCTTTAAAATAACATTCATCTTATAATTATTAATTAATTATGATATAAAATATTGCTTTTATAAAATAAATAATCAAAATTTATTCAAAAATATTATGGCAGGAAGTTTAAATAAAGTACAATTAATAGGTCGTTTAGGCGCAGATCCAGAAATTAAGCAAATGGTAAATGGCAAAAATGTAGCTAGACTTAGCATAGCAACAAGTCAAAGTTGGAAAGATAAATCAAGTGGCGAAAAAAAGGAAAAAACTGAGTGGCATAGAGTTGTCATATTTAATGAAGGATTAGTTAACGTAGTCCAACAGTATGTAAAAAAAGGCGCTAATGTTTATATAGAAGGACAATTAAGCACTAGAAAATGGAAAGATGAATCAACAGGTCAAGATAAATATTCAACAGAAATAGTTCTTCAAGGTTATAATTCAAGTTTAACAATGTTGGATAGTAGGGGAAACAACAATGGAAATTCTAATCTTGTTTCGGAAAAAAGCACGCTGCCAAAAGATAACCTCAATCAAGATACGTCTGATTTAGACGATGAAATTCCATTTTAAATTTTCATGGAAAAAAATACTGTAGAGAATAATAAATCATTTAAACCTATTTTTGTACAAGATGAAATGAGTTCTTCGTACTTATCGTACGCAATGAGTGTTATTGTTAGTAGAGCTCTACCAGATGTAAGGGATGGATTAAAACCTGTGCATAGAAGAATTATTTACGCGATGTACAAAGGCGGGTATGATTGGTCAAAACCTTTTAGAAAGTCTGCTAGAATAGTTGGAGATGTAATTGGTAAGTACCATCCTCATGGCGATCAATCAGTTTATGATGCTTTAGTAAGATTAGTCCAAGATTTTTCAATGAGTGTGCCTTTAATTTCTGGTCAAGGAAACTTTGGTTCTATCGATGGTGACCCACCTGCAGCAATGAGATATACAGAGACTAAACTTGGAAGAATTGCACAATTTTTAACCGAAGATTTGGAAAAAAATACAGTAAATTATAGAAGCAATTATGACGAGACCGAGAAGGAACCTGAAGTATTGCCATCACAATATCCAAATATTCTAGTTAATGGAGCAGGAGGTATTGCAGTTGGAATGGCAACAAGTATACCACCTCATAATTTAGGAGAAGTTATTAATGGAACTATAGCTTTCATTAATAATAGAGACATTACAGTTTCGCAATTAATGAAGCATGTTCCTGGTCCAGACTTTCCTACAGGAGGGATAATAATAGGAAAAGATATAATTAAACAAGGCTATAACAAAGGAAGAGGCTCATTTAAAATCAGAGGTGAAATAGATTTAGAGGAAAAAAAAGGTGGTAGAGAAACATTAATAATAAAATCAATTCCTTATCAAGTAAATAAATCAATTCTTATAGAAAAAATTGCTCAACTTGTTAGAGATAAAAAAATTGAAGGTATAAGAGACATTAGAGATGAGTCAAATAGAGAGGGTATAAGAGTAGTAATTGAATTAAGAAAAGCTGTTGAGCCTGAAACTATTCGAAGACAACTATACAAATTAACTAACATAGAAAGCTCATTTGGATTTAATACTTTAGCAATCGTAAATAACAAGCCAAAAATTTTAAATTTAAAAGAATTTATCTCTGAGTTTTTAAAATTTAGGGAAGACACTGTAACTAAAAGAGTAAAATTCGATTTAAAAAAAGCAGAAGAAAGAGCACATATATTAATTGGTCTCGCTACAGCTGTAGAAAATATAGATGAGGTAATTAAAATTATTAAAAATTCAAAAGATACAGATATCGCGAAGAGAAATTTACTTACAAAAAAATGGAAAATAAAGAAAAGTGTAAAACTTATATCTTTAATTGAAAAGAAAAAAAATATATCAAGCTATTCACTTTCCTTAGATCAAGTGCATGCTATCTTAGAATTAAGATTACAAAAACTTACTGCATATGGTATTGGTGAGATTGAAAGTGAAATTAATAAACTTTCAGATCTAATAGTAGAATATAATAAGATCATTAATTCAAAAAAAGAACTCTATAAATTAATTATTAGAGAGCTTGAAATTATCAAAGATAAATTTTCTTCTCCTAGAAAAACAAAAATTATTGATGCAGTTCTCAATTATAATATAGAGGAAACTATTCAAAAGGAATCTGTTGTAATAAGTATTACAAATCAAGGTTATATCAAGAGAAGTCCACTAAGCTCATTAAAAGCTCAAAAAAGAGGCGGTAAAGGGAAAACGGGTATTTCAACTAGAGAAGAGGACTTTGTTGTACAAATTTTTACTGCAAATACGCACACTCCAGTTTTATTTTTTTCTACTCAAGGCCTTGTTTATAAAATCAAAGCACATAAAATACCTGAAGGAACTGCTGCATCGAAAGGTAAATCAATATTTAATATTCTTCCACTAAAAAGTCATCACTCAATAAGTTCAATAATGCCTTTGCCTGAAGATGAGTCAGAGTGGAAAAATTTAATGGTAGTTTTTGCTACTGCAAAGGGAAATATCAGAAAGAATACTCTAGAAGATTTTGTAAATATAAATAATAGCGGAAAAATAGCTATGAAACTAGATCAAGATGATAGAATAATTGGAGTAAAAATTTGTAGAGATGATCAAGATATTTTACTTAGCACCCAATTTGGAAAATGTATTAGATTTAAATCCAAAAAACTAAGATTATTTAAAGGTAGATCTTCAAAAGGAATTAAAGGAATGAAACTTAATGATAAAGATAAAATCATATCATTATCAATTCTAGATAATAGTAAAATTGATGTAAAAACTATTAATAAAGACAAGAAAATTAAAAATGGCGTCGATAAGTTTATTTTGTCAGTTTCAGAGAATGGATTTGGTAAAAGATCTTCTTATTTAGATTACAGAGTTACAAATAGGGGAGGCAAAGGTATAATTGGTATTGTTAATTCACCTAGAAATGGAAATATTTCTTCCTCTTTGGTTGTAAATGAAAATGATGAAATAATTTTATCTACAGATAAAGGAAGTATAATGAGATGTGCTGTTAAAGAAATAAGAGTTGCAGGCCGTAATACACAAGGTGTTAGAATAAAAAAATTATCCGGTAACGAAAAAGTAGTTTCAGTAATAAAAATTGAGGACAACATTCAATAAAGATGAAAATAGCAATATATCCTGGAACTTTTGATCCAATAACGTACGGTCATATTGATGTAATCAGGAAATCTCTAAACATTTTCGATAAAATAATTGTCGCTACTACAGATAACTCAAATAAAAATTACCATTTCTCGATTGAAGATAGAATTAGTATTATAAATAACTCTTTATTCAAAGATTTGAAATTTAATAAAAATAAGATTAAAATTATTTCTTTTGATAATCTAACAATTAATCTTTGTAAAAAGTATAAAGCTAGTACTATTATAAGAGGCTTGAGAGCTGTTTCAGATTTTGAGTATGAATTTCAGCTAGCTGGTATGAACAAGAAATTAAATTCTAAAATTGAAACAATGTTTTTAATGTCTGATATTGAGAATCAAATTATTTCATCAAAATTTGTGAAAGAAATTGCAAATTTAGGTGGTAATATTGATAGATTTGTAACAAAATCGACGGCAAAAGTTCTTAAAAATAATCTTTAATGAAAAAAATAATCTATTTATTTATACTTATTTTTAGTTTAGTAACATCTAATATATTTGCTCAAAATAATCTTATGATTTTAAAACTAACTTACGGTGACGTAGAAATAGAACTTTACCCAGAAAAAGCGCCAAATCATGTTAAGAGGTTTAAAGAACTTGCAGATAGTGGAAAATATGATGGGGTTGTTTTTCATAGAGTAATAGATGGATTTATGGCTCAAACTGGAGATGTAAAATTTGGTAATTCTAATAGCCCAAATTTTAATTTGTCTTTGGCTGGAACGGGCGGGTCAGATTTGCCAAATGTTAAAGCTGAATTTACAGACATCGCTCATACTAGAGGAATAATCTCAGCAGCAAGATCGGCTGATCCAGATAGTGCGAATAGTCAATTTTTTATTTGTTTTGAATCTGCTCCACATTTAGATAGACAATACTCAGCATTTGGAAAAGTTATAAAAGGAATGGAATTTGTTGATAAAATTAAAAAAGGAGATCCTAATAGCGGTTCAGTTCCAAATCCTGATAAAATAATTTCTTTAAGATCTAAATAAAATTTAATGTCAATCAAAGAATTTTCTTTTGAGTTAATTACTCAAGACGATAAAGCTAGGTTAGGTAAAATTTCTACCCCAAGAGGCATCATAGACACTCCAGTATTTATGCCAGTTGGAACTCAAGGAACAGTAAAAGGTATATACACAGATGATATTCTGAAAACTAATACTCAAATTATTTTAGGTAACACCTATCATCTGTTACTAAGACCGGGAATTGAAATTTTAACTGAATTTAATGGATTACACAATTTTATGAATTGGAAAAAGCCAATCTTAACTGACTCAGGTGGATATCAAATAATGTCTTTATCTAAATTTAATAAAATTGAAAAAAAAGTTGGTGCTATTTTTTCATCTCATCTAGATGGAAAAAAAATAATTTTAAGTCCAGAAAAAAGTATTCAAGTTCAAAAAGCAATTAATTCTGACATAATCATGGTTTTAGATGAATGTCCAAAACTTACATCTGACAAAAAAATTTTATCAAAAGCTATTGACGTTTCAACAAGTTGGGCTAAAAGAAGTAAAACAGAATTTGGTAACGATAAATCCAAAGCATTATTTGGTATTGCTCAAGGTGGACTTTATAAAGATTTAAGAATTGAAAGCATTGAGAAATTAATTGAAATCGATTTTAATGGTTATGCAATGGGAGGTCTAGCTGTTGGAGAAAAACAATCTGACATGTTCAAGATTTTAAATGAAACTACTGATTATTTCCCTAAAAGCAAACCAAGATATTTAATGGGTGTAGGAACTCCATCAGATATTTTAGGTGCAGTTAAAGAAGGCATAGATATGTTCGATTGTGTGATGCCAACTAGATCAGGAAGAACAGGTTTAGCATTCACCTGGGAAGGAAAGGTTAATCTTAAAAACTCTAAATATCAAAAAGATAGATCACCAATTGATGAAAATTGTAATATGAGAGATTTAAATAAGTATTCTAAAGGCTATTTAAATCACCTCATTAAGTCTAATGAAATGATGGCTTCAATGTTAATTTCATTACATAATATATATTTTTATCAACAATTTATGCGCGAAATTCGGAAGAATATTCATAATGGCACATTTCAATCGTTCTACAAAAAATATATAAATTTGTACGATTAATTATTTGAAATTTAATTAATTAATATATAAAAGATCATTCTTTAAGGGCCCTTAGCTCAGTTGGTAGAGCACCTCCCTTTTAAGGAGGGTGTCGATGGTTCGAGTCCATCAGGGCTCACCAATAATTAAGTTTTTATTGGTGGGTACTTAACCATTACTTCACTAATCCAGTTATTTAAATTTTCAATTCTTTTTTTACTACTTGGATGAGTGTTTAAAAAAACTGGTGGTTCCTTTCCTTTATTTTTTTCTGACATTCTTTTCCATAAATGTACTGACTCTCTTATATCATAACCAGATAATGAAGAAAAAATTAACCCTAAGTAATCTGCTTCAGTTTCTTGTTTTCTTCCAAAAGGATTCATTATTCCAACTTGAAAAATATCTACCAATCCTCCTGTATTTTGTCCGATCGTGTTTCTAGTTCTATTAATAGCGCCACCCAAAAATATATCAGCAACAGTTGTACTTAAATTAATTGTCATTGCATGGCTAGCTCTTTCAACAGAATGTTTTGCAACAGCGTGAGCTATTTCATGACCCATTACGATTGAAAGTGCGTTTATATTTTTTGTTATTTTGAGAAGTCCAGTATAAACTGCAATTTTTCCTCCCGGCATACACCACGCATTAATTACTTTATCATTATCAACCAAAATATAATCCCAACCAAAATTTTTGGTAGGATCCTCCTTTCCTTCTTTTTTAAAAAACGAACTTACTGCAAATTCCATTTTTTTACCAATCGTTCGTATCTCATTTAATTGTGAACCACTTGTGATCAATTTTGTTTTATTTTTAAAATTTTCATAAGCTGCTGCAGCTTGTCTATTGATCGTTGACTCTGGTATAATTCTAAGTTGTTTTCTTTCTGTAATTGGAACTGAAGTACATGATGGCAATATTAATGAGCAACAACTACAGCTAAAATAGCCAAGAAATTTTCTTCGATTTATGTTATACATAATTAGATTCATGATTTTAAATAATAAATTACTAATTGCAATTTTTATCTTAATTTTAATCTTTATTATCTATTCAAGTTACGCTTAATTAATGCCAAAACTTAATATAAAAAAATCTATATTTGCTCAAATTAGGAATAATTTTATCGCCGGGATAGTTGTTTTAATTCCTATTGGAATTACACTCTATCTAACCCTTTTTTTAATCAGAGTATCTGGAAAAATAATTCCGAAAGAAATTAACCCAAATAATTATCTACCGTTCGATATTCCAGGCGTAGAAATATTAATGGCATTATTGATTATTACGTTAGTCGGTTGGTTATCACTTTCTTTTCTAGGAAAAAAATTTTTTGATCTTTTTAATAATATTTTAAGAAAAATTCCAATTCTAAGAACAATTTATTCAGCAATAGGTCAAATGACTGAAAGCTTTACTAAGACCGATAATAATCAAAAAAGTGTTGTATTATTAGAATACCCGAGAAAAGGACTTTGGGCAGTAGGTTTTGCAACAAAAGAAAATGTTGGTCTAATTAAAAATAAAATTAAAGATGATATAATTAATGTTTTTGTACCTACAACACCAAATCCTACAAGTGGCTTTTTACTAATGGTTCCAAAAAAAGATTTAATTTATTTAGATGTATCTTTTGAACAAGCTTCAAAATTTATTGTTTCAGCAGGAACTTCAAATATTGATTAATATTCACTTACATTAATAATTTCCGCACGATCAAAAAGCTTTAAAAGAAATGAATATTTATTTTGATTAACTTTTTCATTTATATTGTGTACATATTTTTCTGCAAGAGTGAATAAATCTTGATGAATAACAGGGTCAGCAAATCTAAAATTTTTTACTCCACTTTGTTGATATCCAACCAAATCTCCAAATCCTCTTAATTTTAAGTCCTCTTCAGCTATAAAAAAACCGTCATCAGACTCTTTTAAAATTTTTATTCTTTTCACTGCGTTTTTACTTAAACCATCTTTAAATAATAGTATGCAAGTTCCTTGTTTTTCACCTCTTCCCACTCTACCTCTCAATTGATGGAGCTGAGCTAGTCCAAATTTATTTGCATTTTCAATAATTATTAAATTTGCGTTTGGAAAATCGATACCAACCTCAATGACAGTTGTAGAAACAAGAATAGATGTGTTTCGATTTAAAAAATTTTCTAAAATTATATCCTTTTCATCTCTTTTTAAAGATCCATGTATTAAACTTACCCTATTAGGAAATTTTTTATTAATTAATTCAAATTTCTTTTTTGCAGAAGAATAATTCAAAAAAGGTGAGTCTTCAATTAAAGGACATACCCAAAAAATTTGATTATTTTTTTCAATTTGTTTTTTAATAAATGGCCAAAGTTCTTTTATTTTTTTTTCTGGTTTACTTAATGTAATTATTTTTTTTCTTCTCGCAGGTTTTTCAGTTATTTTTGAAATATCCATATCTCCATAAAGTGACATCATCATGGTTCTTGGTATTGGTGTTGCAGACATAAGCAATACATCACAATCATCTCCACCTTTTTTGGCTAAATCACTTCTTTGTTGAACCCCAAATTTATGTTGTTCATCTATTACAATCAAACCTAGTTTTTTAAAATGTATTTTTTTTTGAAATAAAGAATGTGTTCCTATTATTAATTCAATATTTCCATCTTTTAAATTATCTAAAATTCTTTTTCTTTTTTTATATTCTGTTTTCCCTGTTAAAAACTCTATATTCAAACTGTAATTTTTAAAAATTTTTTTAGATAAATTATAATGCTGTTTAGCTAAAATTTCGGTTGGGCACATTAAAGCGCATTGATAACCACTTTTTATAATACTAATTATTGATAAAAGTGATACAATAGTTTTTCCTGAACCTACATCTCCTTGAATGATCCTAAACATCCTATTTTCGCTTGATAGGTCAATATATATATCTTTAAGGACCTTTTTTTGACTATTTGTTAATTCAAAAGGAAGTTCATTAATAATATTTTCGGAATATTGATTATTAATTATTTTTGGTGACTTTCTTTTTTTAATTCTTTTTCTATTTTCTGATAAGGTTAAAAAATTTGCACATAGTTCGTCAAAAACTAAACGTCTATAACTTTTTGAATTAATATTTTTTGAATCTCTTGAATTATGGAGTCTTTTAATTCCTTCTTTCCACCTCTCAAGATTATTTTTTTTAATAAAATCAAATTCTAACCAATCATCTATGTTTGGTAAATCATTAATAACTTGCTCACTTATTAATCGATATTTTTTTTCATTTATCCCTTTTGTTAGGTTGTACTTAGGTATGTTTTTTACTACATAATCTTGTTTTTCGATTGTGGTTACATAGTCAGGGTTTGTTATTTGATATTTTTTCTTAAAAAAACTAACTTTACCACTTACAATTACAAATTTATTTAATGGAAAAAGTTTTCTTAGATATCCTTCACGACTATTGAAATACACAATTTCAATTTTTCCGGTTTCATCTTCGCATTCAATTTTATTTGGAAGATTCCTCACTCTTGGAAAGTTTAATTTTTTTACTAAAACTTTAATTGATTGAATTTTACCTATTTCAAGATGATTTAACTTAACAATTTTAGATCTATCTGTTTCTGAGTAAGGCAAATTTAGAATAATATCTTTTACTTTTTCAATCCTTTTTCTTTTTAAATACTTGGATAATTGAGGCCCAACACCCTTTAATTTGTTAATTTCACTAAATAAAAAATCTTTTTTCATTAAACCGATCAAATTATGTATAATATAATTTTATGAACAATAAATTAGAAATTTTTAAAAAAAAATTAATTTATCGTGCTGGTTATAGGGGTACGAAGGAAATGGATATATTATTAAGTTCTTTTGTTAATAAACATATCAACAACTTTAATGAAAGTTATTTAAATGAACTAGAAATTTTTTTGAATTTTGAGGATGAAACAATCTTAAATTTTTATAATTACGATATTGTTGAAAAAAAAATTGATGAAAATAAGGTAGCTAAAATTTTTAAAGGATATAAGCTTTAATGGCGGAGAGGGTGGGATTCGAACCCACGAACGAGTTGCCCCGTTGCTGGTTTTCAAGACCAGTGCTTTCAACCGCTCAGCCACCTCTCCTTAAAATAAAATTAGGTTCTTTAATACTATCAAAGGGAATAAATAACAATAAATAAGTGGAATAATGTTAAACTAGTTAATACTTATTAATTATGATAATTAGTAAAATGTTTAAATTAACTCTCAGCTCTTTTTTTTTATATTGTATATTAATCGTAAATTCTTCTGCCAACGAAGACTTCAATAAATGGTTAAAAAAATTTCAGGTAAAAGCTATTAATGCCGGAATTTCAGAAAATATTGTAAGAGAAATAATGTCTGAGGCAAAATTTTTACCAAAAGTAATTGAATATGATCGTTATCAACCTGAATTTTATGAGGATACATTTACATATATAAAAAAAAGAACCTCAAAAAAAAAAGTCAAGGATGGACTGAAATTATATAAAAAAGAAAAAGAAGTTATTGAAACAATTGAAAAAGATTTTCAAGTAGAAAAAGAATTATTGTTAGCATTAATGGGCATCGAAACTAATTTTGGAAAATATTTGGGTAAAATGGATATTATTTCCTCACTTGCAACTTTAAGTTTTGATAAACGTAGAAGTGAATTTTTTACAAAAGAATTACTAATTTTACTAAAACTTGTAGATAAAAATATTATAAAAAAGGATATTCTTTATGGGTCTTGGGCCGGTGCTTTTGGAAATTTTCAATTTATGCCTCGAACAATTAGAAATTATGCAATTGATTATAATGAGAATGAAACAATTGAATTAAAGAAAATCGAAGACTCTTTTGCTTCAGCTGCAAATTATTTAAAAACTATAGGGTGGAAAAAAAATCAACCTTGTTTTTATAAAATTAAGTTGAAAGACAATATACCTAAAAAATATCTAAATTCTTCGGCTAGAAATATCAAAAATAAAAAAAAATTTAAATTTTTAAAAAGATATATAAATAATCATGATAACTCTAAAAAGTATGATAATTTAATGGCAGCAATTATCATTCCTGATAAAGACATAATACCTGGAGCAGAAACTTTTTCTCCTGCATTTATAATATTTGAAAATTATGAAAAGATTTTAAATTGGAATAGATCGTTAAGATTTGCTCTTGCTGTATGTACATTAAAAAATAATTTTAAAAATGAAATCTAAATTAATCTTTATTTCCTTTTTTTTAGTTTTGTCTTGTTCCCCACAGTTAGTTACTATAAATTTAAAGGACCCTTATACAGCAAAAGGTTTTGCATATATCTACAATAATTCCGATTATGAGAATAAAACTATTAGAGCAAAATTAGATAATAATGTTATGCAAGTTTCTCATCAAAACCTTAAAACTGGTACGTTGATTAAGATCATTAATCCAAAAAACCAGCAAAGTTTAATTCTTAAAAATATTAAAAGAATAAAATATCCAGAATTTTACAAAATATTAATCACCCAGGCTGTTGCAGAAAAACTTGATTTAAATTCTGATTTACCTATTTTAGAAATAATAGAGATTAAAAAAAATAAATCATTCGTTGCTAAAAAAGCAAAAATCTATAATGAAGAAAAAAAAATACCTTCCAAAGCTCCCGTAGCATCTGTTAAAATTTCAAATATATCTAAAAATAAAATTAAAAAAAATAATGATGTAGATAAAATATTTATACATATAGCATCATTTTACTCTATAGAAACAGCAAAATTTTTAAGTCAAAGAATCATTAAAGAATTGCCAAATTTAAATAATAAAAAACCTAAAATTAAAAAAATTAATAACAAAGAGACACAAGTTATTTTAGGTCCATATACTTCTGTTAATTTGTTAAAAAATGATTACATTAAGCTAATAAACTATGGATTCGAGGAGTTAGATGTATTTATTAATGAATAAATTTCTCTTTTTTTTAATTATTATTTTTTGTTTGAATAGTGCTGTTGTAGCAAATCCTAATATTCAAGCAAGGACAGGAATATTAGTCGATTATCACTCAGATGAAATTTTATATGAATTAGATCCTGATTCTCAAATATATCCTGCTTCAATGACTAAAATTATGACAGCTATAATTGCTTTTGATTTAATTAAAAATAACAAACTTTCATTAGATGATAAGTTTTCAATTTCTGAAAATGCATGGCGTTTATCTCAGGCAGGGTACTCATCGATGTTTATCATGATTAATGATCAAGTTTCTGTTGAAAATCTTCTTAAAGGAATAATTATTGCTTCAGGTAACGATGCGTGCGTTGCTTTAGCAGAAGGTATTGCTGGATCAGAGTCAAATTTTGCTGACATGATGAACGAGAAAGCTGGAGAAATTGGTATGACTTCAACGAATTTTACCAATTCCTCAGGCATTAATGATCCTGATAACGTTTCAACAGTAAGGGATATTGCTATTATGTCTAAATACTTAATTAAGAATTACCCAATTTATTATGAATTATTTGCAGAAAAAACTTTTACATGGGATAGAACTGGAGGAGATCCAATTAAACAAGGAAATCGAAATCCTTTATTATACAAAAACGTGGGTGTTGACGGTGTTAAAACAGGATATTTAGCAGTTGAGAAATATTCTCTAGCAAGCTCCATGAAAAAAAAAGATAGGCGTCTTATTGCTGTCGCTTCTGGTTTTAATACAAAAAATCTGAGAAGCTCAGAGTCTCTTAAATTACTTAATTGGGGTTTTAGAAACACAAATACTTTTGAGATATCAAAAAAAGACCAAACATTTTTTGATTTAGATACATGGTTAGGTAAAAAAAATAAAATAAAGGTAACCACTAAAGAGGACTATCACGTAACTATAAATAAAAAAGATATAACTAATTTAACTATTTCTTTAAATTATAATGGTCCAATTTCAGCTCCAGTTTCAAAAGGCGAAAAAATTGCCAATATAGATGTAAAGATGAAAGATAAAATCTTAAAAACTTTACCATTATATGCTGCAGAGGATTTAAAAAAAGTTAATTTTTTTAAAAGTTTATTAACCTCTTTAAATTATTTGATTTGGGGAGATGTATAAAAAAAAACCCTTTTTTATTGTTTTTGAAGGCGTAGAGGGTTGTGGAAAATCCTATCAAAGCAAAAAACTATTTAACAAATTAAAAAAAAAAAAGATAGACACTATATTAACCAGAGAACCTGGTGGAACAAAAAGCTCTGAGTTGATAAGAAATTTGATATTAAAAGATTATT